>JBOHTO010000026.1:0-41443 GCA_050733695.1 Gemmatimonadaceae bacterium | reverse complement strand
GCTCGTCCCGTTGCTCGGCCGTGTGGAGCGTCGGACGCAGGCCGGACTGTATGTGCGCGGCTTGCTGCTGGACGGGGAACGCAAGTCGATCGAGCCCATGGTGGCGCGGCTCCCGGGCGCCGACGTGCAGGCGCTGCGGCAGTTCGTGAATCAGAGCCCGTGGGAGTGGGTGCCGGTGCAGGCGGCCCTGACCGGACTGCTGCTCGATCGCCTGCTGCCGGAGGCGGTGCTCATCATTGATGAGACGAGTTTCCCCAAGCAGGGCGACCAGTCGGTCGGCGTCGGCCGCCAGTACTGCGGGGCGCTCGGGAAGACGGCGAACTGCCAGGTCGCGGTGAGTGTCCATCTGGGCACCGACCGCGCCTGTCTGCCCCTCACCTGGGGCCTGTTCCTGCCCGAGGCGTGGATCGCGGATGCGGACCGCCGGGCCGCCGCGCGTGTTCCGGACAGCGTGACATATCACACCAAGGCCGATCTCGCCCTCGCCGCGCTCGATCGGGTGCGCGCGTGGGGCGTGGGATCGCGGGTGGTGCTCGCGGATGCGGGGTACGGAACGAGCCACGACTTCCGCGCCGCGCTCACCGCGCGCGGGCTCCCGTACTGTGTCCAGGTTGCGCCCAGCGTGAAAGGGTGGTCCGAGCAGCCCGCCCCCGCCGGGCCCCCGCCGTATACGGGGCGAGGACGCCCGCGGCGTCGCGTGCCCCGGGCCGCGCTGTCCGAGCCGCTCGCGTTGGATGCGATCGCCGCGACGCTGCCCACCGACGCGTGGCGCTCGGTGACGTGGCGCCAGGGCACCAAAGGGGCCCTGCGCTCGCGCTTCGCGCAGACGTCCCTGTGGCCGTCGCACCGCTGGACCACTACGCGCAACCTGCCGACGGCCCCCCTCGCGCTGCTGATCGAATGGCCGCGCGGCGCCGACGCGCCGACGCACTACTGGCTGGCGCACCTCCCCGGTGAAGTGCTCGGGCTCCGGCGTGCCGTCCGCCTCGCGAAAGGGCGCTGGCGTATCGAGCAGGATTATCGCGAACTCAAGGATGAACTCGGCCTCGATCATTTCGAAGGGCGTTCGTGGCCAGGGTGGCATCATCACGTCACGCTTGCCTCAATGGCCTACGCGTTCCTCGTCCTGGAAACGCTGCGCGGAAAAAAAAACTCCCGGCCTGACGCTGCCGGCGATCCGCCGCAGCCTGCAAGCGGTGCTGATCCGGCTTGGTGACTGGTGCCCGACATGTTCCCGTGCATGGATCGACACAACCTAACTTAACCTAGTAGTACTAGCCAGAGCAACCCGCAGCATCGTCCCGTCGAGCGTCCATGCCTAGCCGGTACAGTGTGAGCCGCGGAGCCGTCATCGCACTGATCGAGCTGCCGCTCTTTGCAACCGGGCTCCGGCACGCCAATTTCCCGCGATGAGCGCCGGCCTCATCCTCATCCTCGTGGTCGCCCTCGCCTACCTGGCGACACACGTCGCGTTCGACTGGATCGCGAGGCGATTTCTCATCGTCTCGGGCGCGGAGTATCTGCTGCTCGGGATTCTGCTGGGCCCGCAGGTCGCGGGAGTGCTCAGCGGAACGACGATCGACGCGTTCGCGCCGTTCACAACGCTCGCGCTCGGTTGGATAGGCGCGATCGTGGGAACCCAGTTCTACATCCCCGAGCTCGTACGCATCAAGGGGTTGACTTACCGGCTCGCGTTCGCGGAGGCGATCATCACGCTACTCGTGGTGTCGCTGCTCGAGATGGTCGCCGTCGCGTGGCTCTTCGACATCCCCTTCTCCGAGTCGGCTATCCCGGCGTTCGCCCTCGGCGCGATCGCCACCGTCGCCGCACCATCGGGTATCGAGGTCGTGGCGCGACGGCTGGGTCAGCGCGGGCCCGTCGTGCGACAGCTGGAGGTCACGACCGCCGTGGATGCACTCGTCGCGATCACGACGTTCGGCATCCTGATGTGCATCCAGCATCCGAGTCCGGAGGGACTCGCACGCGCCCTCACGACGACCGAGTGGGTTGCCGTTACGATCGGTATCGGCCTGGTGGGCGGAGCGCTCTTCCATCTCTTTCTCGGCCCCGAGAAGGAGACCGACAGACTCTGGGTCGCGCTCGCCGGAGCCATCATTCTCACCGCCGGCGCGGCGGCGTATCTCGGTCTGTCGCCGTTACTGCCCGCGATGATCGTGGGAGCCACGCTCGTCAACACGTCGACCAACCGGCAGGAGATCGAGAACACCCTCATCGCCGCTGAGCGCCCGTTCTATTTCGTGCTGCTCATCTTCGCTGGCGCGACCTGGGCACCGAGCCTCAGGCAGTGGATCGCACCAGTGCTGCTTTTCCTGGCGGCACGCGCCGCAGGCAAGATCGGCGGGGCGCGACTCGCCACCCGCATGAACGACGCGCTACCGGTCTTCGGCCGCGACTGGGGACGTGCACTGCTCGGTCAGGGCGGTCTGGCGGTCGCACTTGGACTCGACTATCTGCAACATGACCGATTGATCCTGTCGAACGTGGTGTTCACCGCGGCCATCGCATCGGTCCTGCTCACCGATCTGTCAGCCGCTCATCTCGTGCGTTCGGTCGTCGCGCCTTTCATGACGCGTCGTGTCGGCGATCATCATCCCGAGCCCGCACGGCCTGACAGAGCTCCTTCGCCCCCGGCTGCAGCGCAACGCGAACAATCAGGAACGGATGAAACCTCCGGCGAGCGTCGTGCCATCGTTGCCGCAGCGGAGCTGAGCGACGCGATCGCACCACCGGATTCAGAGCCAGGCGCGAAGCGACATGCAGGTCGATCGTCGTCAGGAGAGGGCACGAGCTGATGCGACGCGGGATCATCCTCGTGCTGCTCTTCCTCGGCATGCAGTTGATTCTTCCGCTCAGCATAGAGCCGGAGAGTGCGCAGACACTCCTCAAATTCGGTTTCCTCATCCTCGCCGCCTACACGGTCGGCGAAGTGGCGGAATCGATCCGGCTCCCGAAGATCGTGGGCTACATGCTGGCCGGTGTGCTTTTCGGACCCGACGTGTTCGGTACGGTTTCAGTTGGCGATATACGCGAGCTCGCGCCCGTAAGCGGCGTCGCCATAGCACTCATTGCCTTTCTTGCAGGTGCCGAGCTGCGCTGGGCCGAGGTTCGCGAGCGTGGCACTGCGATCATCAAGATCATGAGCACGGAGCTGCTCATGACGTTCGTGCTTGTGGCGGCGTTCCTTCTGGCAGTAAGGCAATGGGTGCCATTTCTGAGCGATATGCCGATCGTCGAGGCGATCGCGCTCATTGTTGTCTTCGCATCCATAACGATCGTCCACTCGCCCGCCGTAACCATGGCGCTTCTCACCGAGACGCACGCGAAGGGACCGGTGGCAAGGACGACGCTCGGGATCGTGCTCCTATCGGACGTGGCTGTGGTGCTGCTCTTCAGCGGTGCCCTCGCCCTCGCGCGTGCCCTCGCTCCTGTGACCGGCGGTGGTGGCGGCCCATCGCTCGGCATGCTCACGTGGGAAATCGGCGGTTCCTTCGTCGTCGGCGCTCTACTCGGAGGAGTGATAGCACTGTACCTCCGGTTTGTTCAGCGTGAGCTGCTCATGTTCGGCGTCGTGGTCACCTTCCTCGGGGCCGAGATAGCCGATCTGGCGCACGTAGAGACACTACTCACGCTGCTCGTAGCCGGCTTCGTGACCGAAAACTTTTCCAGAGGTGACGACGGGGAGACTCTCCGACATGCGATGGAACGCGCGTCTGCACCGGTGTTCGTCGTGTTCTTTGCGCTCGCCGGAGCGGCGATGCGCATCGACGACATCGCGACCTTCTGGGTGCTCGTGCTGCCCATCGTGATCGTTCGCGCGGTGGGCATATGGGGTGGGACGAAGCTGGGCGCTCGCTGGGCCAACTCTTCACCCATGGAGCGACGCTACGTGTGGCCCGGTCTCATCTCGCAGGCCGGTGTTGCCATCGGTCTCGCCGCGGTTGTCGCACAGGCGTACCCCGATCGGGGGCCGCAGATCGCCTCACTCTTCCTCGCCGTTCTGGCGGTGAACCAAACGGCTGGCCCGATTCTCTTCCGCAACGCGCTTGCCAACAGCGGGGAGATCGTGAGCGGACCTCGATCGGAAGGTACATCGGAGGGTACGAAGGACGCCCCTCCGACCGTTACCATCAATACTTCGCCAGATACTGCTCCAGCTCCCAGGGCGTGACCTGGATGATGTATTCCTCCCACTCCTGACGCTTGGCCGCGAGGAAGTGCGTGGCGATGTGATCGCCCAGTGCATCGGTCATCACCTTGTCCTTCTCGAGCTCGTCACACGCCTCCGTGAGATTGTGTGGGAGATCGTCGATCCTGAGCCGCCGCTTCTCGCGGTGTGACATCGCCCAGATGTTCGTGTTCACCGGCTCGCGCGAGTCGGCCTTCGTCTCCACACCGTCGATCCCGGCGGCGAGCTGCACGGCAAGCGCCAGATACGGATTCGCCGAGGGATCGGGCATACGCAGTTCCACACGCGTACCGGTGCCCCTGCGGTCGGGAATCCGGATCATCGGTGACCGGTTGCGCATGGACCAGGCGACATTCACAGGCGCTTCATATCCCGGCACCAGCCGCTTGTAGGAATTGACCAGCGGGTTTGTCACCGCACAGAACCCGCGCGCGTGCTTGAGCAGCCCACCGATGTAGTGCAGCGCAGTCTTCGACAGCTCCCACTCCGCCTTCTTGTCCCAGAACGCGTTCAGGTTCCCCTTGAAGAGCGACTGATGCGTGTGCATACCGCTTCCGTTCTGTCCGAAGATCGGCTTGGGCATGAACGACGCGTGCAGACCATAGCTCCGCGCCACGTGGCGGACTACAAAGCGAAAGGTCGCGATGTTGTCAGCCGTCGTCAGCGCGCCGGCATAACGGAAGTCGATCTCGTGCTGGCCGTGCGCGACCTCGTGATGGCCCGCTTCCACCTCGAAGCCCATCCGCTCCAGCACGTCAATTATGCCACGCCGCGCGTCTTCGCCCAGGTCCACGGGAGTGAGATCGAAGTACGCACCCACATCGTGCGTTTCCGTCGTGGGCGCACCGTTCTCTCCGCGCTTGAACATGAAGAACTCGGCTTCCATCCCCGCATTCATGGTGAAGCCGAGCTTGGCAGCACGTTCGATCTGACGCTTGAGCACCGCGCGCGGATCGCCGGCGAAAGGGGTGTTGTCCGGCTTGTTGATGTCACAGATGAGCCGCGCCACCGGCTGGTCCGGATCGCTGAACGGGAAAACGCGAAACGTCTCGATATCCGGCGCGAGCAGCATGTCCGATTCCTCGATGCGCACGAACCCCTCGATCGAGGAGCCGTCGAACATCATGTCGCCCTCCAGCGCCTTCTCGAACTGCGAGGCCGGTATCTCCACGTTCTTGTTGACGCCGAGTATGTCGGTGAACTGGAGGCGGAGAAAGCGGATCTTGAGCTTCTTCGTGAGGTCGAGGATGTCCTTCCGGGACGCCCCCTGAACGTCAGGTGTGATGGAACGGGAGTGCGGTAACACGAGGGGAACTCCTCTCTGGCTTCACGGTGGACGACTGGGAGAAGGGGAAGCCGGAAGCTAGCTCGCATGACCTGGCCTGTCAATCACAATGTGCAGTGCGTGCAAATGTACTGTCCATTGTGGCGCCGCTGACCGGACATATTGCCACTCTGCACAAACAACTGTGCTCTACGAGCACGCTCGACCGGTCAGCGTACAAAGGGCTGGGGTTGCTTTCAGGGCCGGGGTTGAGGGGGATTTGGACCCGGATGGCCCCCGCTGCCGTCATCCACCCGGGCCGGGCCTGGGCAAAGCGGGAGTCTCGCCGCGCATCGATGAGCGACAGTGCGCAGACGTATTCACTCCGCGAAAATTTCCTCGGCGCCCCGTCTGAAACTGGCCGGGTCGATCGCCGGAAAGCGATAGAGCGCAGGCTCGATCCACTGGAAGTACTCCAACGCGTGTCGTGGATCGATGAGGGAGCGTTCGAGCATCGCGCGCACATCCTCGAGATCCTGCCGGTGACCGCGCTCTACCTTGGCTAGCGCCTGAGCGTACAGGTCGAAGTGATAGAATGCGACGCGGCGAACGTCCCGGATGAATGTGCTGCGCCCCTCCCAGCCTGGCGGAACGGGAATGAAGTGGGCGGGAGATACCAGCTCGACATTGATCCGGAGGGAGTTCTTGAGTCCCGGAATCGCGCGGAGGAGTGTTTCGTCCTCCGGCTGCATCACCATGTCGACGTCGATCGTGGAAGCACGCCATCCCATAAGCACGGCTGTGGTGCCGCCCACCAGGTAAATGCGCACACCCGATGTCGCGGTGTTCCCGAGCGCGTCCATGAAACGCTCGATCAGCGCGCGATTGGCTAGCTCGCGCACTCGGCGGCGCGCTCGAAGCTCACGAGGCGACGGATGAGCGCGTTGAAGCGACCGTGCGCGCTCGCGCCATCGAATCCAGCGAGAATGCGGTAGAGGCGCTGCTCCGGGTCCGGAAAGGGACGCTTGATGACGAAGCCCAGTCGGCGGAGTCGCGGGGCGCCAATGGAGACGAGCAGAGCCGCGGCGGTCTCTTCACCGCGATCCAGATCGGCGATTCCCGCGATGACGAGATCACCGCCCGGCAGATTGTCTGGAGTCACGCCTGAATCGTACCGGGAGCCGGAGCGGCTCGCCAGTGAAGCGGCACAGCGGAGGTGACGGCCACGAGTCCGAGTCCGAGAGCACTGGAGTCGTGCGCTCCGAGAGTGAAGGCTCGCCGGGCACTCTCCTTGCCTCACTTGACCTCCCCCATACCAGCGAGGAAGCCCGTGAAAGCCCAGGAGATCATGGTAAGGAACCCGGGCGTTGTCACGCCCGAGACAGGGATCACTGCCGCAGCTCGGCTCATGAAGAGCGAGGATGTCGGCGTTCTGCCGGTTGTCGAGCGCGAGGGCTCGACGAAACTCGTCGGCGTCATAACGGACCGCGACATCGCCATCCGCCACGTCGCCGAGGGTCACACATCAGCCGACTGTCCCGTGAGTGAAGCGATGAGCGCCGGCATTCACACGTGCAAGCCGGACGATGACGTCAGGGACGTGATGAAGGTCATGGGCTCCGAGCAGATCCGCCGCATCCCGGTCGTCGACGAGCGCGGCGCGCTGGTGGGGATCATCGCGCAGGCGGACGTCGTCCGGAAGGCCGACAGCGACAGCCGTTCGGAGGAGATGGTCGAGAAGATCTCGGCGCCGGGAGGGAAGCACGCGCATTGAAGACGGGCAGCATTACAGGTGCGCCGCGCCGTAGCGAGCGGGTGACTCTCCCCGCTCGCCCTCTCCCCCGCTCGCTCTCCATTTCTGCTGCACCCGCACGCCCGCATCGGTTAACTTCCCCGTCCGATGACCGGCTCCGTTGTCACACAACCGCAGAACTGCCCCCGCTGTTCGGCGCCTGCCGTTCCCGGCGGGGGGAGGTTCTGCGCGAGCTGCGGTGCCCCGCTGGCAGGTGCCGCATGCGCGGAATGCGGGACGGCCCTCTCGCCTGGTTCCCGATTCTGCCACGTCTGCGGTACCCGCGCCGGCAGCAGCGGAGCCGCTCGCATTGACGCACCCACACATGCTGCGACGCAGCCGCGCGGCTTCGCCTCGGCGCTTCCCTGGGCGGTGGCCGGCATCGCCCTGCTGGCACTCATCGCCCTGGTCGCCGGCCAGCGTTGGGGGTCGGCTGTGGCCCGAGGCGGAACGAGTGCCCAGTCCGCTACCCCCGCGCCGGGTTTCGGTGCGATCGCTCCTGTCCCCGCTGCCGCCCCGGGCATCTCCGCGATGTCGCCGCAGGAGCGCGCGGACCGCCTGTTCAACCGCATCATGACCCTGCACGAACAGGGGAAGACCGACAGCGTTCAGTTCTTCGCCCCCATGGCCGTATCGGCATACCAGATGCTCGGGCCCCTGGAGCCCGACCAGCACTACGACCTCGGCCGAATCGGCGCCGTGATCGGCGTGCGCGAACTCGCGCGCGCGCAGGCGGATAGCATCCTCAACGCACAGCCGAACCATCTGCTCGGACTCGCACTTGCGGCCGACGCTGCACGGCTCGCCGGCGATGAGACTTCTGCCCGCCGCTTCGAACAGCGACTCATCGCCGCCGCACCGGCAGAGCTGGAACGGAACCTTCCCGAATACCAGCGCCACCGGAACGACATCGACCGCGCGCTCGCACAGGCGAACCGATAGCGGGCACCGAATCAACTCCTTCTGCCACGCACTCCAAACTGACATGGCTCTTTCGCCGCGAACCATCCATGTAGCCCATAGTCCTGACTCCGACGACGCCTTCATGTTCTACGCGCTCGCGGAAGGGAAGATCGACACGGAAGGACTGCACTACGTCCATGAACTCCAGGACATCCAGACGCTGAACCAGCGGGCACTACGCGCTGATCTCGAGGTCTCCGCCATCTCGATCCACGCATACAGCTACGTGGCTGACAACTATGCCCTGCTGCCACACGGCTCCTCCATGGGTGACAGCTACGGACCCCGCCTCGTCGCGCGGGAGCCGCTCACCCGGAAGGATCTCCGAGGTACACGTGTGGCGATCCCCGGCGAGATGACGACTGCCTACCTTGCACTGCGCCTGTTCGAGTCGGATTTCACGCCCGTGCCGACACCGTTCGACGAGATCGAGAACGCCGTCGCGCGCGGCGATGTGCCGCTCGGCCTTCTCATCCACGAGGGGCAGCTCACTTACGCGGATCGTGGACTCCACCTCGTGGCCGACATGGGAGAGTGGTGGTTTGGCGAGACGGGTCTGCCGCTACCGCTGGGGGGCAACGTTGTCCGGCGGGACCTTGGAGAGGAGCTCACGGCAGCAGTTTCACGCCACTTACGCGCCAGTATTGCCTATGCTTTGGAACACCGTGACGCGGCTCTGGACCACGCCATGAGCTTCGCGCGTGGCCTCGACCGAAGCGCGGCAGACACGTTCGTGGGGATGTACGTCAACGCATGGACGCTCGACTACGGCGAGCGCGGACGCGAAGCGGTGCGGCTCCTGCTCCACCGCGGCTTCGAGGCAGGCGTTATCCCGCGGCAGGTCGATGTCCGCTTCGTGGAAGACGCGCCGCGGTCTCCAAGTACCACCTGAAGCCGGACGGCACCCGCTGAGCCGTGGCCGGCGCCGCGTCAAGGCCGCGCACGCCAGGTTACAGTCGTATCGGCAGAAGCGTCTCACCTCTGGACAGCGCTCCGCTGCCCCCCCTCCCGCCCCCCCCCCAACCTCCCGTCCTGTCTCCAGCGCGGCACCCGACTTGGCCCAGATTCCTCCACCCGGACAAGCGCCTCCGGATATCGCCATCGCGGCCGGCGGTACGCCCGACCTGGACGAGATCCTGCGGCGTACGATCCGTGAATCGCGAGCACTCGCCACCATCGGCAGGCAGATCAACGAGTCACTGGATCTCTCGCAGACGTTCGCTTTCATCGCCCGCGCGGCCGGCGAGCTTCTCGGGGGCCGAGGCGTACGTGTCGGGTCGATCGAGGGCGAGAATTTCCATCTCCGAGCTACACATGGCGACGTGGCTGGGCGCATAGGTGACCGCGTACCCATCGCCTCCACGTTCGCCGCCGAAGCGATTCGGCTCAGGCGCATCGTCCGCACCGATGACCTGAGGCGCAACGCCGAACGCTGGCCGTACAGCGCCGATGCACTGGGCAGCGGCAGCGGCAATGCCATCGCCGCGCCCCTGCGGGCTGGCGATCGCGATATCGGCGCGGTGATGATCTTCGGAAATGACAGTCGACGATTCACGGACCATGACGAGGAGACTCTCGCAACGCTGGCGGACTACGCGACCGCGGCAATCCGGAACGCACAATTGTTCGAGGCCGAGCATCGCGAGCGCCAGCATGCGGAGGCTAGCGTCGCCATCATCCGCCTCGGACTCGACGCCGTGAGCGTCGCCGAGGGTGCGGACGCCATACTCTCCGTGCTGGACGGGCTCGTTCCTTCCACAGGGAAGGCGCTCGGGATCATCGAGAGCGCGGGAAGCCCGCTTCACTACGTGGCCGCCCGTGGAAGCGCGAGCGAGCTGGCTGGAGTCCGGGTCCCGGCCAACTCCAGCGCCGCGGTCGCGGCGCTGGCGACACATACGGCGACGCGCTTCGCGAACGCCCGGGAGATCGCGCACCCCACCGTTGCGCACCGCGTTCCGGCAGAGAGCGGTGCGATCATTCCACTCGTGACGTCGCAAGGCCTGATCGGAGCCTTCGGCGTTTCGGATTCCGGGCAGACTCCGCTCAGCGATACCGCGCTCGCCGAACTCGAGCGCGTTGCCATCCACATTGCCCTGGCAGTCGAGGTTCTCCTGCTCGGCGCCGAGGAACGTCGTCAGCGCGGGCGCGAGCAGATGCTCGCCGCGGCGCTCGCGACGATGGATCAGCCCGTATTCATCGTGGCCACCGACGCAAGGATCATCTATGCGAATGCGGCAGCGGCCCGGGAATTCGGTTACGACTCGGATGAGCTGACGGGACTTCTTCTCGCGCAGCTCGTCGCTCACCAGCCCAGCGTTGCCGATCAGGCGTCACTGTATTCTGCGCTCTCCGACGGCGGAGTCTGGACCACCGAAAGGGTACAGCGCCGCAAGGACGGCAGCGAGTTTCCCGCCGCGGTTGCGTGGAGTCTCATCGCGGACGAGCATGGCCAGCAGGTTGGTCTCGTGGTTCGGGTGCGAAATCTCACCGACGACCGCAGGGTGGCCGAGCAGCTTCGCCAGGCGGAGAAGCTTGCTGCGCTCGGCGAACTCGTGGCCGGCGTCGCACACGAGGTCAACAATCCCCTTACCGGCATCTCCGCCTATGCCCAGCTTCTCCTGCAGGAGAACCTCTCGGAGGACTCCGAGGAATCGGTCCGCATGATAAAGCGCGAAACCGATCGAGCGTCCGAAGTGATCCGGGACCTGCTCTCGTTCGCGCGCAAGGCTCAGCCCCGCGACGCCATGGTAAACATGAACGATATCGTGCAGCAGGTGTTGCGACTCCGGACGTACGCATTCGGCTCTGCAGGGATTGAGACAGAGACCGTGCTCGCGGATGATCTCCCGATGCTCAGGGGCGACGAACAGAAGCTGCAACAGGTGATTCTCAACCTCATCGCCAACGCGGAGCATGCCATGCGGGAGGTCACGAACCGGCGACTCACCATAACGACGTGCCCGGTTCGCGATCGGATCGTCCTTGAGATATCCGATACGGGTGCCGGCATGACGCCCGAGATTCAGGAGCACATCTTCGAGCCGTTCTTCACCACCAAACCCGAGGGCGCCGGAACCGGGCTGGGGCTGAGCGTGAGCTACGGCATCGTTCAGGCGCACGATGGAAGCATCACCGTCCGTAGTGCGCCCGGTGCCGGTGCCACATTCAGCATCTCTCTCCCCGTCGATCGGTATCCGGCGGCGACCCTTGCGGGCATTCCCGAATGATAGAGACGACTCATCAGACCGCGGCCGATAGGCGCGAGGCTCGTCCCTCGCGAGCAGATCCACAGGCAGGAAGGGCCGGCAGCGTGCGGATTCTCATCGTTGATGACGAGGAAGCGATACGCATGCCGCTGGCGAAGTTCCTCCGCTCGCGCGGCTTCGACGTGCACACGGCTCACAACGGCACTGCCGCCCTCGAGGCGCTGGCCGAGTCCAGGTTTGCAGTGATGCTCTGCGACATCCGGATGCCAGGCATGTCCGGAATCGATGTGGTGCCGCGCGCGATGAGTGTCGATTCCGAACTCGGAATCATGATGCTCACTGCCGTGAACGACGCGCCCACCGCCACCGAGGCCCTGTCACGCGGCGCGTTCGACTACCTCATGAAACCGATCGAGTTCGAGGACCTGCTGGAGGCCGTGAGCCGAACGATCCATAGGCGCGAGCTCATGATCGAGCAGCGGCGTGTGGAGCAGATGATCCGCGAGGAAGTCGCGCTGCGCACTTCCGAGCTCGAACGCGAGAAGCTGGCGCTCAGGGGTCTGACGATCAACGTCGCGGAAACCCTGATCAACGCGATGGAGGCGAAGGATGTATACCTGCGCGGTCACTCCGCGCGTGTCGCCGACCTGGCGGCGTCAATTGCCCACGAGCTCGAGCTGGACGAGGACACGGTGGAACAGATCCGCCTGGCTGGACGGCTCCACGACGTGGGAAAGATCGGGATCAGGGAGGCGGTGCTCAACAAGCCGGCGACCCTCACGCCCGAGGAATTCGCCCACGTCAAGGATCATGTCCGGATCGGCATGGACATTCTCGCACCACTCAAGCACATAGGGTCGTCAATGCAGTACGTCCTCGATCATCACGAGCACTGGGACGGCAGCGGTTATCCACGCGGCATCAAGGGCGATGCGATCTCGATCGGCGGACGGATTCTCGCCGCAGCGGATGCCTTTGACGCCCTCACCTCGAAGCGCGCCTACCGCGAGCCGATGACCCCCACCCAGACGGTCGAGCTGCTCGGTACCCATCGCGGGGGCCTGCTTGACCCGCACATCTACGACGCGATGCGCGAGGTGGTGAACCGCCGCAAGGCACTCACCTTCCTGTCCGACGATCGACGCTGATCGAGCCGTGACCACGGCCCCCCGCTGATACCCATCCCGGTTCTGCTGGAGTCCGGTCTGTCTTCCCTGACGCGCACCCGATCTTGACGGATCGGGCGCGTTTGTGTATTGGGGTGTGTCGCAGGTGTGCATCTCGACGCGGGGTGCTCACACTCATTCGCATATCTCCGACGCAGGGCACGCGACCTGCAACGACCCGGCGCCATGTCGGTGCGCCGCATCGCTGATGCGTCGGCTCGGTCAACTCACTAGACAGGAGGCGGTCATGCCGCGCGGTGACGGGTTCAACGACGAGCTCAATTTCTCGGAACGCGACGAAGATTCAGAGGAAGTCGGCTACGGTGGAGGCGGCTCCTCATACGACGAAGACGACGACGATGAAAACGGCGGCTGGGGAATCACTCGCAACGACAGCGACGACCTCTGGGACAGCGCCGAGGAATCCGATGCCGAGGAGGAGGAAGAACCCGCCGAAGAGGAGGACACGGCGGAGCTCCCGGCGGTGAGCCGCGGCGATGGGATGGGTGCGTCGCGGCCGGTCGGGGGCACGCGGCCCGCGGGAGGCGGCGTGAGCGGCACAGCCGGCTCGGGGGGCGCGGGCGGGGCACGGGGCACGGCTGCTGGAGCGGGGGCAACGGGCGGAGCAACCCCTGGCTCTGCGCGGGGAGGCGGTGGTTCTCCGGGCGGCGCGGGCCGCGGTTCGCCGGCCGCAGCGGGAGTGGGGGGCGGTGGGACTGGGAGCGGTGGGCCCGCCGGCGGCGCGCTACGCGACACGCCGCGCACCACACAGACCTCCGGGACAGCGATCAGACCGTCGGCTGCAGGTGGCACCGGAGCCATGGGGGGCGGCAGCGCTACTCCGAAGCCGGCCGGCACAACGGCCGGCGGCACGAAGAAGGGCTCCGCTGGAAAGCGCGCGGCAGGAAAGGCGAGCGGGACGCCCGCTTCGAAGAAGAGTGCCTCGAAGAAGAGTGCCGCGAAGAAGAGTGCCGCGAAGAAATCCGCGAAGAAGTCCGCCTCCAGGAAGTCCGCCTCCAGGAAGTCCACGGGAAGGAAGAAGAGCGCGGCAGGCAGGAGCGCGAAGAAGAGGGGCGCATCGACACGACGCACTGGCAGAACGGCCGGGAGAAAGGGCACCGCCAGGAAGGCTGCCTCGAAGAAGCGTGCGTCGACGAAACGAACCTCGAAGAAGAGCTCGAGGCGCGCGGGCGGAAGTCGAGGCAAGGCATCCAGGCGATCGCGCCGCTGACTGCTGCGAAGCCAACGCCAGGCACGCGGAGAACGGGGCGCGAGCGATTCGCGCCCCGTTCTCCATCGAGCCTCCGGCACCTCAGGTCGACGCCCGCTCCCGGTCGGGTTATTGTTTCCCGCATGCAGGACTCACCCGTCGCACTGCTGCGAACGCACTCGAGGCACGCGCCCTGGAATGCGCGCGGGCTCGCGGCCCACGTGACGGCCCTCGTGGACGCTGCCGGCATACGGCCCACCAACGCATCGGCGCGTGCAGCTCCCAGCGCGCGTGCCGTACGATTCTACGTGGCAAGTGGGCTGCTGGATCGACCCGAAGGAACGGGTACCGCTGCCACCTACAACTACCGGCATCTCCTGCAGCTACTCGCGATCAAGATCAGGCAACGGGAGGGTCAGACACTCGACCTCATCAGGAATGAGATGCACGACCTCACGGGTGATGCCCTTGAGCGCAGAGTGGCGCAGTCCCTCTCGCCCGCCCTGGGCGTCGGCGCCGACGTAGCCGTCGCGAACGACGACGACAGCCCCGTGAGCTGGCAGCGGTTCGCTGTTACTGACGGAATCGAGCTGCACGTCCGCGATGACTCACCGGCCGCACGCGAGGATGCGCTCATCGCGATGCGCGAGGCCGTTCGAGCCGCGCTAGGCCGCGAGGACATCCGGTAGAACATCCGGTAGCAGGATCGGCCGCGCCAGTCAGACCTGCCGCCCGGACCACGGCCGGCCAGCATCAGAGCAGCCGGGACATTGTGTTCGCGATCCACTCCTTCACACGCTCGGTCCATGGCCGCTCTCGCCACTCCTCCAGCGTGAACTCGTGCGAGTATCGAAGGTCGTCGAGGAACACCGCCTCGAGGCGTGACCCGAACTCCGCTCCGGCGACCACGAGGTTCGATTCGTCGTTGAAGGCGAGCGACCTGTTGTCGATGTTCATGGTACCGATGCTGGACCAGACTCCATCCACGACGAATGTCTTCGCGTGCATCATTGCTGGCTGGTACTCGTACACGCGTACGCCCGCCGAGAGCAGTTCCTCGTAACGATATCGCCCGGCACGCCACGTGGCCTTGATGTCGGTCTTCTCACTCGCAGTCAGAATTCGCACATCCACGCCGCTCTGCGCCGCAGTCGTGAGCAGACGGCGAAAATCGTCGTCCGGCACGAAGTACGAGTTGCTGATATAGAGACTCCGACGCGCGCCTGCGATCGACAGCGCAAGGAACCGTTCGGCAGCGGTACTCCCCACCGTCGGTGAGGCGTGCAGCAGCGCGGCCAGATATGGTCCGTCGTCCTCGGTGAACTCGTGAGCGGGGAAGAACAGGTCGCCCACGAGGAGTACCCCCGTGGCTTCCACCCATCCGGCTGCGAACGTTGCCTGGAGCTGCATCACGGCCGGCCCACGGAAGCGCACGTTGGTGTCCCGCCATTCTCCGACGGTGTGGCCATCGCCAAACCATTTGTCATCGATTCCGAAACCGCCCGTATAGCCAATTTCACCGTCGACGACCACCACCCGGATGTGCGAGCGACTCGTCGCCTTGTCGATCGAGTACCAGTGGATCGGCCGGAATACGGCGACTCGTACGCCTCCCTGCCGCAGACTCGCCAAGTACTCCTCACCAATGTCCGACGATCCGAATGCGTCGTGAAGGAAGAGCACGTGCACGCCGGCACGGGAGCGCTCCAGCAGGATCGTCCTGAGAGTGTCGGCCATGCGCCCAGGCCGTACGTAGTAGAGCTGCAGCGTTATCGATTTTCGTGCGCTTCGCAGGTCCTCCCAGAGCCGCGGGTAGGTTTCGTCTCCGTTGAGCAGGATATCGGCGGAGTTGCCCGGCTGGATCGACATCTTCGACAGCAGTTCCGCGGTATGCCGGAACTGCGGGTCGGTCACAGCCGGCGGCTCGCTGTCATCTCCCACGGCACGTACGCTCTGCAGCGGAGTGCCGCGTGTCACGTACAGAAGGCCGATGACCGCGAACGCGGCGAGGATGAGCCCGAGGACGATGAACGCGATGATCTTGAGCACTGGCGGCAGGAAGCGGTGGCGGGGGCCGGCTGTTGTCCGGCGACAGAGCACGGGTAGCACGGGTAGCACGGGGAACGTATTTGCCAACACCCCGACTGTCGATGGAATCCTGTCCGGCCCTCCCACGTTCTTGCCCGCGACGCTGCCGTTCTCCACCTTCCCGCCATGAGTGTCGCCGCGCGCCGACGCTCCATCGGACGGACGGTCGTGCTCGATCGGTCGCTGGAGTCGCTGCCTCTCTTCCGCCTCAGCGATTCCGCGGACGATTCCTCCCTCAGCTATACCACCGAGCAGGGAGGGAAATGGCGGGCACTTCCCGCGCCCGGGGACCGCATTCCGGGCACGTTCGATCAGGATGTCTACGTCGAGCTGCTCCGTCGCTTTCACGAGGCGGAAGAGCCGGAGGATGGCGGCATATCCTTCACCCTCCACGCCTTTCTCCGATCGATGGGAAGGCGTGTGGACGGCAGGACCTATGAGCAGCTTCGCTCCGCCCTCACGCGGCTGCAACGGACGGTGCTGGATTCGAAGGGCAGTTATTTCGACGCCACCGCCAGAAGCCCGGTCGACGGCAGCTTCTCGATCCTGTCGGCAGTATCGGTGGATCGCCGCCGGGTGGGCGATCGCGTGCAGTTCGCGCTCTTTCCCTCGCTCGCCTCGGGCGAGCCGGGTGATGCGCGCGTCGTCATCTCGCCCATGATACGCGGTAACATTGCGGCGGGCCATACGGTGACCCTTTCTGCGCAACGCTACTTCGCTCTCTCATCGCCGGTCGCGCGCCGACTCTACCGGCTGCTGGAAGTCGGGCGGGAGGAGGGAATGGTCACATGGCGGATCGCGCTGGCGCGGTTAGCGGAACGTTTTCCGCTGACTCAGAGGTATCCTTCGCACCTTCAACGGGTGCTTCAGCCCGCTCACGAGATGCTTCTCTCCGCCGGACTGGTGCGGGACGTTATCGTTCGCCAGTATCAGAGGGAGTGGTACGTGGACTACGTGCTTGCAACTCGACTCACGTGATGATCGTCACGTGAGGGATAGGGAAGGGTCAAGCGCGAAGCTTGCATGAACGGTCGGACCGCGCCGGGGAAACGGCGGCGTGCACGGGACATGAACCCCATTTCAAGCAAGGGAGAACAGATGGCAACCAAACTCGAGAAGACCATAAAGCGCGAGATCGAGATGGACGGTCAGGCCTACATGGTGACCATCTCCCCGGAAGGCGTGAAGGTTACGCAGAAGGGCTACCGGAAGGGGCGTGAGATCTCGTGGAAGAAGCTGTGGGACAGCGGCTCCGAAGGTGGTTCATCCGAGAGCGGTGACACGCTGCCCGTGTCCGGCACGAACTGGTAGCCTCTGTAGCCTCTCAAACTCTGCGGGAACTCCCCGGACGGTCGGGCGTATTCCAATCTGTCTCCCTCACACCCGAGCACGCATCACAATGTCCCTGCCCCGAAATCACAAGGTGATCATAGCAGCTCTCGCGGTCATGCCTGTGCTCGCGGGCGGGTTCCTCCTGCAGGAGCGCGAGGCACGCGATGGTGCGAAGCTGTTCGATCAGGTGCTCACTCTGGTGTCCGAGCGCTTCGTCGACACCCTCGACATGGCCGAGCTCTATGAGCAGGCGGCGAACGGTCTGGTCGAAGGCCTCAATGACCCGTTCACCGAGCTGCTCACTCCCAAGGAGCTCCGGCGGTTCAGTGCCACCACGGGCGGACGCTACGGTGGCATAGGGATGCAGATCGAGGATCAGCGCGGCTACATCACCGTCAGCCGTGTTTTTCCCAACACGCCCGCCGAACGTGCCGGCATCCTGGAAGGCGACCGGATCGCAGGCGTCGAGGAACACTCCACCGAGGGCTGGGACATCACCCAGGTCTCAGACTCCCTCACCGGCCCGCCGGGAACGCGCGTCACGGTGCGCTTCGCCCGACCCGGCGTGGACGAGCCGATCGAGCTCGACCTCACCCGAGCCATCATCCACATCCCCGCGGTACCGTACGCCATCATGCTCGATAGCAGCGTCGGCTACGTACCGCTCCAGCAGTTCAACGAGACGGCAAGCAGCGAGCTCGCTGACGCACTGGAAGCACTCCGGAAACAGCGGGTCCGCGGAGTCATCCTTGATCTGCGCGGAAATGGGGGCGGGATTCTGGATCAGGCACTGGCAGTCAGCAATCTCTTCCTGCGCGAAGGACGTGAGATCGCGAGCGTGCGAGGTCGTGCGATGGCCCCGCAGCAATTCGTCACGGATGCTGAACCGGTGCTTCCGTCAATGCCGCTCGTCGTGCTGATCGATGAGCGTACGGCATCCGCTTCGGAGATCGTGGCTGGTGCGCTGCAGGATCACGATCGCGCCCTGATCGTCGGCACCACTTCGTTCGGCAAGGGACTCGTCCAGACTCTGTATCCACTCGAGGGTGGTTTTGGTCTCAAGATGACGACCGCCAAGTGGTTCACCCCCAGCGGCCGTTCGATCCAGAAGGAACGGACAGTCGTCGACGGCCAGTTCGTCGAGGAGGAGACCGATTCGGTCGAGACGGAGGCTGTCAAGGCAACGCGTCCTGTCTATCGCTCCGATGCGGGCCGGGTCGTATACGGCGGCGGTGCCATCACCCCCGACATCATCGTGGCCAACGACACGCTTACGAGTCCCGAACAGACTCTGGTGAAGGCCCTGCGGAGCGATTGGCAGATCGTCTATGTCACACTCCACGACTACGCACTGGAGCTCAAGCCCGGTGTCAACCGCGCCTTCGAGGTGGATCAGTCCTGGCGCGATGAGTTCTTCCGCCGGCTGACGGCCGCCGGCGTCGAGGTCAGCAGGCAGGAATATGAAGCCGGCTCCCACTGGGTCGATCGCCAACTCGCCCGCAAGATCGCGGCGCTCGCGTTCGGCGATTCGGCAGTCGCTCGCCGAGAGGTCGGCAACGATGCGCCCCTGCGCAAGGCGATCGAAGTGCTCGCCAGAGGGAACAGTCAGGCAGACCTGTTCGCCATCGCCCGACGCGAGCAGGCTACAGCAAACCCATGACCGCGTCCGGGCCGGGGTCTGCCCCGGTCCGGCCCGCGCGTCGTCCTCCCTGCGGGAATGCGTCCGTCCCTCTTTGCTCCCGCGCGATTCCGCCGATAGTATGTAGTCTCGCGCGCCGCACCCGCGGGCGCGTGGCGTCGCTTTCCTCACGGGAGTACCCATGACCGCCATCATAATCGGCATCATCGCGCTCTTCGTGCTGTTCATCGGCACAAGTTCCCTCAAGATCGTCGGACAGGCCGAGGTGATGGTCATCGAGCGGCTCGGCCGCTTCCACCGCCTCGCTCGCTCCGGGCTCAACATCCTCATACCGTTTGTCGAGCGACCGAAGTCGATAGATGTCCGCTATTTCGAAGCAGATATCGGCGGTGTGAAGCGGATCACATCCGGGTCCACATCCCGGATCGACCTGCGGGAACAGGTGCTGAACTTCCCCAGCCAGCCGGTAATCACCAAGGACAATGTCACGATCGACATCGACGCAGTTCTCTACTACCGGGTGGCCGATCCGCAAAAGGCAACCTACGCCGTTCAGAACCTCCCCTACGCGCTCGAGACGTTGACGCGCACGACACTCCGCAACATCGTCGGCGAGATGGAGCTCGATTCGACTCTTGCCAGCCGCGACGTCATCAACAAGCGCATGCGCGAGGTGATCGAGGAAGCGTCGATCGGATGGGGAGTGGATGTCACTCGTGTCGAGCTTCAATCCATCGAACCACCACACGACATCCAGCAGTCGATGGAGCTGCAGATGCGCGCCGAGCGCGAGCGCCGCGCCGCCGTGACCAACGCCGAAGCCGGAAAGCGAGCCGCGATTCTCGAGTCCGAAGGCGTGCGTGAAGCCCAGGTGCGTCGCGCCGAGGGCGAGAAGGATGCGGCCATCCTGCGGGCCCAGGGTCTCGCCGAGGCCCGGCTCGCGATGGCGCAGGCAGAAGCGGAGGCGATCGAGCGGATTACCGCCTCGCTTCCCGAAGGCCAGGCAGCGATGTACCTGCTGGGCCTCAAGTATCTCGAGGCGCTGCCGGCCGTGACCCGGGGGGCTGGGACGACCATCTTCCTCCCCGCGGAGGCAACCGGGATGCTCGGCGCGTTCGGCGGCCTGCGCGAGATGCTCGCGCGCCTGGGACCGGAAGGGATGGGGGGCGGGGGAGGCGTCGGCGGCGGCCCTCCAGATACGCCGCCCGCTGGCCGGTCCGGCTACAAGCCGCCACGAGCTACCGCGCGCGCGCTCAGCGAAGCCGCCGGTGACAAGGACGCGGAGCGGTAGGATTGACGCGGATTTCGCACGAACGCGCCGAGCGCATCGCACGTGCGCACCCATGCGAGAATTGCGGTGAGTACAGCTACAAGAAGCTCAGCATCCGCCCCGCGAGCGACGCGCATCGCGAGGAGTTCGGCGAGGTTTGGCACGCGGTCAGGGTATGCGGTGTCTGCGGAATGCACCAGGAGATGGGAATAGACGACGAAGGCGACATCGTCTACTCCGGTTGAAGCGCCGCAGTCCGGGTCAGGCGTGTTTCCCGACAGCTTCCCGCAAACCTGGAACGTGTGCGAGCGGCTACGCGGCCAGCGACGAGCTCACCACTGGCGACGACCAGAACGCGTCGAATACGTCGGAGCGCCACCAGCGCCGACAGGCCTCGATCTCGCCAAGCGCGCGGTCGAGCGGCATCGCGGTGCGATAACTCCGGTTCGTGGTCAGCGCATCGAACACATCGACCATGCAGATGATCTGCGCCGACAGCGGGATCTCATCGCCGCGGAGCCGGTCCGGATAGCCCGAGCCGTCCATCTTCTCGTGGTGCGAACGGATCACCGGCTTGATTTCCCAGGGGAACTCCACCGAGGCCAGCATCTCAAGACCGTACTCGGGATGCATCTTCATCATCTCGAACTCTTCGGGCGTTAATCGCCCCGGCTTGTTGAGGATCTCGTGCGGAATACGCACCTTGCCCAGGTCGTGCAGATATGCGCCGATGCGCACGGTGGTCACGTCCGCGGCGTCCAGACCGTACGCACTCGCGAGTGCCTCTCCATAGGTGGCCACGCGCTCCGAGTGGCCGAACGTGTAGCAGTCGCTCGACTCGATCGAGCGACCCCAGTCCCGCACGATGCTGAGATACACGCCCTCGAGGTGGCTGACCTTGGCGTTTACATCGACCAGGTCCGCCCGTGCATCCAGACGACGGAACAGTCGGTGCGACGTGTTCAGCAGTTTGAGCGCGTCCTGGCTGCGGCCCAGGTTCTGGAAGAGAAGCGCCATCTCGCGTGATGTCTCCGCTTCACTCAGCGGAGAGCCGGCCATCTCCGCCAGCTCGATCGCACCTCGAAAGCGCGCCTCCGCCAATGCGGGCTGGCCTGTCTCACGGTACAGCATCCCGAGAAACTTGTACGCCTCGGCCTTGTACAGTCTGGATTCCACACCATCGAACACGCGCAGAGCTTCCTCCGCGCTTCGACGCGCGTCCTCGTACCGCTGCCGCGCAAGGTACACCTCGGTCCGGTTCAGCAGCACGAGCCCGCGCATCTGCACGTCACTCGTCGATTCGGCGATCTCCAGGCTCGCCTGGTAGTAGCTGTCGGCATCGTCCCAGAGCTGCCGGTCCGCGCTTATCATCGCAAGATTGTGATAGGCGATCGCACAGCCGCGCTCATCATGAGCGGCGCGAAACGCCTCCAGCGACCTCTGATAGTGCGAGAGGGCCTTTACGAAATCCCCATGGATGTTCGCCATTATGCCCAGGTTCTGCTGGATGCGACCACACAGCTCACCGCTGTCCGAGCCCAGATAGAGAGCGCGGTGCAGGTGCGCGCGAGCGGCACCCCATTCGCCACGCTCGATCTCGACGAGCGCGAGCCCGTTCAGCGCTTCGGCTGCCATGACGTTGTCACCGGCCTCCGTCGCCACCTCCTGACTCTGCTGGTACAATCCGATGGCTTCCGCGGTCTCGTGCCGGCGCCGCCTGATGTTGCCCAGCCGCCGAAGCGCCTCGGCGAGTATTCCCGCCTCGGTGCTTCTCCCCGCTGCATCGGCGGCCGCACTGTATGCTTCGGCCGCCTCGCTCACCCGGCCTGCCCGCTCGAGCTCACGCGCCTCCAGGAGGAGGGGCCGGGCGCGCGAGATGGCAGGCTTCGTGAACGCCGTGAGTGCTGCGCTATCCCGCTGCCACGGTAGAGTCGGCACGCTCAATCGGCGAGTGCGTAGACCGAGAAGTGATCCAGCAGACCCGTGACGCTCTCATCCCACCGGTTGATCATCGACGGCAGGACCTCGGCGATTTCGCCAGCGTCATCCACGTAGACGACACGCAGCAGCTCCGCGTCAACCGATCCGCACTCCTCGTAACTCAGCTTGAGCGCCACCGGCCTGTCGAAAGTGAGCCCCTCAGGCTCGAAGTCCACCTGCGCATAGTTCCCGGCCGGCGCCACGGCCGTGATCGTCACTCTCTGCGAGAGAGCGCCGCGCGGGACATACAGCTCGTGCGGGCCCACTTGGAGCGTCCCACCCCAGTACCCGATGCTCTCGCTGGCTGTATAGGTGCGCTCCACCGGACACCCCAGGAGACCCTCAACAAGGCCGCCCACAAGGCCGGTCAGGCCACCGACCGTACCCCCAACAAGGCCGCCGACTCCGGAGATGAGCCCGCCGAGTAGCGGGTCGGCCGTTGTCGGAACCGCAAGCGACTCCGGTGCCGGGAGCGGCTCTGGCTCGAATAGCGTTCCACTGTCGTCGGAACACGCCGGGCCTGCGACGAGGAATAGAAACGCGAACGGTATTGTGAGTCTGCGTGGCTGAAGCATGATGAGGCTCCGAGCGGGTGATGGCAATTCGGGTCGGGCGCCGTCCTCGGGGGCCCAGCCGCCTCCCCCGCACCGCGCCGCAGACCACTGCTGGCGCCGACTACAAGGCAAGTCGTGTGCTCTTACAGTAGAGCTCGTTATGCCGCTCAGTCCGGGACTAACTCGATGAACACGGCGGTCCGATAGAACCGAAGGGACAAAACGACGGGGCAGGCAGACTTTCTGTCCGTCGAATTTGCCTCGCGCCTCGAGTCCGAATACAGGGGCAGGGTCGGCCTCAGCGTGCCCGGGTTCAAGCAGTGGCTCTCACCGGTCGTGCCTCGAGTCCGAATACAGGCGCAGAGTCGGCGGTTAATGCCGCCAGGGCCAGGCAGGCTTGCCGGAAAACCCCTCCCCGAAAACACGGCGCAGAATGGATTCCGGAGCCGCAGTCTCGACGATTGCATCGAGCCGCATTGCTACCGGTACCACCCTTGTGAAGCTGTTGTATCTGGCGAAGCTCGCGCAGAAGCACCACGGACCATCACGACTCAGGTTCCCGAGCCAGAGGTCCGGAAGAAGCACCCAGCTCAACAGGTAATAGACATCGAGCTGACGAATCCAAGGCAGATCGCCCAGCACGACATTGTGCGGAAGGGAACCGTGCTTGCCCCACTGGACGTCAACGGCCGGCTCGCCTTTTCCGCGCCAGTCCGTGTGCAGTATGCTGCCGTGCCAGTACGTCCACATCTCTGTCGGGCGGCCTGCGGAATCATGCCCTACCCAGACTATTTCCTGATCGGTAGGAGATGTGAACGGAATCCAGGCGCCGTGCGCGTCGTCACGCCAGAGGAGATGGTAGGCGATGACCGCCCGATCCGGGTGAATGACGGCAACAACGCGTTCCAGCCGGAACTCTTCATCAGGCTGGATGTATAGAACGGGCGCAAGCACCATCGCCAGATTCCGCCCGGCCGAATCCGCCAGGACCGCACGAGGGAGCCCGACCGGTGCATGCGGAATTCGCGCCGTGGGGCCACAACCGATGGCGGCGAGGGCGCAGGTCAGGCCGATTCGCATGATGCCAAATCGTTTGTCTACTGTGATTTATAGACCTTGCAGGTTAATTTTCATCCAGGCGCGGCACAGCGCCGAGCTGCTGCGGGCAACGGCCATACAACAGGAGGGCCCATGCGAAAGCCTCGTCCGGCAACGTACAACCCGGCTCAGGTTCTTCACCTCATCTCCAGCGACAGGAACGGCAATCCTCTGAGTTGCCCTTCGTGCTCGGGCAAGATCGAGCGCAGCCCGGATGAAGCGCCTCCTCCCCCCCGGAGTCATGTGACTCTCCGCTGCAGGAGCTGCGGGCGCTTCGCCCGCTACATCGCGGGCGCCGCCTGAGCCCCTGAGGCAGTACCCCCATTGCGCTCATCCGTTTATGATGCGGCTACACAAGCGTTCGTCGCTGCGGCAAGGCCCCGGCCTGCGCCGGGTATCCGGACGGGGGACGCTCGACCTCGAACAGTTTGTCCCCAGGCGGGGTGAGGTAACATTCCATGGCGCGCATCACCGGCACGGTCAAGTGGTTCAACGACGCAAAGGGCTTCGGCTTCATCTCCCGCGAAGGCGGTCCCGATGTCTTCGTCCATTACAGCGCGATCCAGGGCTCCGGCTTCAAATCGCTCGTCGAGGGTGATCGAGTCGAGTTCGAAATCGTGGAAGGGCAGAAAGGGCCCCAGGCCGCCGACGTCACGAAGGTCTGACCAGGAACCCAGCCGCGCAACTCCAGCAGTCGAGATGCCCCGGTCCCACGAGGATCGGGGCATTCTCCTTGCCGCCGTGTTCCTGTCCCACACACAACTGCACCGACTGAGTAGTGAAGGAGAAACGGCCATGGCAAAGCGACGCGGTGCGCTCAAAAGCTACCGGCGCAGACGCGACTTCACGGTCACAGCCGAGCCGTCCGGCAGCGTACAGAGCGGGAGCCGGCGCGGCTCGCTACAGTTCGTCGTGCAGAAGCACGACGCCAGCCGACTGCACTTCGACCTCCGCCTCGAGCTGGATGCTGTCATGAAAAGCTGGGCCGTTCCAAAGGGGGCGAGTCTCGATCCATCGGTGAAGCGACTCGCGATGGAGGTCGAGGACCACCCCATGGAATACAACAACTTCGAGGGGACGATACCGCAGGGTGAGTACGGGGGAGGCACCGTGATGATCTGGGACCGCGGCACGTATCTGCCAACGCCGGGGAGCGAGACGTCGGACATTGCCACGCTCCGCGACGGCTTTGCGTCAGGCAAGGTCGACATCACACTCCACGGTGAACGACTGCGCGGATCCTTTGCACTCGTCCGGATGCGCCGGCCCGATGTGAAGCCCCAGTGGCTTCTCATCAAGCACTTCGATGACTTCGCCCAGCCCGGTTACGACGTCGTGGCCGAGGAGATGACATCCGTGGTGACAGGGCGCACCATGCAACAGATCGCCGGGGAAATGCCGGGAGAAACGACGGCGCAACGCAGGAAAGCGGGCACAAGTGAACCGGCTACGCCAACCGGAGACGGCCGGAAACGAAAGGTGACGATGAAGAGCGGAACAACAGCGCGACGAAAGACGGCAGCCAGACGGAGGAAGGTGGACGACGAGTGAGCAGATTGCCTTTGCTCGCGCCCATGTACACGACGACAGGGACCCATGTTCCCGACTCGACGGACTGGATGTTCGAACCCAGGTACGACGGTATCCGCATACTCGCGTACATCGATGCTGATTCGGTCGCGTTCGTCACCCGCAACGGCAAGGACAAGACGAATCAGTTCCCGGAGATAGTCTCCGATCTCGTCGGACTTGTCGGACGACGGTGGCGCGAGCGGACGAAATCCCGATTCGTGATCGACGGCGAGATCGTCGCGCTGTCAAGGGGAGCGCCGGCGCGATTCCAGGAGCTGCAGTCACGTATGAGCGACTGCGTCCGCTCGAGCGCAGGAGATCGCCCTTCGCAACAGTGCCGAGAACCAACGAGTCCGCCCACTGGGTGAGACCATCGGTCGTCGTGGAGGTCAGGTTCAACGAGTGGACCGCGAACGGACGCCTGCGGCAGCCCATCTTCCTCGGAGTTCGCGACGACAAACCGGCGGGCCAGATTCGCAGGGAGCGGGAGAGCCTTCAGGAGGATGCGATGAAGCACAGGCGTGCAGCCTCGAAGAAGGACAAGTCAGGAAAGCGCGCGACAGAGCGCCGGAAGTCCGCGTCCGGCAACGCAGATGTCATCCGGCACCTCGATCGGATCGAACGCATGGGCGGCAATGGTTCATTGGAGTTTCACGATGGGCGTTCGCTCGATGTGACGAGCCTCGACAAGGTCTTCTTTCCGAACGACGGCTGCACGAAAGGCGACCTCATGCGGTATTACGCCGCCGTCAGCACCGCGATCCTTCCCGAGATCGACGGCCGGCCGCTCGTACTGCGACGATTCCCCGACGGAATCGCGGGCGTGTCCTTCTTCCAGCACAGCGCCGGGGACTCGACACCGCCCGGTGTTCGAACCGCGCTGGTCTCCGTCGAGAAAGCGGGCAGGCAGCCGCGCTTCGTAGGCGGTGATCTTCCGACGCTGCTCCACACGGTGCAGCTCGGCGTCATCTCCGTGGACCCATGGCATTCTCGCGTCGATTCGCTGGACGAAGCTGATTACTCCATACTCGATCTTGATCCCGTGGACGGCGCGGAGTTCGCCGATGTCGTGCACGTCGCCAGGATGGTGAAACGCGAGCTCGACGAAGCGGGGCTGCACGGCGCACTGAAGACGTCGGGCTCACGCGGCCTGCACGTCTACCTGCCTCTGCCGCCCGGAACCGGCTACGATGCGGCCATCGCAGTCGCGGAGCTCATCGCCCGCCGCGTAGTCGCGAAGGATGCGAACCGCACAACCGTGACGCGCAAGGTATCGGCGCGACCGCGCGGTAGCGTCTACGTCGATTATCAGCAGAACGTGCGCGGCAAGTCGGTCGCAGCGGTCTTCGCCATTCGGGCGCGCGATGGCGCGACGGTCTCAATGCCCATCTCGTGGAGCAGTCTCCGCCGCACTGCAGACCCCGCGCGCTACACCATTCGATCCGTTCCCAGCCTGGCGCCCGCGGCGGCGCGCGCGTGGACTGCCATCATGCACCGCCCGAATCGCCTGAAACGGCTCCTCTCGAAGCCCTGAGACCGGTCCAATGTCACGCACCTCACAGCTCCAGGCCGGCCGCCGTCCGAGGTGAGACGGAGCGCACACGGCGAGCGTGATCCGGCGTGTGACATGCCGGCGGTCGCCTTCGTCAGACATCATGATGCCTGCTTTCCTGAGCTTTTCGCCCGCGAGCGCCGGTGCACTGGGCGTTGTGGCCCTGCTGAGTGCGGCTCTTCCCCGGGCCTCCCACGGCCAGATGCCGGGTGCCGTCGCCTCGGCCGCCGCCGACATAGGCGTCGACATAGGCGTCGACATCGGTGGTGGGCCATCCGCGCCGGCGGGTGGGGGGCCGGGAGGAGGAAGCCTGGCCCCGAGCGACGCGGACAGCGAAGCCGTGGCTCGGCCGGCAACCGGCGAGGACATCGTCCAGACCGCGCGGATGCTCCTCGGCACACCGTACGAGTGGGGCGGGACGACGACGGATGGGTTCGATTGCTCCGGGTTTGTCCGTTATGTCTTTGCGCACCATGGAATTGGACTCCCGAGGACGGCTGCGGAGCAGGCGGGAGTCGGCGATGCCCCCTATCCCGGAGACCTCCGCCCGGGGGACCTGCTCTTCTTCTACGGCGGGCGCGGTGCTCAGCGCGGCGCTCAGCACATCGCGATCTACATCGGTGCTGACACGATCATCCATGCCTCGAGCGGTGGAAGGCGGGTGAAGCTGGACGTGCTCACTCGATCCGTGACCGGCCGATCCTGGTTCCGGCAGCGGCTGATCGCCGTCCGTAGACTGATTCAAACGAACGACCCCAACCTCGCGACAGATTGGTGATGCTGATCACTTTCGTATGGCGGCCGGATTCTTCGTTTCCTATCTTGGGTGCCCGGCCGAGCAGATCCGGGCGGCTTCAGCATCGCTCCCGGCCCTTCTCCCCTCGATCCAATGGACGGTTCGGCTGTGCTATACACGCGTGAACTACCGGGCGGCGGTTATGTCGCCATCGAGGGCGAAGCGGCGACCGACGCGGTTTTCAGGGCGCGCGTTTCGGTGGAGCGGCGCGCCGATCCTCTGCGCCGGTCCGGACATCCCCCGCCGGTGATCGCCGAGAGCGAGGGTGCGACTCGGGCTGCGGTTTTCAACGAGCTGTACCGAATCGCATCCGACAATGTGGCGCTGGCCAGCGCGATCCTTCGCTGGCAGTCGTCTCGGCGCTAGCCGATCGTCGTTCTATCGCGAAGGCGGCAGCGCTTTCTCAACGGCCGCCATGTCCGCGAAGGCGGGAATCCTTGTTGGAGTGGCCCGCCGTCTGCTACCCGACCGCTGCGCGCAGCGGGAGCTCCATCTGCGACGCCTCGGCGTCCGCGCTGTCGCGGTGCACGCCCGGTGCGCTCCGCCTGCCAAGCAGATGCGTGGTCTGATGGTAGAAGCGAAGAGTGTTGATGGGTGCGCGCATGCCGTGCGGTCCGATGCGCGCGATCGCGAGGGCTTCATCCCGGACCCGGCGCGGCAGGGCGCGGGCGAGCGGATGCTTCAGAAGGCGATGAACCTCCTCCTGTTTCCGCGCGAGCAGGGCGGCGCACAGACTGTCGAGGTATGCCAGCACCGGGTTGCTCCTTTCGTTCTTAAACACATATTGGTACTAATCGCGGAGTCGCGCAAGGGGGGGGACCAGCATGGCGCCAGCCGCCGGCCACTAACCGCCTGCGAGCAGCTCGAAGCGAACTCCGCGCCGGCTGGCGCGACGCTTCCTGGGCGCATACCGAAAGAGCTGCGCCGGCCGGCCACGCCCCTCGCTCCGCCATTCATCGGTAGGCTCCACCAGCCATGCCGCCTGCAACGCTCGGCGGAAGCTCGCCTTGTGCAGCCGTCGCCCGAGCAGCAATTCGTAAACCTGCTGCAGGTCGCTCAGGGTGAAGGTGGCCGGGAGCAGGCGAAAGGCGATGGGGGCATGGTCCATTCTCGCCTGCACCGCTTCCAGCGCCCCCTCCACGATCGCCTTGTGCCGGGGCGCGAGAGTGGGGAGTTCGGTGAGCTGAAACCAGGCGTCGTCGCCACCGACAACCGCAGGAGCGCCGGCCGGTATGAGGCCCACGAATGCAATCGAGACGTTCGCATCACCTGGATGTCTGCGCTCCTGGCCGAATGCTCCTGACTGTTCCAGCCAGCTCGGGTCGACGCCCAGCGGCGCGCGCGCGATTCTCAGCGCCGCTTCGCCCAGCGATTCATCGGCGCGTGGTGCATCCCAGGGGAGCGACCACCGCTCGCGCGATCGGGCATCCGGGTTGCGGCGCAGAAGCGCGGCGAGACCCTTGCCATGCGGAGTGAACAGGACGACCTCGATGGAGATCGTCGCGCGGCGAGTTGTGCTCTTCACGAAGCGGCGTGGGGGCGGTCGCGCATCACGCGACAATTAGTAACAATGTGTCACTAAAGTCAATGGCGGACCTGCGGATTTGGTGCTGTCGCGATACTAAACCATGACTTCGTCGCGCGGCGAGTATATACGCGCTTCGGAGACGACAGTCAACAGTTATCCGATCACAACGTCCGCGATCACGCGTACGGGCCCTGTACGCCTACGTCACTGCGAACCGGACGGCATTGTCGCTCCTGCACTGCGACTCTCGCCCGCCCACAGTTCGGCTTCCGGCGGAATCGCGATCGGCAGGCGGCCAGTGATCGGAATCACTCCCGATAGCGCGCGAGCTGCCGCACGCTGCGATACGGGAAAGCCGCCCCATGCCACTACGTAGGTGGAGACTTCAGGGATCTGCTGCAGCAGATAGGGATTGCCCATGGCAACGACGATCGGATCGTTGCCGCGCGCCAGGAGGCCACGCACGAATTCGACGAATGCAGTGGGTGCGGCGGCGGATGTCGCGTTCCATGCGTGCGACACATAGGAGCTGACGATCACCGCATCAGCCGAGTCCGACGCCGGCAGGAGCCGTTCGAAGTCGTTGCCCGGCTCGTCGGCATTCACGTAGTGGGCGACGAGACGCGGAAATCGCCGGCGCAGCTCCGCGTTGAAGGTTTGGCCGGCCGCGAGATCAGTCCGCCGCGCCAGTGTCACGGACAGTATCCGCGCGGCGCGGTCGAGAGACGTCAGGGGAATCCGTTCTCCCGTGTCCCTGACGAGCGTTATCGACCGCTCCGCGACAGTATTCGCCACATCCTGATGCTCGGCGGCATCGACCACGTTTCGCGCTTCGCCGACATCCACCATGGCGCCACGATCGAGCCCGACCCGCACCTTTGCTCCCAGAATCCGCCGCACGGCGGTGTCCAGGCGTGCTTCGGTGTACCGTCCTTCGCTCACGCCGGCCACGACTGCATCGATTGTTTCAGCGACATCCAGCGGCTGGATCAGGATGTCCGCGCCGGCTGCTACCGCACGCTTGGCCGCTTCCGTTGCTCCGTACTCGTCGAGCACTCCGCGCATGTCCATCGCGTCCGATATGATGAGCCCGTCGAATCCCATTTCCTCGCGCAGCAGGTCCGTGAGCACGGCGCGTGAGAGGGTACCCGGTACGCCCGAAGAATCCAGCGCCGGCATGGACCCGTGAAACGTCATGATCGCGCCCACACCCGCGCGTTCGGCAGCGCGAAATGGAACCAGCTCCACGCTGTCCAACCGGGCGCGGGAGACCGTGACCACGGGAAGCGCGAGGTGGGAGTTCACCCCGGTGTCGCCATGGCCGGGGAAGTGCTTCCCCGTCGCGATCATGCCGTTGTCCTGAACGCCGCGTACGAATGCCGCGCCAAGCCGGGCAGCGAGCTCCGGATCGGCGCCGTAGGAGCGCGTGTTGATGACCGGGTTTGCCGGATTGTTGTTGACGTCCAGGATCGGCGAGTACGCAATGTGGATCCCGATCGCGCGCGCCTCGAGTGCGGTCACGCGTCCCTGCGCGTACGCGAGCGACGTATCGCCCGTGGCGCCCACGGCCATCTGCGGCGGAAAAACCACGGCCCCGCCGAGGTAGATGGCGTTCGGAAGAAGGTACCCACCGCGTGCGCGGTACCCGGCCCCGAACTCGACATCCGCGCCGATCAGCAGCGGCGTCTCGCTCATTCGCTGCATGGCGTTGAGCTTGACCGCGATCTCGAGCGGCGATCCGACCGAAATCGTGAAGCCTCCGACCTTCTCCTCCACGATCTGTTGGCGAACTCGCTCCCACTGCGGCGAGTCGCTGGATACGTAGTCGCCGAGCACCGTCGGCCAGACCATCTGGGCTGCCTTCTCGCGCAGCGTGAGCGTCGCGAGTACGGAATCGACCCATGCGGCGGAGTCCGGATCGCTCTGCACAAAGGCCATCTCGGGTGCGGCTGCCCTCGTCGCCGCGCGTGCCGTCCATGCCGCGGCCAGCAGAATCAGTACTGCTGCCAGAGGCGCGACTGCCCGGCGCTCGATCCTCATCATGCCTGCGTCACTCATCGACTATAGCCCTCCCCCCCCCCCCACCCACCCTTCCACCTGTGTCTGAACGCCGCACTCGACTCGTTCACCAGTTGATCGAGCCCTTCCGGCTCGTGTCCACGTCTTCTTCCTTCCCGCTCTTGAAGAAGAACGCTTCCATGTTGCGGGTGAGAAAGGCGCGCGCCTGGGGATCCATAACGTTCAGGCCGTAGTGATTGATCAGCATCGTCTGCTGCTTGAGCCATGCCGCCCAGCATTCCTGGCACGCCTCGGCCTGAATCTTCGCGCCAATCGCGCCAGGAAAGGGAGGGCGGTCGAACCCCACCCGGGTCTCGCCGCAGCGAGTGCAGGTCACATCTGCCATGTCGGCCTCATGTCATTGGGACAGTCATCACCCGGTTCGCGAAGGACGGCGGTCTTCTTCGGGCGCGGTGCACGGCGCCACTCATGAAGCTAACGATCCGGGGCAGCAACCGCGCCGTTCCGGGGTGGGCACGCGCGGGCGGGGACGTATCAGCTCCCCTTGTCCTGACACGTCCACCCCCCGAACTCCGTACGGCACCATGTGCGGCCTCCGCACGATCATGCGACGGTCCGCATTTCAGCGCAGCATCGACAGATGGTTACCGGCGCGTTACGTCCGGAATCTTCATGGGGGCATCCGTGGTCAACCTGAAGCTCGCACTCCGCACACTCTTCAAGACGCCTTTCGTCACGACCGTCGCCGTCATTTCACTGGCGCTTGGCATCGGAGCGAATGCGGCGATCTTCTCGCTCTTCAACCAGATGCTCCTCCGCGACCTGCCCGTCGCGCAGCCGGAGCAACTGGTCAACCTGACTGCTCCAGGACCAAAACCCGGTTCGCAGTCGTGCAATGAGGCCGGTGACTGCGAAGCGGTCTTCAGCTATCCCATGTTCCGGGATCTCGAGCGCGGGCAGACCGCGTTCACTGGCATCGCGGCTCACGTCGCATTCGGGGCGAACCTTTCCTACGAGCGTCAGACACTGAACGGCGAGGGTATGCTCGTTTCGGGCTCCTATTTCCCACTGCTTGGCGTTCAACCGGCGCTCGGACGTCTGCTCACTCCGGCCGATGACGAGGCGATCGGAGCCAACTTCGTTGCGGTGCTGGACCACAGCTACTGGGCTACGCGCCTCGGCGCCAACCCGGACGTGATCGGCGAGAACATCGTTGTCAACGGCCAATCCATGACAATCGTCGGCGTCGCGCCGAACGGCTTCGATGGTACGACGCTCGGCGCCACGCCGCAGGTCTTCGTGCCGATCTCCATGCGCGGACTCATGTCGCCCGGCTTCGACGGATTCGAGAACCGGCGCAGTTACTGGGCGTATCTCTTTGCGCGCCTCAAGCCCGGCGTGTCGATGCAGCAGGCGACGACCGCGATCAACGCACTGTATCGGCCCATCATCATTGACGTCGAAGCGCCGCTGCAGGAGGGAATGAGCGATCAGACGCTGGAGCGGTTCAGGGCGAAGGAGATCACTCTGGAGGATGGTCGACGCGGACAGAGTTCGATCCATCGCGAGGCGCGAATGCCGCTGATCTTCCTGTTCTCGATTACGGGGATCGTGCTCCTGATCGCGTGCGCCAACGTCGCGAATCTGCTGCTGGCGCGCGGTGCCAACCGATCCATGGAGATGGCAGTGCGTCTCTCGCTCGGAGCGAGCCGCTGGCAGATCGTGCGGCAGTTGCTCATCGAGTCGGTCCTGCTCGCCACGATGGGCGGCATCGCCAGCCTTCTCATAGCGCACTGGACGCTGATGGGCATCGGCTCGATATTGCCGGCCGAGAGGGCGACCATGCTGCGACTGGAGATCGAACCGCCGGTGCTGCTATTCGCGGCTGCCCTGTCGATCGGCACGGGACTTCTCTTCGGAATGTTTCCCGCGCTCCACAGCACGCGACCCGATCTCATCTCGATGATCAGGGCCAGCACGGGGCAGCCTTCGGGTCACCGGACTGCCGCGCGATTCCGCATATCGCTCGTCACTGCACAGATCGCGCTCTCGATGACACTCCTCATCTCCGCCGGACTGTTCATCAGGAGTCTCGCGAACATCAGCCGGGTGGATCTGGGAATCGAGGTGGACAACGTTGTCACCTTCGGCATATCGCCGGAGCTCAATGGCTACGACTCGACGCGCACGAGCACGCTCTTCACGCGCGTTGAGGAGGAGCTCGCGGCACTTCCCGGTGTTACGGGCGTCACCGCATCGCGGGTGCCGCTTCTCTCCGGGGACAACTGGGGGAGCAGTGTCGTGGTCGAGGGATTTCGCCGCACTCCGGACACCGACGCCGGCTCGCGGTTCAACCAGATCGCGCCTGCCTATTTCCGGACGCTCGGTGTGCCGATGCTCGCGGGGCGCGAGTTCACGCTCGCAGACAACGCCGGCGCGCCGAACGTCGCCATCGTCAACGAAACCTTTGCCAAGAAGTTCAACCTCGGACGGCACGCGGTGGGCAAGCGCATGGGCGCGGGCCGTGGCGAGGAGCTGGACACGGAGATCGTCGGTCTGGTGCAGGATGCCAGTTACAGCGAAGTGAAGGAAGAGGTACCGCCACTCTTCTTCACACCATACCGTCAGGATGAATCGATCGGATCGATCAACTTCTATGTGCGGACAGCGCTCTCACCGGCATCACTGCTGCGAGCCGTACCTGGCGTGATCGAGCGGCTCGACCCGAACCTGCCGGTCGAGGATCTGAAGACGCTCCCTCAGCAGGTGCGCGAGAACGTGTTCCTCGACCGGATGATCAGCACCCTCTCGGCGGCGTTCGCCGTGCTGGCGACCCTGCTTGCGGCCGTCGGTCTTTACGGCGTGCTGTCGTACACGGTGGCACAGCGCACCCGGGAGATCGGTGTCCGCATGGCGCTCGGTGCCGACGGCCAGCGCGTGCGCGGAATGGTGCTCCGGCAGGTTGGCTGGATGACGCTCATCGGGGGCGTGATCGGCGTCGCCGCGGCGCTGGCGCTGGGACGTGCGGCGAGTTCGCTGCTTTTCGAACTGGAGGGCCACGACCCGCTGGCGATCGCGATCGCGACGGTCGTCATCGCCCTTGTCGCGCTGGGCGCCGGATACATCCCTGCACTCAGGGCATCACGGGTTGACCCCATGCAGGCGCTGCGATACGAGTAGCGGTCTTCGCCAACTGCCGGGAGCGGCGCGAATTCGCGGCCGGTATTGCCGAGATAGCCGGGGACGCACGCCGAGCCCCGGTGCTCATCTGGAGCCATCTCGCGGCGGCGCCGAGTTCGGTGTCGATTTTCCGGTGGCGGCGCGCCCCGGGTCCGGCGAAATTATGATGCATGATAACGAGTGAACTTCCCCCCCGGCCGGAACTTGTCGACGCATTCCTGCGTGGGGACAGCAGCTACGAGGGCGTCTTCGTCACTGCCGTACGGACAACCGGCATATTCTGCCGACCCACCTGTCCGGCGCGAAAGCCCAGGCCGGAGAACGTCGAGTTCTTCAGCACCAGTCAGGCCGCGGTCGTAGCCGGCTACCGTCCCTGCAAGCGCTGCAACCCGCTCTCCCCGCTGGGTCGGGCTCCGCGATGGCTCGCACCGCTGCTGGCGACCGTCGAACGGGAGCCAACGCGCGCATGGCGCGACGCGGATCTGCGCGAATTAGGTATCCAGCCGTCGCGATTGTCGCGCTGGTTCAAGGCACATCACGGCATGACCTTTCACGCCTACAGCAGGGCCCGGCGGCTGAGCCAGGCGCTGGGTCGCATTCAACATGGAGGACGCGTGACAACGACGGCATACGAAGCCGGATACGAATCCCTCAGCGGATTCAATGAAGCGTTCCAGAGATTCGCCGGCCGGTCGCCGACCCGGCTCCAGGATGTGGCGATAGTGCACGTCACACGCATGGAGACACCGCTCGGACAGATGATCGCGGGCGCGACGCACGAGCACCTGATGCTGCTGGAGTTCGCCGATCGACGGATGCTGCCGACCCAGGTCGACCGGCTCGCGCGCAGGCTTGGCTGCGTGTTCGCCCCCGGTGAAACGCCGGTTCTGACCGAACTGAGGAACCAGCTCGATGAGTTCTTTCGCGGCGAGCGGGCCGGGTTCGACGTGCCGATTCATGCACCGGGTACGGAGTTCCAGATGCAGGTGTGGAATGCGCTACGCAACATTCCCGCGGGATCGACGCGCAGCTATATCGAGATCGCGAGGGCGGTCGGCCGGCCCACCGCGGTACGAGCTGTGGCGAACGCGAATGGAGACAACCGCATCGCGATCCTGATTCCGTGTCATCGCGTCATAGGCGCGGACGGGCGGCTCGTCGGGTACGGCGGCGGGGTGTGGCGCAAGCAGCGACTGCTCGAAATCGAGACGAGAGTGACTGCGGGTGCGTAGGTGGAGCGTAGGTGAAGCGTCGGCGTCTGGCCGCCGTGCCGGAGCCAACGCGATCATTTCGTCAGGGCGTGCGCTCGCCGAAGTTCGCCGATGTCGATTTTCTTCATCTTGAGCATCGCTTCCATGACGCGCTGTGCGCCCGGCGACTGTTCGTCCTTCACTAGCTCGTCCATCGTGTTGGGGACGACCTGCCACGAGAGGCCGTACCGGTCCTTGAGCCAGCCACACTGCTGAACCTTCGGATCACCGCCCGCGCCCAGCTTCTCCCAGTAGTAGTCGATCTCGTCCTGTGTTTCGCAATTGACCTGAAGCGAAACTGCCTCGTTGAACGTGAACACGGGCCCGCCATTCAGCGCCGTGAACGATTGCCCATCGAGCTCGAAGGCGACCGTCATCACGGACCCGGCCGGCCGGTGATGCACTTCAAAGCCGGCCTTGCCGTACCGTGTGATAGTGGTGATCCGCGAGTTCTTGAAGATGCCCGTATAGAATCGGGCGGCCTCCTCGGCCTGATCGTCAAACCACAGGCACGGGCTGATCCGCTGGGTCGTGGCCATTGTTGTTCCTCGGGGTCAGGTCTTGTTTTGCAACATCCCGATACTGCACCCGATCCCAGCATCGAGCCCGCAATCAGGTCCGGGGCGGCGGTGCGATCGCCACGTCAGCCGGAAACAGCGCTCGGATCCATCCAGAACACCTCCCAGTGGTGCCCATCGATATCGTAGAAGCTCGACCCGTACATGAAGCCATGGTCCTGCGGATCGACGGCGTGCGAGCCGCCTGCGGCGACGGCTTTCTTCACCATCTCGTCGACTTCCTGGCGGCTGTTCACACTCAGCGCGAAAAGCGCGTTCGTCTCCCTGCGCGGGTCACCCGTCGGCCGCTTGCTGAAGCCCGTGAAGCGCTCCTTGTCGAGAAGCATGAAGTACGCATCCTCGCCAACGAGCATGCAGGTCGCCGTGGCGTCGGTGAACTGCGGGTTGAAGCTGAAGCCGAGCGCCTCGAAGAACACGATCGAGCGCTGCAGGTCGTTCACCGGGATGTTGACGAAGAGCTTGTGCGGCGTCGCCGGCGTTGTTCCGGCGTTCCTGATCGTGGGTGCGGGAGCCTGGGTCGTGGACATGATGCGATTCTCCTTGAAGGGTGAAAATGTCAGCGGGCGGGACGAAGCAGGGCGGGAACACGGGCGTCGCCAGACATGTAGCCTCCGGGTGGGTTCACACGCATAGACTGCCGCACCCGCCAAAACTCATCGGTCCCCGGAAAGTTCTCCGCCTTGCCGCGAACAGCAGCCTCGGCGTGGTTCAGCCGGCCAGCCGCATCGGTTGGCCGAACCGCGGAAAGAGCGTCTCGACATCGAGGTAGGAGGTCATGCTCATGATCCGATCGCCGTCGAGCTCCAGCATGAGGAGCGCCCATGGCTGCGCACCCCCCTCGCGGTACTGCGCGAAGGCGGGCGTGCCGCCACAGGCCTGCACGGGTATCAGCCGCGAACCCCTGCAGCCGATGCCGATGGAGAGCAGCCATTTCGCGATCGACTCGTGGCCCTGGAGCCAGAGCTCGTACGGCGGCATCGAGAGCGTTGCCTCTTCGTGCAGGAGTTTCGTGAGAGCCGCCACGTGATACCGTTCGAACGCCTCCACATAGCCCGCGACGAGCCGCGCCTGTTCCTCCGAGAGCACACGCGGCACTACGGCAGGATTGCGGGACTGGAGCGTCGCGCGGGCGCGCTGCAGCGCGCCGTTCACCGCCGCCACGGTCATGGCGAGACTTTCGGCCGTCTCGGCCGCGGACCAGTTCAGGACCTGGGTCAGCAGCAGCACTGCACGCTGGCGGGGCGGCAGGTATTGCAGCGCCGCCACGAAGGCGAGGCGGATGCTCTCGCGCAGGATAGCGATCTCCTCGGGATTGCAGTCACCCTCTGCCGGCAACGCTGCGGCATCCGGAATCGGCTCAACCCAGTACTCGCGCGGCCGCTGTTCCTCCGTCATGCGATACGTGCCGGAACACAATGGCTCGAGAGGGTGCGGGCAAGGTCTGCCTTGAGTGAACGCGGCGCACCTCCGTGGATGAACCATGTTCGGCTGCCTAGAAGTTATGACTGGGCTGGCCCTCCGACGTTCACGTGGATTAGCTCCTCGTGTTCACCGAAGTCGCCAGAGCCACATGCGACTCACCGGACTGTCGCAGGTATCCGTGGAGGACCACCCATGTCACGCTGTATCATCACGCTGTATCATCACGCTGGGAATGGATGTGCACAAGGAGTCGATCACGCTCGCGGTGCTGCCCGACCACGCGTCGACCCCAACCCACATCGATCGGCTGCCGAACGATCGCGCGAGGCTTCGCCGGTACTGCGAGCGACTCGCCGAGCAGGGCGAACTGCACGCGTGCTACGAAGCGAGTGGCGCCGGGTACGGGATCCACCGCGCGCTGCGCGAGTGGGGCTATAGCTGCGATGTCATCGCGCCGTCGCTGATCCCGATCAAGCCTGGGGTCCAACGGAAGCATGACAAGTACGACGCCGCCCAGCTGGCGCGCCTCCACCGCGCGGGGGAACTGACGTCGGTGCGGATTCCGTCCGAAGCGGAGGAACGCGTGCGCGACGTCGTGCGCTGCCGGGAGACGTTTCGGCGCGAGAGTCTCAAGTCGCGGCATTACATCCTCAAGTTCCTTGCCCGACGCGGGTTCCTGTACCGGGAGGGGGAAAACTGGACTCACAAGCATCTGGCGTGGCTTGGGGCGCTGGCGGCACCGAGGTCCCCGTTGGCGAGCGAAGACGCCCTGGTGTTCCGCGAATATCTCGCGCTGCTCGAGTACAAGGTCGGACGACGGGACGCGTCGGACGACGGGACGCGCTCGATCGGGAGATCGCCAGCCTGGCGATGCAGCCGGCGTACGCAACCGCGGTCGGCTGGTTGCAGTGCTTCCGCGGCTTCCAGCTCCATGCGGCGATGGTGCTCGCCACCGAGATCGTGGATTGGCGGCGCTTCGCGCGCCCGACGCAGCTCATGGCCTACGTGGGGCTCGTCTCGCGTGAGGACTCGACGGGGAACCGTGAGCGCAAGGGCTCCCTCACGAAAGCGGGCAACAGTCACTGTCGCCACGTCCTGGTGCAAGCCGCGTGGAGCTATCGCCATCGGCCCCTGGTGGGGGCCCATCTCCGGGCGCGGCAACAGGGACAGCCCGCGGCGGTGATCACGCATGCCTGGAAAGCGCAGCACCGCCTGCACAAACTCTATCACCACCCTCGCGTACCGGAAACAGTCCCAGATCGCGGCCGTGGCCGTGGCTCGGGAACTCGTTGGATTTCTCTGGGCCGTCATGCGGGAGCTCCCGCCCCATGCGGTCCCGACTTCGAACGGCTAACACACACTCCATAGATGCCTGGTCTCTGACGTGGAGGACCCGGAGGGTCAGCCTGCGGCACGATTGGGAGGATGCTCGAGCGCGTTATGCGGTGCGGTCGTTCGCGACCCAATCCCCGTGCCTGGAATGAGCCTGCTCCGGACGAATCCAATTCATGCCGCTCTGCGAGAGCGATCTCGTAACCGGCGCATATCAGCAGGATTCATCGTCGATGCCGCCGCAGGCGCCTCCGGTCTCCATCTCAGCGAGCTACTTCACTGCCGTCGTCTCACACCCTCACCGACATCGACCCTCGCACCGATGCCGATTGCTGCTCACGTCCGCTGCGCACCACTTGACACCAGCCCAGTCATATCAACGCCTCGCCGATAAGCTGCGGGCGCCGCAGACGGCCGTCAGCTTCATCGGCTTGTTAGCCAGCGCGTGACTGCGTTGTGGGCGCCTGTGGTGGTAGCTGCACGGGCGTGCGACCGGCCTGCCTTTCGCGCTCTTGCAGATACTGAACGAGAGTATCGAGTGTTCCACCCGCCGTCGCGAGCAGCTTTGCCCGGCACTGCCGCACTTCGGCGACGATCGATTCATCTGGCATGACCTAACCCTCCATCAACTCTTCTGACGTGCACAGGACTGGCGCTACAAAGCCAGCGGCTCGGCAGGCATCCTCGATCTGGCGACGTATCGTGGCGTTCGCGAGATGCCGAATATTCCACGTCAGAAGGTAGTCAACGCCGTTGGCCGCCGCGATACCAATGTGTAAGGCATCGGCCGCAGCCTTAACGGGCAAGAGACCGGAACTCAAGAGCGATCCGGCAAGCGCTTGCGCGCGAGCTGTAATCGCGAGTGAAGGGATCCCGGCGAGGTGAGCGAGCCGCCGTTGCGCCAGCTCGGAGTCGCCGAACGCAGCTTCCTGGAGCACCAATTCAGAAACGTACAGTTGAAATCCAGCGCGCCGGCTCTGCCACCAATCAACAGTGAGTTGCTGGTGAGCGACCGTAATCAAATCTCGGCTTGGCCTGGCGGCGAGGTAGCTCGGGATCGTGGTTTCGAGGTATACCGTGCTGCCCATGCCGGAAAGCTAAGCGGCCGGTCGCAGAGGAACCACAGCGTCGACTCGGAACCATTGATACAGCGCTGGCTAACTCTCAGCATCAGCGGCGGCGCGCAGCGCCGTCCGGTGCATGCTGTTGTTAGCCGCCTCTCGACTTGGTAAGCGAGTCACCTGTTACAGAGAAGCTTCCTACTCTATCGTCCGTGCGCTTTGGCAGCAGATCGATGAAGCAGAACCCGTCATGGGAAACGGTTTTGCCAACCTGCACGGCAACTTCGGAAGCGAACATCGGCCCAGCGAAGCAGAAGGTGTGGAACTCTCCGCGTTCGCCACATGGATCGACCCCGGCCGGCAACTCGGCTACGAACGCCGCGTCGTACAGGCGTCCCACGAACGGTTCCGGGAGTTGCTTGGGGTCAACGCACGTCAGCACCGCGCGCAGGCCGGCAGCCAGCATTCGACGGGCCAGGTTCGGCGTGTCGGCGGGCGAACACCACAGAGGAAACAGCGGCTCGACCCCGCTCCCGGACAATTGGCGGATGCGATAGTCCCGCACGTCCTCCAGGAACAGATCGCCGAAGGCTATGTCCGTGATGCCTTCGTCTCGGGCGCGGCCGATCACAGCTCCCATCCGCTGTTCGTAGCCGGCGTTGGAACAGGGCGACGGCAAGGAAACAGGCCAGAGAGGTAGTCCAGTCGCGGAGGCCTGGGCTTCGACCAGCGCGCGGCGGACGGCATGCATGGCCACGCGGTCCGCCGCTTCGTTGAACGTGGTCAGCAGGCCCACGACTTCCACCTCCGGCGATTGGCGGAGGAGGTGCAAGGTCCAGGCGCTGTCTTTGCCCGAACTCCAGGAAAGCAGCACGCGGCGCAACATCAGGCGGACACCCAGGAAGCCCGCTTGACCACCCCGGAACCGATCACGCGAACGGGCGGCGGCAGCCCGGCAGGCAGCGGCTGCGCCTCGGGGTGCAGCGTGTGTGCCAGGATCTCCAGGCTATCGACCAGCCGCGGACCTGGGCGGCTGAAATAATGAGAGCCATCCGTGACATACACCCGTCCCGAGCGAACCGCGGGCAAGTCCTGCCAGCCGGGGACGGACTGCAACGGCTGCACCTCGTCCATGGTTCGCTCGGCGCTGAAGCCACAACAGGCGATGACCACGACCTCCGGCAGCCAAGCCATCACTTCGTCCCAGCGGAGCGTCCGCGATGGCAGCCCTTCTCGGCCGAGGCCCTCGACGCCCCCTGCCAACCGGACCAGCTCGGGACTCCAATGGCCGCAGGAAAACGGCGGGTCGAGCCACTCCAGCAAGGCGACGCGCGGCCGGTGCTGGAGTTCGGCCGCGCGGGCGACGACCGCCTCGACACGAGCC
>JBOHTO010000025.1:0-15015 GCA_050733695.1 Gemmatimonadaceae bacterium | reverse complement strand
GGCTGGCCGATCTCGACGTCCCGGTCAATGCCGAGCAGGTCTCTGCCATTGTGAGCTCCACTTTCGACTGCAACTGCGCGAACTGTCCATAGCGAAGGTATTCGGCGGCCCCTCGCCTCCAGGCCCTGGACGCCGACGTCACCTTGACGGCCGGGGCGCTGCTAACTACGCTTGTGACACCCGCAATCCTTTCGAGAGGAGATAAGCATGGCAACCGCAGCAACACAGTCCCGAGAGCAGGCCGCTTACCGCGTCAGGGCGCAGAGCGTCGAGGCGTGCAACTGCCAACACGGTTGCAATTGCCAGTTTGGCGGATTCCCGAACGAGGGAAAGTGCGAGTTTGTCATCGGCTACGAAGTCGAGGACGGACGCTTCGGTGACGTCGACCTTGATGGACTCCGCGCCGTCGTGGCTGCGAAGTATCCCAGGGCAATCCACGAAGGACACGGCCATGTCGTCCTATTCATCGACGAGAAGGCACCGCAGGAGCAGGTCGATGCCTTTGTGACGATCCTGTCGGGGCAGGCCGGCGGCATGCCGTGGGAGGCGATCGCCGGAACCATAGAGCGCTTCGAGGGACCGGTCCGGAAGCCAATCGAGTTGAACATCGACGGCCAGCGCGCGCACGTGCGTGTGCCCGGCGCGGTCGAGTTGGAGACAGCGCCGCTTCGCGATCCGGTGACGGGCAAGGAGAAGGAAGTCCACGTCACATACCCGAAGGGCGGCTTCTTCTGGAATGATGGAAACGTCGTCACGACGAACACGATGCGCGCGAGCTATGGCGACATGCGCATGGACTGGCCAAACAAGTACGCCGCCACGGCCGAGGTGAACTGGACGAACCAGCACTGAGCCCGATGCCCGCCGCGGCACCCAGCGCTTCGGCGCTGGAGCGCGTGGTGCGGCGTGACCGCGTGATTGTCGCCACGGCGCTCACGGCCGTTGCGGCGATCGCATGGGCCTACCTTCTCCACATGGCGTCGGGCATGGGTGGCTCGACAATGGACGCGAGCATGGCGGATATGTCGACGCCGCAGATGCAGCCGTGGTCCGGTCTGGAGCTGCTTCTGCTCTTCGCGATGTGGGCGATCATGATGATCGCGATGATGCTCCCGTCGTCGGCGCCGATGATACTGCTCTTCGCAGCCATCGTCCGACGGCGACAGGAACTCGCGAGGCCCTCCACACCGACCGCCGTTTTTGTCGCCGGTTATCTGCTCGTATGGATCGGGTTCAGCGCCGGGGCCGCTCTTGCCCAGCTTGGCCTTCATCACGCCTCACTGCTCTCGCCGGCGATGGTCATCACGAGCCCTCTTGTCGGCGGACTCCTCCTCGTGGCTGCGGGCGCCTACCAGTGGATGCCGATCAAGTACGTCTGCCTCAGCCGGTGCCGGTCGCCGCTCGGCTTTTTCGGGAGTGAATGGCGCGAAGGGTGGTCAGGCGCGCTCACGATGGGACTCCGGCACGGGTTCTTCTGCCTTGGCTGCTGCTGGGCGCTGATGGCCCTGCTGTTCGTAGCTGGCGTCATGAATCTCCTCTGGGTAGCTGTGCTCGCCGGGATCGTGCTGTTGGAGAAGATCGCGCCGAGTGGTGCGTTGCTCGGACGTATCGCGGGCGTGCTGTTCGCGGCGTGGGGTATCCGCGTTATCGCTGCGGCGTTGTGAAGGCAGGTCAGGGAGCTTCGTGCTACATCGCCACGCGCCCTTCTGGCACCACGAAATCTGACTGCCTCACGCAGGGCGCGGTTCGATGGCGACGGGGATAAGAAGCTGGATGCGCCGCAGGACAACGCTGCTCAGACCAACCGCGTCGGCGTGCTCAGCCAGGAATGCTGCCACGCGTCCGGCGAGCGCCGCATCGCCGTCGACATCGAGGTACACGTTGGTGTCGAGGACGAGCACCGATCAATCGTCAGTCATCGATGCGGGATGCGTCGAGCATGCGCCGGCCGCCGAGTGCCCGGATTCCGTCGGCCATGCGCGCATTGTCCACCACGCGACTGAGGGCGAGCCTGACCGTCTCGGTCTCGCTCGCGGTGCCAAGCACGCGCCTGGCAGAGTCGAGCAGTTTCTGGTCGAGTCGCATGTTCTTGCGCTCGCGTGTTGGACGCTTCCGCTGCGCGAAGAGCTCGGCTTCGACGACGTGGTAATCACCGATGAGGTATTCGCCGCTCATGCGCGACTGGCGCCGCTGTACGGAGGCGAGGCGAGGCCGGGCCGCCGCGGCTCTGAGTCGTTCCTTCGCGACATTCGCCCTCACCAGCACGACATTCGCCCTTGTCAGGGCGGCATTCGCGCTCAGCAGCACGACATTCGCACTCCACCTGGATGTCAGCACCAGGCTCAAGGAATTCGTCGACATCGATGGAGGTTGCCATGTCCCTGCGTTCCATGAAATCACTGATTCCAGGCACGATTGCAGTCGTCGCCGCTTTGACCGCGTGTGCGGAAGCGCCGACAGACGTTCGTGATGCAGCCCTCGTGACGAGCCGCAGCGCCTCGCGTGTGGAATGCGCGCCGGACAATGGTGGAATCACCCTGCCGGCAGGGTTCTGCGCCGCTGTCGTCGCCGATCTGGTGCTCGATGGCGCGCCCGCGCGTGCGCGTCACATGGCCGTTACACCCAGCGGCGATGTCTTCGTGGCGATCAACAGCCCGCGCAACAACAATCCGCCCTTCGGAATCATTGGCTTACGCGATCGCGATGGCGACGGGCATGCGGAAGAACAGTCGCAGTTCAGTCCCGGCGTCGGCGGGAGCGGCATCGCGTGGGGGCAGGCCAAGCTGTACTTCGGCGCCAATGACCGGGTTCTTCGCTTCCGGCTTCCGGCGGGTCGGCTCACTCCTGTGGGCGAGCCGGAGATAGTGGTGGGCGGGCTGCCGAACAGCGGCGACCATATCAGCAAGACCGTCGTGCTCGCTGATCCGCACACGCTGTTCGTCAACATCGGGTCGGCATCCAATTCATGTCAGGTGGCGAATCGACAAGCACAATCGCCAGGGGTTTTTCCGTGTCCGGAGTTGCCGATTCGCGCCGGCGTGTGGCAGTTCCAGGCGCGCGGCACGAACCAGACGCAGACCGATGGGCAGCGCTATGCCACCGGTCTCAGAAACATGGTCGCGTTGGCAATGAATCCGCAAAACAACGAGCTGTACGGCGTGCAACACGGGCGTGACATGCTTTTCGAGAACTGGCCGCAGTTCTTCACGGTCGAGGAAGACGCCGTACTCCCGGCGGAGGAATTCGTTCGCATCACTCCGGGCAGCGACAACGGGTGGCCGTATTGCTACTTCGACGCGGTTTTCGAGAACAGAAAGGTTCTGGCCCCGGAGTATGGCGGAGACGGGCAGAAGGTGAGGAGCGAAGTCATCGACTGTGCGAGCTACAACCAGCCCATAGAGACGTTCGGCGCCCACTGGGCACCGAACGGTGTGCACTTCTACACTGGCAAACAGTTTCCGGCGCACTATCGCGGCGGGGCCTTCATCGCCTTTCATGGCGGATTTGACCGCGCGCCGCTACCCAACGAAGGCTACAAAGTGATGTTCGTACCCATGGGTGCTGATGGGAATCCCGCAGGTGCCCCGGAGATCTTCGCCGATGGGTTTGCCGGGTCAGACGGTCCGCTTCCACAGACGGCGCGTCATCGACCGGTGGGCGTGACCGAAGGACCGGATGGGTCGCTCTACATCTCCGATGACCGGGGTGGGCGGATCTGGCGGGTCGTTTACACCGGGAAGTGAGATATCGAGGGGGTAGTCCGCGATCTGATTGGATCGCGCACGATCGCGGATCCAATGCGACGAGGTGAATTGCTCGCGGCTGCCCGGGACATCATCGACTTCCTTCGCGGCGAGATCGCCTTTGACAGCATCCGCGTCGCCGATACGGTAACCCTCGCGCTCGGTCCGGACGCCGGTAGCCCACGAAGTCGCACGCCGGAAGCGCACGCCGGGGGCTCAGTCGCTCGATGCTGCGGGACCGCTCCAGTTGGAAGGTGCCGTCGACCGAGCTCGATTGGGTCTATGCTTTCGTCCCACCGGATGGCGCCGCAGAGCTGACGATGCAGGTGGGCGATCACGGGTGCGCGCCGTTCCCGGTGGCGTCGATCTCGGACGATCTCGTGCGGCTACCACGTGTGGGGACCATGCTCATGTTTCACGACGGTAGCAGTTGCCTTCAGTCCTGGAATCTCACCTTCGTCTTCGATTCGATCGCGAGGCCGCCGGCGCTTGTGGCCGCCCTGTACGACCAGTTCGAGTGGTGAGCCCATAAGCACTATCAGCACTATCAGCACTATCAACTGGATCGTCCAACGCTGCCTGGAAATTCGGCGTGGGACCTACACATCTTGAGACAAACACAGCGCAAAGCCCGCGGTGCATCCTCTCAAACGACTCGGCTTCGGCGCGCACCCCGATCGTTCACCTGATCGACGCAGCCACATCCTCCGAGCGGTAGACGATCTTTCCCTCGACGATCGTCAGTAACACACGCAGATCGTCGAGAGCGGCAGCTTCGACAGCGAACGGATCGCGGTCGAGCACGACGAGATCAGCGAGCTTGCCCGGCGCTATGCTGCCCTTGATGTCTTCCTCGCCGGCGGCCCAGGCATTGTTGAGCGTGTAGGCGCGTAACGCGGTCTCCACGCTCACTCGTTCCCCGGGAAACCAGCCGCCATCGGGTTCGCCGCCAAGCGTCATGCGCGTGACGGCTGCATAGATCCCCTTGATCGGCTCGGCGGGGTACCAGGAAGCATTTGTGCCGGGCCAGTCACTGCCGAAGCTGAGCAGCACTCCCGCCTGTTCGAGAGTACGGAATGCATAAGCCCAGCGCGATCGCGCGGCGCCGATTCGCTCCTCCATCCAGCGCATGTCGTCGATCGCGTGATACGGCTGGACCTCGGCGATCACACCGAGCACTGCCATGCGGTGCGCGACGCTGGCGTCATTCAGTACCTGCGTGTGAATCACGCGCCACCGGCGGTCGCGGCGGATACGTGCGCTCGTCCCCGGGACTGCGACGAACGGTTCACCGGGATGTGAAGAGAGCACCGATTCATACATCGTGAGCAACGTATCGATCGCTTCGTCGCCGATCGCGTGCACCTGTGGCCAGTGACCCGTCGAGTCGGCGCCCGCGATGAGCGGCAGCATTCCCGGCGGCTGGAGCATCATGTCACGCCAACTGCCGCGCACGCCGGTAGTCAGATACGGCTCGTGGAATCTCGCCGACGAGTTGCCCATGATGCCGTCGACGAAACCCTTGAGTCCCCCTATCCTGATCCATTCGCTGCCAAAGCCGTGGCCGATCCCCACAGCGGCGAGCTCATCCCAGCGGTCGAGCGTGGGGCGCGCGTACACGCGCACTGTCAGCTCGTTGCGCTGGTGCAGCTCAGCAAAGACGCGTAGCTGTTCCGCACTTGTTATGTCGTGGATGGTCGTCACTCCGTGGGACGCGAGATCGCGCAGCGCGGCGCGCGATTCCGCCAGACGTTGCTCGAGAGGTTTCGCCGGTATCACCGATCGGACCCGCTCAGCGGCGGCGTCCGAAATCCGGCCGGTCATCTCGCCATTCTCGCATTCGACTCCATCCCACTCACAGGTCGCGCGCGCCAGCTCAAGTGCGCGGGCGTTGGCGAGGTAGGCGGATCGATCCCACCTGTTCAGCAGCACGGGATGCTTCGACGTGACCGAATCGATCATGGAGCGCTGTGGCGAGAACGGACGCCGGGCTTCGGCATAAGGCACGGTGTCACGTCCGGTCGATGACACAGCCCAGTCTTCGTAGGCGCCCCACTCGCCGCCGGTCAGCCACGCTCCTTCCGGGAGTCGCTGTGTCGCTTCGCGCACTCGTCGCACCAGAGCCGATTCGTCTGCGACGTCGAGCAGGTTCGCGCCGGTGAGCAGCGCTCCCGCACGTTCGAAATGCGTGTGATTGTCGATGAACCCTGGCGCGACGAAGCGATCGCGCAGCTCCAGCGTACGCGTGCCCGGTCCGGCGTGGCGCGCTACATCAGCATCGCTGCCGACGGCGAGGATACGGCCATTCGCGATCGCGATCGCACTCGCTCGCGGCTGGTCGGGCGACGCCGTCCAGACCGTTGCTCCCCTGAGGATCAGGTCGGCTGTCTGGGCATATGCCCGGTCGCCGAACACTGCGATGGCGAGGATGGATACGAGAAGAGGGATGCGCATTGAGTCGATTGGTGGGTGGGCGGAACATGTTCAACGTCGGTCATTCCGAAAGCAGCCTGAATCCTTCGTCCTGCGCCGTGCGGTAGCGAGAGAACACACGCCGGGTCGGTGTGAATACTGGCAGATGCGCAGCGCCGCGGCGAGTGCCAGGAGCGACGTGCCGCGAAGACCACAGGAGTCGCTCGCACTCATTGACGAGTGGCACAGTTGACCAGAATTTGGGGGACCACCGCCGTGTCGATCCGTGCTCCCTTCATTCGACGCAGGGATGAAGGGGTTCTTCCCGACGCTGAACAAGGGGATAAGCTCGCTCTCCACAATCACCCAGTCGCTGGCCAGTTGCTTCCACAGACCGGCTCGATCGAACGCTGCCCCAACGATCGCGAGGACCTGCTGCTCCATATTGGCATCATCAAAGAATCTGCGCCCGGTGCGGGTGTACACGATGCCCGCGCCTTCGTTGCTAACGCTGAAGCGAGACAGGGCCGTCTTCTCGTTCTGGCAGAGGACGACAACGGCGCGCGATCCCATGTGCTTTTCCTCACACACCACCGACTGTACGTCGTGCTTGCGGAAGTAGGAAAACGCTTCCGTCGGGTACTCGAGGTGCCCGTCAACCTGACTCGTTTCCGATGGCGACATCGTGGGCGGCAGGTATACGAGCCACCTGGGATTCGCGGCGAAGCGGTACATGACCTCCAGTGCGGCTGTTGTATTCTCCTCACGGATGTGACGGTGCGATGCAGTCGGGCATCGATGATGCGCTTGCCGATCACGTCGGAGATGTCGAGCAACTCGTCGGCGCGATGTTTACCCGTGAGGCCGGGCGCTACCGGATCGATCGTTGGGAGTGGACGCGCCGGTTCCGCGTAAATGGCGCGAGCTGCTACGCTTACGAGTTCAGCTCCTTCAAGGCGTCCTTGAGGACGTAGACGACCCACAAGTGTCGGTTGACCGCGAGCACGCCTTTCAGTCGAACGCGCTCCGTGGGGTCGGGTTGGCCTTGTTCCGCAGCAACACCCAGCGGGTTCCCTATCCACCTGGACTCACGGTTAGTCGAACACCCCCCCCCCCGACCCGGCACGATGTGGAATCCGAGCCGCGCGATCGTCCCATGCGATGGTAGTGCGTCCCGCCCGCGGCCGTGACGATCCCCGTCCAACAGCAGAAGCACCCAAACCGCATGAGCATGACTTGCGCGAATCGGGGGAAGTGGCGATACTCGTACAGGCCAGCCGACGGACGTCCTGTTCATGGAACTGCCCGGCGGCCAAGCGATAGCCGGCATGTGTAACACGCCGGCACCGGCGGTCCGATAGTGGCAGCCAGTGGGCCGCCGCGGGCGGCTGGAACGCCAGACGCCAACGCGTGAATGCCCCGCGCGGTGAAAGGCATACGAATCGAGAGAGTGCGCTCGGCGCGCACGTAATACCCCGACACCGAGAGCCGTGACACGCGCATCCGAGTAGCGAGGCAGAGCCTCGTACGCGCGTCCCGCTCCGAGCAGTCACACGAGAGTTGCGTTAGCGCGGACCCATTCGCCACTGGCGGAGCGACCGCGCGATTGATACACCACATCACCCCGTCACCCCCGATAGATGCATGAATGATCGTCGCCCGCCGCGCCGCGGCCGAGGACCGCGCCGTCATGGCCGTCCATCTTCCGAAGATTCACCGCAGGCAGAGCCGAATCCCTACCGCGATGGTGGCGAGAGTCGGCCCGACAGCGGGTCGTCCAGTAGCTCAGCCGGCATCAGCCCCGACGTGCCATCGAGCGGTGGAGTCGCCGAATCGCCGAGCGCCCTCCCCACCGCGACAAATGCTGCGACGAACGCCATGAGCGACAGCGACGCGGGAGGCCCGAAAGGCGACGCCGGTTCGGACTCCTTCAGCGATCAGAGTCAGGGCCGTCAAGGCAGTCCGCAGCCTTCGGACAGCGAACAGCAACAACCTGGTGGAGGGTCGCAGCAATCGAGCGGGGGCGGGGGCGAGGGCGGGGGCGGAGGAGGCCGCGAGGGATACCAGCATCGCGGCGGCGGGGCGAATCAGGGCGGCGGTGGAGGTCGGAGCAACCAGGGTGCGAGCAACCGGGGCGGTGGCGGGCGGAACCGCGACGGCAATTACCAGGGGAGCAACAACGGCAGGCGCAACCGTCGCAATCGCGGGCGTGGAGGGCCGCGACGTGAACCGCGGCGCGAGCCGGTGCAGGTCGTAACGGCCGACGCGGAGGTAAGCGGGTGGTTCGACGCGGCCCGCGATGGCGGCTACGTGCGCCGGCCGTCGGCGAGTTATCTCGCCGAACAGAGCGACGCATTCGTTCCGCCGAACATGGTGCGGGAGTTCGCACTGAGACGTGGTGATTCGATCGATGCGACTGCGGGACGCGATACGCGCGGCCGGCTCACCGTCGTCGAACTGCGAACGGTGAACGAAGCCGAACCGTCACTCGCGGCACGGCGCCCTGATTTCAGTTCACTCACCGCATCCTATCCGGAGCGCAAGCTCAAACTCGAAACCGGGCGGCCCGCGAAGGGCGGTCCCGAGCTCACGCGCCGCGCGATCGACCTGATCGCGCCGATTGGATACGGTCAGCGCGCTCTCATTGTAGCACCGGCGCGCGCCGGAAAGACGATGCTGCTCCAGGCGATTACCGAAGGCGTTGCGGTGAACCATCCGGAGGCGGTGCTCCTCATCCTGCTCGTCGACGAGCGACCCGAGGAAGTCAGCGAGGCCATCTCGTGGAACGTGGGCGAGGTGATCGCCTCCAGCTTTGATCAGCCGGCCGAACGGCACGTGGATGTGACGGATATCGTCCTCGAACGCGCACGCCGTCTCGTGGAAGGCGGCCGCGACGTCGTCATCGTGCTCGACTCGCTCACACGCATGGCGCGCGCACACAACACTGCGGAGCGAGGTACGGGAAGAACACTCAGCGGCGGTCTGGATGCGACCGCGATGGCCAAGCCAAAGGCGTTCTTCGGATCGGCGCGCTCCGTCGCGGATGGCGATGGTGGCGGTTCGCTGACAATCATCGCGACCGCGCTGGTGGAGACAGGCTCCCGGATGGACGACGTCATCTTCGAGGAGTTCAAGGGTACCGGCAACTGCGAGATCAAGCTCGACCGCTCGCTGGCCGAGAAGCGTATCTACCCGGCGATCGACATCGCGACGAGCGGCACCCGGCGCGAGGACAAGCTGTTCAAGGCCGAGCAGATCGACTCCGTGTTCACGCTGCGGCGGGGGCTGCACCAGATGCCTCCTGCGTCCGCGATGGAATGGCTCATCAAGCGGATAGCCGGCACACCGGACAACGACACCCTGCTGGCAGGACTGTAGCTCCCCGGGGGTAAAGGGGGGAGACACCAGGCGCCGGCCGGACGGACCCATCCCTGTCGGCTCCGACCCATATCGATCTGGCCGGGTTGGTGTTGCGGCCGGGCCCGCTACTTGCCCCCTTCCGAGGCATGATGAGTCGCTTCATGCGCCCGGCCTGGATCGCAGTGCTGGGCGCTCTCTTCCTCTGTGTTCCAGGCGCTCTTGCAGCGCAGGAACAGCCCGAGGTGAGGGAGAATCCGGAGGTGACGACGCTCGAGTTCGTCGGCGTCGAATCGGTGGACCTCGACGAGCTGAAGGAAAGCATCTCCACGACGGAGACCGAGTGTCACGGTCTTCTGCTCATCGCCTTCTGCTGGATCAGCACGTCGCCGCTCTTCCACGAGAAGCACTACCTGGATCGCGAAGCGCTCGTGCGCGATGTCCTTCGCGTGCGCGTCTTTTACTGGAAACGTGGCTTTCGCGAAGCACTCGTCGATACGACCGTCACACCAGAGGGGAATGACGGAGAGGACGTGAGCGTTACCTTCACGGTGACCGAGGGACCGCCCACGACCCTCGAGGCCGTGCGGGTGCGAGGGCTGGATTCGCTCCTCACCAGCGACGAGATCGCTCGCACCGTGGCGATGGACACGGGTGGTCCCTTCAGTCTGATCGAACTCGATTCCACGTTCACGCTGATCAGGGCCGCGCTCTGGGACCGTGGCTACTCCGACGCAACCCTGGACACGAACATCACCGTTTCCCGCGAGGCTCGCACCGCCGAGGTAGAGATCATCGTTGATCCGCGCTGGCTTGCAACCGTGGATCGCGTCTATGTCACCGGAAACCAGCGCATCGCCGACCGCACGGTTCTGAACTCCATCACACTGGACGACGGCGACATCTACCGCAGGTCCGAAGTCATCGAGAGCCAGCGCAACCTGTACGAGTCGGCGCTTTTCAAGTACGCCCGCATTGTGGTTCCGCCCCAGGGTGACAGCACCAAACTGATCGAGGTGAGCGTCGTCGAGGGGCCGCTGCAGGAGGTGCGGCTCTCGGGCGGATTGAGCACCGTGGACTTCGTTCAGGTGGAAGCGCGCTACACGAACTACAACTGGTTCGGCGCCGCACGGCGCCTCTCCCTGCGCGCGCTGGTCGGGAATCTCCTGGCGCCGCAGCTCTCGGGAACGGTCTCGTACGGCAGCGACAACAGCCTCTTCCGTGACGTGAGGGCTGCGGTTGACGGCGATCCCGACCCCTTCCTCGCACCCACCTGGCAGCTCCTCGCGGAACTGCGGCAGCCGTGGTTCCTGTCGGCGTCGAACGAGATCGGGGCGAGCATCTTCGCACACCGGCAGAGCGCGCCCGCCGTCTACGTCGACCGCGGCTACGGCGCAACCGCGACATTCACGCGCGAGGTGACGTACCGTCTTCCCCTGAGTCTGAGCTACAGATTCGAGATCACGCGCACCGAGGCGAACGACGTCTACTACTGCGTGAACTTCGGCGTCTGCCAGCCCGCAACGATAGATCTGCTGGAAGGGAACCAGCGACTCTCGCCGCTCTCGCTCACCGGATCGATCACCCGGACGAACGATCTCTTCTTTCCGTCCAGCGGATATCGCGCACAGGCAGACCTGGAGTACGCTTCGAGCGTCACGTTCTCCGACTTCGGTTACAACCGCGCGTTCGGCGATGCGGCGCTGTTCATCAGCGTGTCCGACAACATGGTGCTCGCCGGCCACACGCGCCTGGGATGGGTGGACGCGCTCGCAAATTCCGTGAGCGCGCCGGGTACGGGTACCATCCTGCATCCGAGAAAGCGCTTCTACGCCGGCGGCTCCCGTTCTGTACGCGGATTCGGAGAGAACCAGCTCGGTCCGCGCGTGCTCACGATCGCTCCCTCCACGCTGCGCGGCATCAGCATTCAGAGCGGCGATACGACGTACAACTGTGATCCAGCGATCCCGATCCGGAGCTGCCCGGTTTCGGGACTGGCCGATGAGAACTTCCAGCCGCGCCCGATCGGCGGGAACTCGCTGATCGAGGGAAGCATCGAACTGCGCTTTCCCATCGCCGGAGCGCTGACCGGCGCGGCGTTCGTGGATGCTGCGCTCGTGGGTGAAGGGCGGCTCGATGACATCGTGAGCGGAACCGGCGCTATCACCCCGGGTATCGGAATCAGGTACCAGACCGACGTTGGCCCCATTCGCGTGGACCTCGGTTACAATCCGTCAATCTCCGAGGATCTCACGGTGTACACCCAGGTGCGCGAGGATGGCGAATCGGAACTGGTCGCGCTCGAGCAGGCGCGAACCTACGCGCCGGGCAGCGGTGAGCGCGGTATCAGCGCCTTTCTCAGCAGGTTGACGCTGCACCTCTCCATCGGACAGGCGTACTGATGCGCCTCGCAGCGAAGATACTCCTCGGCGTCATCGCGGGGCTGGTCATCATCGCCGTATGCGCCACGCTCATCCTCACTCGCACCGATTTCGGGCGGGAGTACGTGCGCGGCAGGATCGTCGCCGCGCTCGAGGGCGCTGTCAACGGGCGGGTGCACGTGGGTAGCGTGAGCGGTAACCTGCTGAGCGGAATGACGCTGACCGATGTGAGCATCACCGACAGTTCGGGCGCGCCCTTCCTCGCGGCCGGCGAGATCGAGATCGGCTACGCCCTGGGCCCGCTGTTTTCGAAGCATCTCGTCCTGAGCGATGTACGTCTCGTGCGCCCCGTGATCGTTCTGAGCCAGGGCGTCGATGGGGGAGATTGGAACTTCCAGAGGCTGTTCGGTTCCGACGGTGCACCGCCGGACACGACGTTCGGCTGGGGGGACTGGATAGTCATTCGCGACGCCGAGATAGTGGATGGGCGCGTGACAGTGCGCCGTGCGTGGACACCGGGCGACGAGCTTTCGGGCGCGGCGCGCGACAGCGCCATCGCTGAGGCGCTCGGCGATGATGGCCGGTCGAACGTCGTGCGCGCGGATGGCGGCTTTCAGCAGGTCATGGATTTTCGATCCATCGACGCGCAGTTCCCACTCCTGAGGCTCGCGCATCCGGACTACGACAGCCGGCGCATCGAGGTCGCTGCACTCGCCATGGTCGCGGCGCCCTTCCGCCCGCCCGTGGTAGTCGTCAGGGATGTCGATGGCGTCTTCGAGATCACGGGTGATTCGCTCTGGTGGAACGGCGTGGCCACCCGGCTCGAAGCTTCCGCAATCGCCGGGAATGGTGCGTACGTCTTCGATGACGGCGAGATACGCCTGGGACTGGACGGCTCTCCGGTGGCGCTGGCCGATCTGCGCTGGCTGTACCCGCCGCTTCCGTCCACGGGTCAGGGGACACTCCACTTCGCGATGACGACGGATGGCGATTCCTCCATCTACGTTGCGCGCGCTGCCGACATACAGGTGCGAAACACACGCCTGGCGGGCGACTTCGGCCTCACTATCACCGATACGATCGCGTTCCACAATACGGCGCTCACCATGTCGAATCTCGACACGCGCCTCATCGAGCAGCTCGTGCCCGGGCTCGAGATCGAACAGCGCGGCGACATCGGTGGCCGCCTCGCGCTCGCCGGTGGCACTCACGCCCTGCGGCTCGATGCCGACCTTTCCTTCGACGGGGAGAGATCGGGATTGACGCATGTGATCGCCAACGGGACAGTGGGTTTCGGCGATGGCGCGATGCGCGCCGATGCACTGAACGTACGCCTCGACCCGCTTCAGGTTGCGCTCGTCGAATCGGTGTCAGCCGATCTGCCGATCGGAGGCATTGTCACCGGGAGTGCCCGCCTCGACGGATCAACCGCGGCACAACTCGCGGTACGCGCGGATCTCGCGCACGAGGATCGTGGGCAGCGTTCGCATATCTCCGGCGAGGGCGTTCTGCGTCTCTCCGATTCGACATGGATCGACATCGACATCACGGCCGATCCGGTTGCACTGGCGACGGTCGCGCGCTTCACGCCGCTGGACATGCACGGCGCGGCGTCGGGCCCCATTCGTCTCACGGGCTCGCTCGGCGATCTCGCGGTCGACGCCACTCTGGCCGTGACGGACGGTGGTACGATAGCGGTCGACGGGTCACTCGACCTCGCCGGTGACCCGCCCGGCTACGATCTGGCGCTCGATGCGAAGCTGTTCGACGTGAGCGCGATACTCGCCGACGCGCCGCGGACGTCGCTGACGGCGACTGCAACGGCCGTGGGTCGCGGCTTCGATCCCGCGGCGATGAACGCGCGGTTCACCGCTGACGCGTCCACCTCGCTCTACGACAGCGTAGCCGTGGATTCGGCCACGATCCGGGTCGCGATTTCCGACGGCCTCCTGAGTGTGGATTCCGCTCGTCTGAGTGCGCCTGGTACACTCGTGAGTCTCGCGGGTGATTTCGGTGTCGCGGCCGGACGCACGGGCGAGCTCTCGTACGATGTGAGCATCGATTCCCTGGATGCGTTCAGCCGCTGGATGCCGCCGCTCGACACCGGCGTAGTGCGCCCGCGCCCCGGCAACGTGGCTCGCGCCATAGCGGAGGCGCGCGCAGACTCGATGCGCGTTGCGAAGGCAACCGAAGTGGAGCGCGCAATCACGGGTGGCTCGCCGCCCAAGCTGGTCGTGGATTCGCCGGCGGTGATCCGCCGCGATGAGATCTCCGGTTCCGTAAGCGCCGAGGGCATGCTCGTGGGATCGGTCGAGCGCTTTGACGCGCGCGGGAGCGCCGACGCCGAGGACCTCGTCGTCGCCGGGCATTCGGTGACGGCAGCGCGAGCAGAGTACGCGCTGCTTGACGTTGGCGCATCGGAGATGGCAATCGTTGGGGCGGCAAGCGTGCGCGAGGCAAGCGTCGGCGGCTTCTACTTTGACAGTGTGGAGGCGCGCGTCACGCACCGTTACCCGGGCGGAGCAGGAACGGCCCTTGTCGTGATCGAACAGCAGAGCGGCCAGCAGTACAGCGCACAGACGCGGTACGCCCTGCACGCGGATCACAACGAGATTCACTTCGACGGTCTCGCGCTGCACTTCGACACGACGAGCTGGCTTGCAACACGTCCGGGAACGGTGAAGTGGGGAAGGCGCGGCGTCGAGGTGGAGACGCTGGAGCTGCGAAGCGGATCGACGGGCAGGATATATGTCGATGGTCTGCTGCCGACGGAAGGAGTCGCGGATTTCAGAGTTGCCGTCGACAACTTCGAGATTGCCAACCTGATCGATCTCGTGCAGAGCGACATTGCGGCGAGCGGACTCGTGTCGCTCGAGATGAATCTCGCCGGCACGGCGCGCGCTCCGGTGTTCGAGGGCGCCGCCGGTGTCATCGGCGGGTCGTACGCTGGGAGGACGCTCCCCGAGCTGCACGCCACGTTCAGCTATGCCGATCAGCGACTGGTTGCGAACGCCGTAGCCAACCGCACAGGCCTGCCGCCCATAGTCGTCGCCGAGGGAACGATGCCTGTCAACCTGGCGCTGAGCGGGGTCGGGGAGAACGAGTCGCGGATCCCTGATGGG
>JBOHTO010000024.1:0-3268 GCA_050733695.1 Gemmatimonadaceae bacterium | reverse complement strand
GCTGGGTGTCCTGGGCGCCAACCTGCCCGAAGAGTACGGCTGCGCGGGTCTGAACAACGTCGCCTACGGGCTCATCATGCAGGAGCTGGAGCGGGGTGACTCAGGTGTGCGCTCCTTCGCCTCGGTGCAGGGCGCGCTTGTCATGTATCCGATATACGCCTTCGGCACCGAGAAGCAGCGGAAGGATCTGCTGCCGAAGATGGCGAGCGGCGAGATCATCGGCTGCTTCGGGCTCACGGAGCCGGATTACGGATCGAACCCGGCGGGAATGCTCACGATGGCGCGCGAGGAGAAGGGCGGGAGCTGGGTGATCAACGGCTCGAAGATGTGGATCACCAACGGCACGACCGCCGGCGTCGCGATCATCTGGGCGAAGACGAACGGTGACAGGGATTCGCAGTCGATTCGCGGCTTCGTCGTGCCGACAGATACCAGAGGGTTCAGCGCCAAGAACCAGAAGGGAAAGCTCTCGCTCCGTGCATCGGATACGAGCGAACTCGTGCTGGAGGATGTGCGGGTGCCCGCCAGCGCTCTGCTCCCCAAGTCGGGGGGGCTCAAGAGTCCGCTCATGTGCCTCACTCAGGCGCGCTATGGGATAGCGTGGGGAGCGGTCGGCGCGGCCATTGCATGCTTCGAGGAGAGCGTCTCCTACGCGAAGAACCGCATCATGTTCGACAAACCGATCGGGGGATATCAACTGCAGCAGGCACGGCTCGCCGACATGCTCACCGAGATCGTGAAGGGTCAACTGGTGTCGCTGCACCTCGGCCGGCTCAAGGATGCGGGAACGTTCACACCGCAGCAGGTCTCGCTCGCCAAGCGCAACAACGTGAGCATGGCGACCGACATCGCGCGTGAGGCGCGCCGGCTGCTCGGCGGGAACGGAATTCTCGCCGAGTACGCATCGATGCGGCACATGGCGAATCTGGAGAGCGTGTACACGTACGAAGGGACGCACGACGTGCATACGCTCATACTCGGCCAGGCAGTGACCGGGCTGAGTGCGTTCAGTTGACGTTGGGTGGGGGGGGGGGGCGAGATGCGCGGCTCGGGTGCGCGTGCGGGGCCCATCGCACATGATTCCCGATTCCGCGGGAGTGACGGCGGCCATGGATTCCCGTTCTCGCGGCAATGCTCAGGGTGATGGATTCCCGCCGCCGCGGCAATGACTGATTCGAGGAGGCGTTGCCGGTGAAGATCGCTGTCTGCATCAAGCGGGTCCCCGATTCGGAGACCCGCTTCAAGCTCAGACCCGACGGCTCGTCGTTCGACGAGACCGGCGTCAAGTACGACATGAGCGACTTCGACCTGTACGCCGTCGAGGCAGCGCTGCAGTTGAAGGAGGGCGCAGGAGGTGGCGAGGTCGTCGCCTTCTCGCTCGGGCCGGACGCGGTGCAGGAGACGATCCGCAAGGCGATGAGCATGGGCGTCGACCGCGGCGTGCACCTCAAGACCGATTCGATTCCATTCGATGGATTTGCGATCGCCAGCGCGCTCGCGGACGGTCTCTCCGACGGCGGCTTCGATCTCGTCCTGTTTGGCAAGATGTCGGTCGATTCCTGGAGCGGCGTCACCGGCCCGATGGTCGCCGAGCTGCTCGGCCTTCCCTGCGTGACAGCCGTGGCGAAGCTCGACGTCGCGAACAGCAAAGGCACCGCCCGCCGCGAACTCGAGGGCGCCGCCGAAACGGTGAGCTTCCCCCTGCCCGCGGTGCTGACGATCGACGAGGGGATGAACCAGCCGCGCTATCCGTCGCTCAAGGGGATCATGGCAGCGAAGAAGAAGCCGCTCGATGTCAAGCCGGCGGCGCTCGGCGAGCAGCGCGTTACGATCCGCAAGGTCGCGCTGCCCCCGGAGCGGCCCGCGGGGCGCATCATAGGTGAGGGCGCTGAAGCGGTGCCGGAACTCGTCCGGCTGCTGCAGACCGAAGCGAAGGTGATATGATGACAAACGTACTCGCGTTCGCGGAGACCCGTGGCGGAACTCTGCGCAAGGTCGCGCTCGAGACAGCGACTGCGGCGCGCACGCTAGCCAGCGACATTGGCGGAGAAGTGCACGCCGTTGTCCTGGTTGCGTCATCCGCGGATGTCGCCGCCGCGAGCGAGCGGCTCGGGCGCCACGGCGCGGACGTTGTGATCGTCGTCGCGCACGACGGCTTCGAGCGCTACAACCCCGAGGCGGCCGCAGCCTTCCTCGCCGAGCGTCTCGGTGGCGAGAGCTACCGCGCGGTGATCTTCAGCGCCACGGCGCAGGGCCGGGACCTCGCGCCGCGGGTGGCCGCGAAGCTGCGCCTCCCGCTCGCGGCCGACGTGACTGCACTTGAGGTCAGCGGTGACAAGCTGACCGCGACGCACCCGATGAGCGCCAACAAGCTCGTCGCCACGCTCGAGCTCGCCGCGACGCCAGCGCTCGTCTCACTCCGGCCGAGCGCGGTGACGCCAGCCGAGTCACCGCGCGAAGGGCGGGTGGAGAAGGCGAACCCGGCCGGTGATCCCGCCGCGTCGAGGGTTGTCGTCACGGAGTTGCACGAGGGGAACTCGGGCAAGCTCGACCTTTCGGAGGCGCCGATCATCGTGAGTGGCGGTCGCGGTCTCAAGGGCCCGGAGAACTTCACGCTCGTCGAGGCGCTGGCCGAGGCGTTCGGACGTGCTGCCGTGGGATGCACGCGGGCGGTGACGGACGACGGCTGGCGTCCGCACAGCGATCAGATCGGACAGACAGGTCGGGTCGTCAGCCCCGAGCTGTATGTAGCTGTCGGCATCTCGGGCGCGATACAACATCTCGCGGGGATGCGCGCGTCGCGGACGATCGTCGCGATCAACAGGGATCGCGAGGCGCCGATCTTCAAGATCGCGGACTACGGGATCGTGGGCGATGCATTCGAGATCGTACCGGCGCTGACGCAGGCCGTGAAGGAAGCCCGCGCGGACGCGGGGTCAGGGGGTCAGGTCTTGTAAGGGAGGCGGGGTCAGGTCTTGTTATGCAACATCGAAAACACGCCCCACACAGTTCTGCAATCCGCCTTCGGGGAAAGAGAAACGTTGGGGGGACAATGTGATGTGTGTCCGGATGAGTCCGCTCGCGTACACGCTGTACCGACAGGGGGGTCAACCCGCGCACGAAGAAGTGCAACGGCATGGTGTCTGCAAAAAGAACCTGACCGGACGCGAGCTCGGCACTTATTCGAGGCGACCGGCGTATATGAAGTGCTGGACCCGTCACGTCACGACTGTCCCGGAACGAGATCACCCCAGGAAGAGAGAGGACC
>JBOHTO010000023.1:0-13083 GCA_050733695.1 Gemmatimonadaceae bacterium | reverse complement strand
ATGCGCTCCGCCTCCGCCGCGTAGTGCCGGCACCCCAGCGCGCACTTCTCGGCTTCTGAAACGGCGGCTGCGAGTGGTTTGCCCATCTCGGTCGTCATGAGCCGGCCGAAATCGCTGGCCTCGGAATGCAGGATCTCGCCCGCGCGTGCCACCACTCCCGCCCGCTCGGCGATGGGGCGGCGGCGCCATTCCACGAAAGCCGCGGCCGCGCGCTCGATGCGTTTCTCGAGCTGTTCCAGCGAGAGCGCGGGGTACGTCGCGAGCGTTTCGCCCGACGCGGGATTGATGGTCGCTATGGTCATGTCGTGGCTCTGCTGGAAATGAACCGATGCGCTGCGCGCCACGCGAAGCGAACGCGTGGCGCGCAAGTCCGGGGCCGATCGCCCCGGCACAGGCCGACGACAGTACGTCGGCTAGGCACTCCTGCCCATGCGATCGGGGAGCCGGTCGCGGTACCCGCGGCTCAGCTTGAGCTGCGTGCCATCCTTCATTATGACCACGTATTCTCCCGAGAACCATGGTTGCATCTCGCGCACGCGGTCGAGCTGCACGATGGTCGATCGGTGGATGCGAAGGAAGCGCTCCGGGTCGAGCCTGGTCTCCACCGCGTTCATCGTTTCACGCAGGAGGAATGCGTTGGATCCGGCGTGGATGCGCACGTAGTTGCCGGCTGCCTCGATCCAGTCGATCTGGTCGACCTTTACGAAGAATACGCGGCCGTCGGAACGGAGCATCAGGCGGTCGAGATGCTGGCCACTGCTGCGCGCGATGATGTCCTCCAGGGTCTTCTGGTCGGCGGTCAACTGCTCGATCAGCGATGCAAGCCGCTGGTTGTTGGCAGCGGCACCGCCCCCGCCGATGTGCGTCTTTGCCCGCTGAAGCGCCGAGCGAAAGCGATCAGCGTCGAAGGGCTTAAGGACGTAGTCGAGCGCGTGGACCTCGAACGCCTGGACCGCGTACTGGTCGAAGGCAGTGACGAAGATGACGGCGGGCATCTTCTCCGGATCGATGCGTGCGAGCACTCCGAACCCATCGAGCTCCGGCATCTGTACATCGAGGATGAGAAGGTCGGGGGAATGCTTGCGCACCGCCTCCACCGCCTCGCGGCCGTTCGCGCATTCCGCAACGATCTCGATCTCGCGGTCCATTCCGACGAGCCGGCGTATGCGACTTCGCGCCAGTGGTTCGTCGTCCACGATCAGCGAACGAATTCCTGTCATGTCGCCTCCTTCCCTGCCTCCGTCTTCGCGGAGGACTGTCGGGGTTGTGTGGTGAACGGGATGGAGATCGTGGCGCGCACTCCTGACTCGCGCGCGTTCTCCAGGGTGAAACGGTGGTTCGTTCCGTAGAGCTGCTCGAGTCGCGCCCGCGTGTTCCCCAGTCCAACGCCCTCGCGCAGCACAGCACCGTTCGCGGGCAGGCCTCGGCCATTGTCGGTGACCTCCATGATCAGGTGGTCAGCGCGCCGGGCCGCGCTCACGCGAATGCGTCCGGCCACCGCACGCGGCGCGGTGCCGTGGCGGATGGCGTTCTCCACGAGCGGCTGTAGCACGAGACTGGGTACGCACGCGCCGAGGGTCTCCGGCTCGATGGCCAGCTCCATCGCGAGCCGGTCGCCGAAACGCAGTTGTTCGATGTCGAGATACGCGCCGAGGAGTTCGAGTTCCTTCTCCAGCGCAACCTCCTGGCTGTCGTTGCTGTCCAGCGACAGGCGAAGCAGATCGCCGAGGCGGGTGATCATTCGCTCCGCAGTCTCCGGCTCCTGGTGTACGAGCTCCGAGATGGAGTTGAGTGTATTGAAGAGAAGGTGCGGCTGAAGCTGCGTCCTGAGCGCCTGCAGTTGCGAACGGCTGAGCCGGGTCTCGAGCTGCGCGGTTCGCACCCGCCGATCGCGATAGAGGGCGTGGTAGTCCGCCGCGTGCGTGAACGCTACGATGAGCGCGTACATGAAGAGACTGTAGTCGATCCTGTAGAGCAGGGCGTATACGACCGATGGGCGCGGGAGCCCCGCGAGATCGAGCAGCAGGCCGTACGCGCTCACGTCGATCACCGCGAGCACGAGCGCAACCGGTGTGTGAAGAGCGATGCTGCGCGGCCAGCTCGCGCGGTCGATGCGCCAGCGTCGGGCCAGGAGTATGATCATGGGCGTGAGCAGCGCCCACACCCAGGCCGTGCCCATCGACAGGAGAAGAAGATCGGTCCGATCGGCCGTGCGCCCGTCCACGCCCGCAGCAAGCAGTGACTGCTGGTACGAGACCAGCCCGTACACGGTCCATCCGCCGAGTATCAATCCCCATCGCCGCAGTCGCGCGTGCGTATCCAGTGGAATCGCGCTCCGCCGCAGCGCGGCCATGTGCTCGCGCGTGCTGCCGAGGGCATCGAGCGCGGCTCGGTCCGCGGGTCCGTTACGCCCGGAATCCGTCATCGAAGCCAACGCAGGGGAGAGACGGAATACAGTCATCTGATAAGCTCGGCTGGCATCCGGTCGCCCGGCAAGCGGCCAGGGGCGAAGCGCCCGGTAAAGGTGGCGAGCGGCACGGAAATCTCGGTGAAGGTGCCGCTCCCGGCCTCCGAGGGGGCCGCCCCCCTTATGATTACGCACGTGACACGCGAGCACGCCAGTGCCGGCTTCCGGGGATAGAGCGAACGTGCCGAACGGGAAGGACGACAGCGCAGGTCGCCTGCGGGCGATGGACGTCGAGCAGCATCTCGCCGATCCGGCGATCAGGCAGCGTTTCGTCACGACGATGTTCGATGTCGTTGCACCCAGGTACGACCATTTCACGCGCGTGTTCTCCTTCGACATGGACCGCGAATGGAAGCGCGAGCTCGCCGCCGCTGCCGCGGCGCTGGCGCCACATTCAGGCGCGGTCGTGCTGGACCTCGCCTGTGGCACAGGCGACATCGCCTTTGCCCTGGCGAAGCGGCTCGCCGAGAACGGGAAGGGAAGTGGCGCTCGCATCCTCGGGCTGGATGCATCGTCGCGCATGGTCGATCTCGCAAACGCGCGCCTTGCCAAAGCACCATGCGACGGCCTGAGCTTCCGGCGCGGCGACATCATGGCGATCGACCGGCCGCCTGCATCGGCGGACATTGTCTCGGCGGGGTATGCGCTGCGCAACGTGCCCGATTTCCGCGCGGCTCTGCACGAGATTGCGCGAGTGCTTCGTCCCGGCGGTCACCTGCTCACGCTGGATTTCTACCGTCCCGAGCATATGGTATGGCGTACACTGTTCACCGGCTACCTGACCGTTGCCGGCAACGTGGTGGGATGGCTCTGGCATCGGGAGCCGGTGGTGTATGGCTACATCGCACATTCGGTGCAGCATTTTGTCTCGTGGCAGGAATTCGCGCGTGCCCTCGGGGCATCGGGATTCGAGGTGACGGGAGTGTCGCGAAAGCTGCTGGGCGGCATCGCGCTTCACCGGGCGCGCAGGCACGGCCCAAGCCGCGGCCACGGGCAGGGCGCGCAGGGGTAGCGAAGCTCTGGCGGCGCTTTGCGCCTGGCGGCGTTCGAACGATCGCGCCGCGCACGTCTGTCGGGCGCAGCTTGGTGTCATGCTCGCCGCCATCCGTTCGGCCGCCGTACTCGGGATCGACGCCTACGACGTCACGGTCGAGGTGGATTCTGCGAGAGGGCTTCCGCAGTTCACCATCGTCGGACTGCCCGCGGGGGCCGTGAAGGAGAGCCGCGAGCGTGTGGGCGCGGCGCTCGTCAACTCGGGCTTCATGCTGCCGCCGCGGCGCATCACGGTCAACCTCGCGCCAGCGGATACCAGGAAGGAAGGCACCGCGTTCGACCTGCCCATAGCGATCGGGGTGCTCGTGGCAACGGGACAACTTGCCGCCGGTGCAATCAGCGATCTGACGTTCGTTGGAGAGCTCGGCCTGGACGGAAGCGTTCGCGCCATGCGGGGCGCGCTGCCCGTCGCCCGCCGGGTTGTGCGCGATCGCGGAGCTTCGCTGGTGCTTCCGCGCGCCAACCTCGTGGAAGCGGCACTGGTGGAATCGGTGCGGCTCATCGCGCCCGATTCGCTCATGTCGCTCGTGGCCGACCTGCGCAACGGCGGGCCGCGCGTCGAAGGGACGTCCTGTGTCCCCAGGCCGTACGCGGATGCAGAACTCGATTTCTCCGACGTCGCGGGACAGGAGAGTGCGAAGCGCGCACTCGAAGTAGCCGCGGCGGGTGCGCACAACCTGCTTCTCGTCGGTCCGCCCGGTGCCGGCAAGACCATGCTGGCCCGCCGACTGCCCACCATACTTCCCGCGCTTACTCCTGAAGAACTGCTCGAGGTGGTGGCGATCCAGTCGGTCGCGGGTCTCGTCGATGTCGGCGTCGGTCCGCGCAGCGAGAGGCCCTTCAGAGCGCCGCATCACTCGACATCGAGCGCGGGGCTGATTGGTGGCGGCACCACGCCGCGTCCCGGCGAGGTCACGCTGGCGCACTGCGGCGTGCTCTTCCTCGATGAGATGCTGGAGTTTCCGCGCTTCGTGCTCGACGCCCTGCGCCAGCCGCTGGAGGACGGACGGGTCGTGATCTCGCGCGCGGCGGCGTCCGTCACGTTCCCGGCGCGATTCGCTCTCGTTGGCGCGACCAACCCGTGTCCATGCGGCAAGCTCGGCGATCCGCGCGGAAGCTGTGCCTGTCCCCCGTCGGATGTCGCTCGTTATCGCGGGCGGCTGTCCGGCCCCCTTTCCGATCGGATCGATATGCACGTCGCGGTGGGAGCCGTGCCGGTGCGCGATCTCGGCGTGCCGGCGCGCGGTGAAGCTTCGGTGGTCATCCGCGACAGAGTGGAGCGGGCGCGGGCGATCCAGCGCGAGCGGTACGCGAGTCGGCGTCACCTGCGCGACGTCGACAGATGCAACGGCGCGGCATCGGGGAGGTGGCTGGATGCGCACACTCCGGTGGAAACTGCTGCGCGCGAGCTGCTGGCCTCGGCTGCCGAGCGACTGGGGCTATCGGCTCGCGGCTACCACAGGGTGCTGAAGGTGGCGCGTACCATTGCGGACCTGGAGGGAGCCACCCCGGTCGCCGCACCACATGTGGCCGAGGCCCTGCGCTATCGCACCATCGATCGGGGAGCGTGATCCTTCTCCCCACCCCCATCGCTCAGATCAGGAAGCGCGGACCCAATCCGTCGCTGCAGCGCGCGTCGGCGTCGTAAGCCATTGCCTCGAACAGCATCTTGGCCGTGAGCTCGTCAACCCAGGTCCACGGCTCACCGGCGAACCCCGAAGCCCAGCCCAGGCGGGATGGCCGCGTCGACTGAAGCTCGTCCCGTACCTTGCCCCAGCGCGGCTTCGAGATCTCGGTCCGCAGGATCCTGAGGCGCACCTCGAGCGCACGGGCGCCGGACCCCGGCGCGCGTGCGAGCGCCCGCGTCAGGCGCCAGGCCAGCACCTTCGCCTCGCGTTCCGGCAGAGATTTCCTGAGACTCACGAGCGTCGAGTTGGTCGCACCGGCAACGGAGTACGCCGAGAACCCGGTGTCAGCATCAAAGCGCCCGAGCTGATCCAGCAGCGGACGGAGCTCGCGACCGGAAAGGCGACGCTGCGCGATGTGCACCAGCTCGTGCAGGATGCTCGATCCGCGCGCCGAGGACGTCCACGAGAGGACCGGTCGCAACATTCCAGTCGAGACGGACGCCACAACAGTGACGCGGCCGTACCGGGCCGGTCGCTGCGGCTGGGTATCCATCTGGCGTACCGCGTCGGCGGGGAGAGCAGGAAGCAGCGGTGCCGACAGCACAGGCATGAGCTGCTCGAGGTTGGCTGTCGACACGATGGGCGCCCGGCAGGCCGCGGCCAGCGTTACGCTCTGCAGCGGCGCGCTCAGCGGCGGCAATACAGCGAAGACGAGGTAGGCGGTCCAGAGTGTCATCGGCGTTGATCGGGACGGAGTTGCGTGTGTGATGGTCGTCACGCACTTCGCGACGCTCGTCCGTCGTGCCCCGACAGGGAGTCGCCTCGGGCAGCATACGCGGTCGCGGTGCAATCGCGGTCACGTATGTCCCTACCCTAGAGACAGCGCATCGTGCCGCAGGTAACATGGCCGTCGCGTACGACGGCCCGATGACGCCGAGCGATGGTCATCGCTGAGCGATCGCGCGTTCCGCCGGATGCATCCGTCGCCACCATGGTACCTGGCGATCGCCTTCCATCGCGGCATCGATCGCGCGCCGCCACGCCTCCTGCATGGCGGCTGCCTCCGCGAAGCGATCCTCAGGGGCGGCTGCAAGGCCGGTTCGCAACCAATCGGCGATCTCGGCGGGATACGGTGCGAGATCGACGCGCTCCATGAGCTGACGTGCCAGAATCTGCTGCGCATCACCGCCTCCGAAGGGCGGCGATCCCGAGAGCGCGAAGACGACGATGGCGGCAACCGCAAAGCAGTCCGCCGTGGGCCCCAGGGGCTCGCCGAGCAGTTGCTCGGGCGCGGCGAAGGCGGGCGTGCCGGTGGTGCTGCTCGTGTCCTCGCCAGCGACGTGCGCGATGCCGAAGTCGCTCACCCGCCAGCGCCGGTAGCGATCAATCAGGATGTTCTCCGGCTTGAGGTCGCGGTGCACGATCCCGCTCGCATGCGCGGCGGCGAGCGCGTCGAGGATGAGGTCGACCTGTGGCGCCACTTCGCCCAGCGGGCGCGGTCCCGAGCGCGCCACGAGATCACCGACCGCGCCACCCTCGGCGAGTTCCATCGTATACCAGGCGACATCGCCGCGGCTGTCCCAGTCGAGGATCGGCACAATGCCGGGATGCACTAGCTGGCCGGCGAGGCGCGCTTCGCGGCGGAAGCGCCCGAGTGCGCGTTCGTCGATCGCCACGTGCGTGTGTAGCATCTTGAGCGCGACCTCGCGCTCCAGCGCCAGATCGCGCACGCGCCACACTGAGCCGAACGTCCCCGTTCCCAGTGACCCCAGCACCTCGTAATCGTCACCCAGCGCCCAGCGGAGGCGCTCCTCTGGCGACATCTCCCCAGCCGACAGCTCGCCCGTGGCCGGATCGCTCTCGTTCTCGGTCCCCGCGGTGACGATCATCGTGCGGCTGCCGATCGCGCGGTCCGCGGCGCGCAGGAGGGCGGCTACCGAGTGGAAGCGTCGCTGTGGATCGACGCACAGCGCGCGCTCGACAACCTCAGCGATGTCCTGCGGCACCTCCGGCCGAACGAGGCGCAGGGGCGGGACGTCCCTCGCAGGCGGGAGCTCGCCGGTGAGGCACGCGAAGCAGAGCGCGCCGAGCTGCCATTGATCGCTGGCAGCCGAAGGGTTCCAGGCCCGCATTCCCCATTCCGGCGGCCACGGGGTCCACGCCTCTGCCGGCGTGAGGCCCGCCGGAATGTCGGCGCGAGGTAGCGCCCACTGCCAGCCGAGGAACCAGAGCCGGCCCGTGGGCGTGAGCCATACGCTTTCCGGTCCGATGTTGCCGTGTACCGTTCCGCTGTCGTGCAGGTACGCCAGCGCAGAGCCGGCCGTCCGGAGCACGTTGAGGGCGTAGGGAATGTCGTATGGACCCTGCCGCCCGAGTAGCGCGCCCGCTGTCTCCCCTGCGATCCATCGGCGCAGATAACCGGGTCCGCGCCTGCTCTCTCGAAAGTTCGCCCAGTAGTGGTATGTGCTGGGGATCGCCGGATGATTGCGATGCGCGAGCGCGCGCGCCTCGGCGGCGAGCCAGTTCGCATGCGCCTCGTCGGGCGCGGTGACGAGCGAGAGCGAGCGCCCGAGCGCATCGACAATTTCCTGATAGTGGCGCAGCTCGCTCCACACACCCTCGGTGCCCCACGACCAGTCCGGCGGAAGCGTCCAGGTCGCGAGATGCGAAGGGATGCCATAGGTCACCTGATTGGGTGATGTCTGATGCGGGAGCTCGGGGTGCGACATGATGCTAAAGGTATGTATCACCGTCGTACCGCGCAGCGCCTGCCGAGGATCGACCAGGCGTGCGTCTCCGGCGCGCTCTTCCATCGCCGCCCGTTCGGCGAATACGTTTAGGGATGCCACATGCCGCAATGGAGACGGGAGGCACCGGACGCGCACGGGAGAAGGAGGACGCACTTGTCGCGTGGCTGCGCGATCGCGGATCCGTGCTGGTGGGTTTCAGCGGGGGAGTCGATTCCGCGTACCTGGCCTGTGTGGCATCCGAAACGCTGGGCCGGGATCGCGTTCTCGCCGTCATCGGCCGTAGCGCATCGTATCCGGCGGAGCAGTGGGCCACGGCGCGAGAGGTGGCCGCGCGATTCGGCCTCGATATCCTGGAGATCGACACGGACGAGCTGAGCGACCCGCGCTACGCGGCCAATCCGTCCAACCGCTGCTACTTCTGCAAGTCGGAGCTCTGGTCGCGTCTGGTGCCGCTCGCGGTGGAGCGCGGGTTTGCAACGGTGGTCGACGGAACCAATGCGGACGATATTGGCGGTCACCGTCCGGGGATGCTGGCCGCGAGGGAGCAGGGCGTCGAATCGCCGCTCGCTGATCTCGGGTTCACCAAGGGCGAGATCCGCGCGCTCTCGCACGGGCGCGGCATACCCACCTGGTCGGCCCCGGCCTCTCCGTGCCTCTCATCGCGCATCCCTTACGGCACGCCGGTCACGGTCGCGCGGCTCGGCCAGGTTGAGCGCGCCGAACGGTCGTTGCGCGAGCTCGGGATCACCGGCGACCTTCGCGTGCGCCATCATGGAGTGCTCGCGCGCGTGGAGTTGCCAGGTGCCGACATCGACCGCTGGCTCGACCCTGTCGGGCAGCAGCGCATCCGCGCTGCCGTGTGCGGCGCGGGTTTCGAGCGTGCCGCGATTGACATGCGCGGCTTCCGCTCCGGTTCGCTCAACGTGCTGCACGAAGGTGCCGGAGCCACGGTCGTATGAGCGCCGCAACGCTCGAAGGTGCTCTGCGAGAGCTGGGAGTCGACTCGCGCGTCGAAGCCATCGGCGCGCTCGCAGTGATCGTTGCGTGCGAGCCGGGCGCGCTGCGCGACGCGATCGCTCGGGAAGTCGCCGTCCGGATTCTTCCCGAGCACGGCTTCACGCACCTCGCACTCGAGCTCCTCGACGACGAGCGCGATGCGGCTCTTTCTCGCGATTAACCTCCCGGACGAAGTGCGAATCGCGATCGGCAAGGCCGTCGAGCCGCTACGCGCGGCAGCGCCCTCCGTCGCCTGGATTGGAGCGGAACGACTGCATCTGACGTTGAAGTTCCTGGGCGAACAGCCGGAGGCGATGCTGGGGGCGCTCGGCAGTGTCGTGCACGCCGTTGCGCGACGCAGCCCCGCTATCGAACTGGAACTCGGCGGAATTGGAGCATTTCCGAGGCTCCTGCGCCCGCGCGTGATCTGGCTCGGAATAGCGCCGGAGCCGCGGCTGGAGCTGTTGCACCGCGATGTGGAATCCGGCTGCGCCGAGCTCGGTATCCCTGTAGACGGCCGACCCTTTCGCCCCCACGTCACCCTCGGGCGGGTGCGTTCACGGCTGCACACGGATGCCGCTCGCGAGCTGAGCCGTGCGGCGCGGCGCGTGAGGTATGGTGCGAGCGTTCCCGTCGCGAGCGTAGAGCTGATGCAGAGTGCACCGAGGCCGGGCGGCCCGCATTACAGCGTCGTGGCGTCTGCGATGCTGCGGGCCGCATAGGTGGGTTGCTTGCGCCGGATAATAATCATCGCCCTGCTCGTGGCGGCCGTCATCGCCGGCTGGATGTTGCGCGAGCGCTGGATGCGGCCGGAGCGGCCGGCAGCGGGTGCGGCAACCGGGTCCATATGGCAGCCGATCACCGAGGCGGGCGCTGACCGTGCACGCGCGGCGATCGCGGAACTCGAGAGCCCGGCTGGCGTTGCGTTCGTGGCCGTTCGCGGTGCCGACCTCGTCTCGTATCTGTACGAGGAGCTGGCCGAGCAGCTACCGCGTTCGGCCGAGGGGGTGCAGACGGCGGTGATCGGGAATCGGGTTTACGTGAAGGCGTCGGTGGTTCTGAGCGATCTCGGCGGACGGTCTGTTCTCGGCCCGCTGGCCGGACTGCTCAGCGATCGCGATACCGTGCAGTTCGGAGGAACGTTCGACGTGGTGCGACCGGGTCTCGCGCAGTTTCGCGTGCAGGAGATAAAGCTGCGCGAGTTCGCCGTCCCGGTACGGCTGATTCCGCGCCTGCTGCGTGAGACGGGGAGCGGCGTTCGCCCCGAGGGGATTGCGCCCGATGCGCTGCCGCTCGAGATCCCGCGCTTCATCGGGGACGTGCGCATCGCAGACGGTCGCATCACCGTCTACAGGAGGGCGCCGTGAGCCGCCGCATCCTGATTGTCGACGACGAGCAGGGAATTCGCGCGGCGCTGGGCCAGCTCCTGGAGTACGAGGGCTATGAGATTCGTGCCGTGGGGAACGCGACGGATGGCATAACCGAGTACGCGCGCTGGCGTCCGCAGCTCGTCTTTCTCGACGTGAAGATGGCGGGGATCGACGGACTGGAGGCACTGAAGAAGATCCGCGAGGCGGACCCGGCGGCCATCGTCGTGATGATCAGCGGTCATGCGACGATCCAGACCGCGGTCGAAGCGACGCAACTGGGTGCGTACGACATACTGGAGAAGCCGCTCGATACCGACAGGATCCTCGTGACCCTGCGCAACGCGCTGCAGAACCTCTCGCTGCAGGAGGAGAACGCGCGACTCAAGGAGACGATCGAGTCGCGCTACGAGATAGTCGGGAAGTCGTACGCCATACGGGCGGTGATCGACCGCATCGAAAAGGTGGGGCCGAGTGATGCGCGAGTCCTGATAACCGGCGAGAACGGGACAGGAAAGGAACTCGTCGCGCGCGCGCTGCACCGGCTGTCACCGCGCGCGCGCGAGCCCTTTGTCGAGGTGAACTGCGCCGCGATTCCGGGCGAGCTCATCGAGAGCGAGCTGTTCGGGCACGTGAAGGGCTCCTTTACGGGTGCGATCTCCGATCGCGCCGGCAAGTTCGAGCAGGCCGATGGCGGAACGCTTTTCCTGGATGAAGTCGGCGACATGAGCCTCGCGGCGCAGGCCAAGGTGCTGCGCGTGCTGCAGGACGGCCAGGTAACGCGCATCGGCGGTGCCAAGCCGGTTACGGTCGACGTGCGCGTCATCGCGGCCACCAACAAGGACGTGGAGGAAGAGATCGCCTCGGCACGCTTTCGCGAGGATCTCTACTACCGGCTCAATGTCGTGCCGATGCAGGTACCGCCGCTGCGCGAGAGGCGCGAGGACATCCCGCTGCTGGTTGGCCACTTCGTGGCAACGCTGTCGGAGCGCGAGGGAATGGCGCCGCACACGATTGCCCCCGAGGCGGTGGCTCGACTGTCCGAGCCCGACTGGCCGGGCAACGTGCGCGAGCTCCGCAACACGATCGAGCGTCTGCTCATACTCTCGGCCGGCCCGCGGATCAATGCTGCCGATGTCGAGCGTCTCGTCGGGCGGCGCGCGGCGGAGCCGGCCGGACTGGGCTCGCTCACGGAGTGCCGGACGTTCGAGGAGTTCAAGCATGCCGCTGAGCGCGCGTTTCTCCTCACGAAACTGCGCGAGCTGGACTGGAACGTATCCGAGACCGCGCGTGCGCTGGAGATGCCGAGGTCGAATCTATACAAGAAGATCGAACGTTACGGTCTTGTGCGGGAGTCGTGATCCGCGCTACCGGGCTGCCTCCCTGGACCACGTGTTTCTTGAGAATCGAGCTCATCGGCTCTTGCCTCGAACTTGTTGAGCGCGTCGACAAACCCACGAGGTATCGATGTCGTAATGGCTCAATTCCTCCGGCGTCATCGAGTCGCTCACCCCGTGCGCGAGATGCAGGTGCGCGAAGCGCGTTCCACAGATGAGCAAGTATCGATCGTGGGCTGAGCCTCCACCACATGATCCGGGACTCCGCCGGTGGCTGGGGGAGGCGCGCCATGATCTGCGGTATGCACTGCGCCAGCACCGACGGGCGCCGGGGTTTGCAGTGCTCGTCATCGTCACCCTCGCCATCGGAATCGGCGCGAACGCAGCGATGTTCGGGGCGATCGATCGCCTCCTCCTGCGCGCCCCAGCGCACGTACATGACCCCAATAGCGTTGTGCGCTTGTTGTTCGCCGAGCGCAACTCGACGGGCGACGAGGTTGTAAGCGCCCGGTCGAATTACCCGACGTTTCTGGATTTCGAGCGAGCGGTTGCGTCGTTCGAAAGCATCGCCGCGTATTGGTCGGCGGACGTTTCTTTTGGTGAAGGACCCGAGGCGGTGGAAGCTCGGGCGTCGCTGGTTTCGGCATCTTTCTTTTCGGTGTTAGGCACAAGCCCCGTCGCCGGACGATTCTTCATTCCCGACGGCGACTCGAGAACGGGCGCGGCGCCGATCGCAGTGCTGGGGCACGCGTTCTGGCAGCGGGAATTCGCGGGCGACACCAGCGTCATTGACCGCAACGTCCGCATCGGTGGTGTCACGTACACCGTGGTGGGTGTCTCCCCCCCAGGTTTCAACGGAGCAGAGTCGGAGGCGACGGATGTCTGGCTGCCGATTACCGTAGCCGCGGAAAGGACATCTCGAATTCCCCTCTATCTCGAGGATCGCGGCTCGGCGTGGCTGAGCATTGTCGCTCGATTGCGGCCCGGCGCGACACGCGCCGTGGCGGAGCAGCAGGCGACGAACGTATGGCGCCACCAGAACGCCCGCCCCGGGAATCGCGAAGCGGGACGGGTCATCGCCGCTTCCGTGATTCCCGGGAGGGGTGCCGACCGGCCCCGCGAGACCAACGTAGCTCTATGGTTGGCTGGAGTCTCGGCGCTCGTACTGCTCATCGCCTGTGCCAACGTCGGGAACCTTCTGCTGGGTCGCGCGTTCGCTCGTCGTGGCGAGATCGCCGTAAGACTGGCCCTCGGCGCTGGGCGGAGGCGACTCGCCCGACAGATGCTGGTCGAGGCAATGGTTCTCGCCGCGTTCGGTGGAACCTTCGCCTTGTATTTCGCGGCGCTCGGCGGACGGGTCGTCCAGCGGTTCCTGTTGTCAGGTAGTGTGGCAGGCAACTTTCTGGATAGGAGGCTGTTCCTGGCCACCGCCGCGATCGCCATTGGCACGGGTATGTTGATCAGTTTGGCACCGCTTATCCAGAC
>JBOHTO010000022.1:0-31147 GCA_050733695.1 Gemmatimonadaceae bacterium | reverse complement strand
GGCACAACCCTTACATCCCGTTCGAGTGGTATCTCGACCTACTGCGCTACATAAAGCGGAATCAATAGATACACATCCACTGCTTCAGTCCCAGCGAGGTTGACTTCTTCGCGAAGCTGTTCCGCATGGAAGCGCGGGATGTGATTCGCGAGCTGCTCAATGCGGGGCTCGACTCCATCCCGGGTGGCGGTGGCGAGATCCTGGTGCAACGGGTGCGCGACATCGTTGCAAGGAAAAAAGCGGGCGCCGACAGATGGCTCGAGATCATGGAGATCGCGCACCAGGAGGGCATGAAGACTTCCGTCACCATGATGTACGGCATTGGAGAGACGCTCGCCGAGCGCATGGAGCATCTGCAACGCGTGCGCGACCTCCAGTCGCGTACTGGCGGATTCACGGCATTCATCTGCTGGCCGCTGCAGCCGGAGAACACGCCGACGATGTCGCGGCAGCCGAAGACCGATGCGGTGGAGTATCTGCGAACCGTCGCGATCGCGCGTATCGTTCTGGACAATGTCCCCAACCTCCAGTCGAGCTGGGTGACGATGGGAATGAAGGTCGGCCAGGTGGCACTGCGCTTCGGATGCAACGATTTCGGATCGCTCATGATCGAGGAGAACGTGGTCTCGTCGGCAAACACCACCCATCGCACGACCGTCGAGGAGATGGAGCGGCTCATCCGCGATGCCGGCTTCACGGCGGCGCGCAGGCGGCAGGATTACTCGATCATCCCGCGCGGGGCAGATGCCGCGGCGTGAGCGTCCTGCGCGCAATCCCTGATGAGCGTTCGATTCACCGCTCCTGCGCGGCGGGCGATCGATCTCGCCATCATATCAGCGGAGTCGTTCGGCCAGCAGTCTATCAGTAGCGCACACCTGCTTCTCGGTCTGCTCAGGGCAGGAAATGGTCGCTCTGCGGCTGCCCTGACGCTCCTCGGCGGCGATGCGGACGTCGTTGCCGCCGCCGCCGAACGGTCCGCGCGCGCCAACGAGCGCGATAACGAGCAGGACGGCGAGAAGACCGGCACTGGAGCAGCGGACGTATCGGGCGGAACCGCCGAACGCATTCTGCGAGCTGCTGCAGATCGCGCGAGGAACAGCCGAAGGGATGAGGTTTCCGACACCGACATGTTGCGCGCCGCGGCCATGGATTCCGCAAGCATTGCGGGCCGCCTGCTGGCAGAGCAGGGCATCACCGCCGATGGCATCGACGGGCTGTCGGATGTGGCGCCGACAGCACTGCCTGCCATCGAATCGCAGGCGCGACCGCGCGCGGGCCGGACCCACCGGGCCGCCGCGCCGGATGCGGCGGGTTCGGCGGGTGCGGCGGGTGCTGCCGCCAATGGTCGCCAGTCGCGTGCCGGGATCGGCTACGATTCGCACCGGCTTGTCTCTGGCGGCCCGATGACGCTCGGCGGTGTCGCGATTCCGGGCGACCTCCATCTTGAAGGGCATTCGGACGGCGATGCCGTGGCGCACGCGATCACGGACGCGATTCTCGGTGCCGCCGGAGCCGGTGACATCGGAGAGATGTTCCCCGACAGCCATCAAGGCAATCGCGGGCGGAGCTCGATCGATATGCTCGCGCTTGCGGTGGCTCGTGTCCGCGAGCGTGGCTGGATCGTCGTCTCTGTCGATGCGACCGTCATCGCCGAGCGACCGGCCATTTCTCCCCACCGCGACGCGATTCGTGCCGCCCTGGCTCGCCCGCTCGGCATCCCGGCAGAATCGGTAAGTGTGAAGGGGAAGACGAACGAGGGCATGGGCTGGCTCGGGCGCGGGGAAGGGATCGCCTGCATGGCCATCGCGACTCTCGAATCCGAGCCTTCGCGGAGGCCGTCGAGCGAACGCGGATGATCGATTCGCTCCTGCAGTGGCTCCAGTCGCTGCCGGCGGCGATCCTCTACGTGGCGCTGGGAACCGCGGCGGCGATCGAGAATATCTTTCCACCCTTTCCAGCCGATACCGTTGTTGCATTCGGCAGCTTCCTCGCGGCACGCGGGAAGGGTAACGCCGTGCTGTCGTTCACCGCGACGTGGATCGGCAACATGGCGGGTGCGGCCGCGATGTACTACGCTGGCCGGCGCTTCGGTGCCGATTGGATCAGGGAGCGCTTTGCCGGGGGCGAGAACGCGGATCGCAGGCTGCGTGTGATGTACGGGAAATACGGCCTTGGTGCGATCTTCCTCAGCCGCTTCCTTCCCGGTGTGCGGGCGCTCGTGCCTCCGCTCGCCGGCTCTCTTGGCATCCCCGCCGGACGGGCGCTGGCCATGATGGCGCTCGCCTCCGGCATCTGGTACGCCGTCATCACCTGGCTGGCGTTCCGGATCGGGAGCTCGTGGGATGCGCTGCTGTCGACAATCCAGTCTGCGAGCATGTGGGTCGGCATCGCGGCTGCCGCGCTTGTGGTCACCGGAATCGGTGTGTTCCTCCTTGTTCGCCATCGCAGACGCGCGGCCTGATGCTGGACGATGCCGTAGCCCGTAGGTTCCTTCTCGAACGATTCCGGGACTACCTGACGCTGGAACAGGGAGCGTCGCCGCGCACACATGAGGCCTATGGGCGCGATCTCGTGCGCTTCACCGAGTACGCGAGCGCGCGCGGGGCCGGCACACCCGCCACTGTCGATCCGCGGCTGCTGCGCGAGTTCATCTTTCATCTCAAGGATCTCGGCCTCGCGCCGGCCTCGATCAGGCGCAACGTATCCTCGGTGCGCTCGTACTTCCGGTTCCTGCTGGGCGAAGGGCACGTAGTGCGCGACCCCAGCGAGCGATTGGAGACGCCGGGCCGCTGGCGCACGCTTCCGGATGTTCTCACGGTGGAAGAGGTCACGCGCCTGATAGCGGCGCCCGGCCTGGAGGAGCCGCTCGCATTTCGCGACCGTGCGCTCCTGGAGCTCGCGTACGGCGCCGGGCTGCGTGTCTCGGAGTGGATCTCGCTCGGCGTTCGCGACCTTCTGCTCGAGGACAGGCTGGTTCGCGTGCTCGGGAAGGGAAACAGGGAGCGACTCGTTCCGATCGGCCGGAGTGCGATCGGAGCCGTGGCCATCTACCTGCGCGAGCTGCGACCGCGCCTCGAGCGAGGGGAAGGCCGCGGAGTGCTTCTCCTCAACGCGCGTGGCAATCCGCTCACCCGAATGGGGGCATGGAAGATCCTGCGCAAATACGTCGAGAGGGCCGGTATAGAGAAGCGTGTGTCACCACACACATTGCGGCATTCGTTCGCGACGCACCTTCTCGAGGGGGGCGCCGATCTGCGGGCGGTCCAGGAAATGCTTGGCCACGCCGACATATCCACAACGCAGATCTACACGCACGTGGACCGGGAATATCTGCGAAGCGTTCACAGGCAGTTCCACCCGCGAGCGTGATTCTCGCCATGACAACTGTCCTCGTGATCGACAACTACGACTCCTTCACATGGAACCTCGTGCAATACCTCGGCGAGCTGGGTGCGACGCCGCTCGTACGCCGCAACGATGCCATCGCCGTGGATCGGGTCGGCCAGCTTTCACCCGACGCGATCATCCTGTCGCCGGGTCCGTGCACTCCCGATGAGGCAGGGATAACCGTACCCGTCGTTCGCACGTGGGGATCGCGGATTCCCATCCTCGGTGTGTGTCTCGGGCATCAGGCCATCGCCGTCGCGTACGGCGGCCGCGTGGTGCGAGCAGCACGCGTCATGCACGGCAAGACATCGCAGATCGACCATACGGGCGCCGACATTTTCGCGGGGCTGCCATCGCCGCTCGAAGTCATGCGGTATCATTCGCTGATCGTCGATCCCGCAAGTCTCCCCGATGACCTGGAGATTGTCGCGCGCACAGCCGGCGACGAGAGCGAGATACAGGCGATGCGGCACACCACACATGCGGTGTGGGGCGTCCAGTTCCATCCCGAATCTGTGCTCACCCACAGGGGACGCGATATCATTCGCAATTTCCTCGATATCGCACAGCGGTCGGCTGCGTGCTGAGAGTCAGCGGGACGCGGCGCAGCAGTCTCCATGCACCCGTCATCTGCGCCGTCGCGATCCTGCGGCTCGCGGCCGCGAGTCCGGCGCAGGCGCAGGATAGCGTGTACGTGAGGGACCTGGGGCCGGGCCAGACCGGCCGTCTGCTGCGCGCCGCGCTCGCGCGTCCCCACGTGGTCATCACCTCCGACAGCGCCCTCGTCGCGCTCGAGCGCGACACTCTCCTCAGGACCACGGTGCTCATCCTCGGCGCGGACGCGACCGTGGCGAGCACAGTTCAGGGCGATGTCATCGTTGTCGGCGGCGACCTCTTCATGCACCCCGGAGGGTACGTGCAGGGACGTGCGATCGCGATCGGTGGCGGGGCCTATGGCTCGACGCTCGCACTCGTGACCGGCGGCCTCTTTTCCCACCGCAATCACACGTTCGACGTCTCGCGAACCCGTGCGGGACTCGCGCTGGACTACCGACTGCTCGACAGCTACCGGCCCCCGTTCCTGTCGTTTCCCGGCGTTCGCGGGTTCCGGATCCCGCGATACGACCGCGTCAATGGCGTCTCGCTCGCATGGGGTCCGCTTCTGACCATCGATACGGGACGCGTCGAGATCGAGCCGACGGTCACCTGGCGTTCCGACCTCGGCGCGATCGACCCGGCGGTCGTCATTCGCGCAGCCTTCGGGCGGCGGACCAATGTGGAGCTGGCCGCCGGCCGGTGGACAGCGACAAACGACGCGTGGATCGCTTCCAGTATCACGAACACGATATCGTCCTTTTTTCTCGGGAAGGACAGGCGCAACTACTATCGCGCCGAACGCATCGAGGCGCGGATCAGCCGCCTCTGGGAAACCCGGAGCTCCACCATTGAACCGTTCATCGGAGCGCTCACGGAAGATGGCATGACCGTCGGGCCCGGGATCGACGCCGTGAGCGGACCATGGAGCGTGTTCGGGCGCGACGACCGGGAGGAGGGAACGCTGCGGCCGAACCCGCCCGTGGCCGACGGCCGCCTGACGTCGGCATTCGCCGGAGTCGCAGTGACGTGGGAGAACCTCGGCGGCGAGGAAATGGCAATCACCGCCGACCTCTTCGGAAACGCGGAGGCCGCGCTGGATGCGCCGGCAGACGAGCGGTTCGTGCAGACCACGCTGGAGGGTTCGGTCGAGTTCCCGACGTTCGGCACACAGAGCTTCAGCTTCTTCACGCACAACGTGATCACGCTGGGCGACATCGCACCGCCCCAGCGACATTCCTGGCTGGGCGGTTCGGGGACGCTGCGCACCTTTCCGCTGCTCATCTTCGGCGGCGATCAGCTCTTCTATGCGGAGAGCGAGTACAGCATTCCGATCGATCGGGTAGTGCTTCCGTGGCTCGGTGTTCCAGTCGTCTCGCTGCGCCACATGATCGGATCGGCCGGGATCGATTCGCTGCCGCCGCTTGAGCAGAACCTCGGCCTTCGTCTCCGCGCCGGCTTCCTTCGAGCAGACTTCACGATCGAGCCCGTGGACGGCGATACGAAGTTCGGAATCGGACTGACGCTCGGTCGCTGATTGTGGGGGTCCCGCGCCCCGGGAAGGACAGGGCGATTTGTCAGCGCCTGTGGTTTGCCTTTTGGCTGGTCCTCCCGTACATTCAGTGGCGTGAAACTTGCGGCCGCGCGCGCGATCCCCGACCTGACAACGAGCACCCGGTGAAGGTGCTCGCAGTGATTCCAGCCCGACTCGGCGCCAGCCGACTGCCGCGCAAGCCGCTCCGCCTTCTCGGCGGGCAGCCGCTCGTCGTGCGAGTCTGGCAGCGCGTACACGAGATGGAGATCGCCGCGCGCTGCGTGGTTGCGACTGACAGCGCTGAAGTGGCGGACGCGATACGGCGCGCGGATGGTGACGTTGTCCTCACCCGAGCCGATCATCGCTCTGGCACCGACCGTGTGGCCGAAGCCGCCACACGAGCCGAATTCGCCGGCTGCGACGCAGTCGTGAACGTGCAGGGGGACGAGCCGTTCGTCGACGCGCACGCGGTGAGCGGCGCGCTCGAGCTGGTCACCAGTGGACGCTTCGCGATCGGAACGGCCGCGACAGCCGCCGCGGAATCCATCCTGCGCGAATCCGACGTGGTCAAGGTCGTCACCGGTAACGCCGGTCAGGCGCTATACTTCTCGCGGGCTGCGATCCCGCACCTGCGTGATGACGCCGACGCAGCACTTCGGGAGGGCAGGATCAGGCGCCATATCGGAGTGTATGCGTACTCGCGCGATGCCCTGGCGCGCTGGGTCGCGCTCCCTCCGCATCCGCTCGAGTTGATCGAGCGGCTGGAGCAGCTCCGCCCGCTGGCCGCCGGCATGGCGATGGGCGTGGCGGACATTTCCGATGTCGACGCTTCGCAGGCAGGGCGGGGGGCGGGCGGAATAGACACCGAGGAGGATCTGATGCGGGCCAACGAACTGTGGAGCGAGCTCATGACGGAGAACGCCTGATGCAGGCGGCGGCCATGCAGCGTACGACGCGCTACATCTTCGTCACCGGCGGCGTGGTGTCGTCGCTCGGCAAGGGGATCGCCGCGGCTTCGCTTGGCCGTCTCCTCGTAGAGCGTGGTCTGCGCGTGACGATCATGAAGTTCGACCCCTACCTGAACGTCGATCCCGGTACGATGTCGCCCTTCCAGCACGGCGAGGTCTATGTCACGGATGACGGCGCGGAGACCGATCTCGATCTCGGGCACTACGAGCGCTTCAACGACCGATCGCTCTCGCAGGCGAACAACGTCACGACAGGCCGCATCTAACTGAACCTCATCACCAAGGAGCGCCGCGGCGAATACCTCGGGTCGACGGTCCAGGTAATCCCGCACATCACCGACGAGATCAAGACGGCGATGAAGCGTCTCGCGCCCGAGACGGACGTCGTCATCGTGGAGATCGGGGGGACGGTTGGCGACATCGAGTCGCTCCCGTTCCTCGAGAGCATCCGACAGTTCAGACAGGAAGTCGGGCGGGAGAACGCGATCTTCATCCACCTCACCCTGGTCCCGTACATCGCGGCCGCGGGAGAGGTGAAGACAAAGCCGACGCAGCACTCCGTGCGCGACCTCATGGAGATCGGAATCCAGCCGGATATTCTCATCTGTCGCTCGGAGCGGGCTCTCTCGGACGACGTCAAGCGCAAGATCGTGCTCTTCTGCAATGTCGACTTTGGAGCCGTGATCGAGAGCCGCGACGTCCCGACGATCTACCAGATCCCGCTGCTCTTCCACGAGCAGGGGCTGGACGCGCTCGTGAGCCGCCGGCTCGGGCTGGACACCCCGGAGCCGGACCTCGGGGAATGGCGCTCGATCGTGCAACGAGTGATCGCGCCCCGTGAGCGCGTGCGCATCGCCGTGGTCGGCAAGTACACCGATTTCGTGGACAGCTACAAGAGCGTGCATGAGGCGCTCATCCACGGCGGCATCGCCAACGACGTGGGTGTCGATGTCTCCTGGCTCTCCAGTGAGGCGTTCTCCTCGCCCGCGGCCGCACGCGATGTGCTCGCGCGTCATGACGGATTGCTCGTTCCCGGCGGCTTCGGCGTGCGCGGGGTGGAAGGCATGGTCGAAGCCACGCGCTACGCCCGGGAACACGACCTTCCATTCTTCGGCATCTGCCTCGGCCTGCAGTCGGCCATCATCGAGTTCGCGCGCAACGTCTGCGAGCTGGACGACAGCCACTCGATCGAGTTCTCTCCGGAGTGCGACAACCCTGTGATCTCGCTCATGGAATCACAGCAGCACGTCACGGACATGGGCGGCACCATGCGACTGGGAGCGTACCCCTGCCGCCTGGCGCGCGGTTCACGCGTGGCCGAGGCCTACGGCGTGGCGGAGGTGAGCGAGCGACACCGGCATCGCTACGAGGTATCGAACGCGTACCGCGAGCGCTTCGTCGCCAATGGCATGCAGCTCAGCGGCCTGTCACCCGACGGGCAGCTCGTGGAGATCGTGGAACTGCCTTCGCATCCGTGGTTCGTGGGCTGCCAGTTTCACCCGGAGCTGCAGTCGCGCCCCACGCGTCCGCATCCGCTCTTCGCCGGTTTCATCGGTGCCGCGGCCCGGGCGCGCCGCGCCCGTCTCGGTGGGCACGCGGAGAAGACGCACGCGACCACGGCACAGCCACGCGCGGTCGCTGCCGGAGGTGACTGACTTGACCGCGGTCGCTGCCACAGCCGCAGGGGCGCCGGCCTTCCCGCGCGATTCGCTCTTTCTCCTGGCCGGACCGTGCGTCCTCGAGGGCGACTCCCTCAACCTTCGTGTCGCCGAGTCGCTCGCACGCCTGGCCGAGCAGCTCCCGGGCGGCGTGATATTCAAGGCCAGCTTCGACAAGGCGAACCGAGCCAACGCCGCCTCTCCGCGTGGCCCGGGGCTGAGCCAGGGACTCGCCGCACTCGACAGGGTGCGTGTGGAGACGGGACTGCGAATCATCACCGACGTGCACCTCCCCGAACAGTGCGTGGAGGCGGCTGCAGTGGTGGACGCGCTGCAGATCCCCGCGTTCCTCTGTCGCCAGACGGACCTGCTGATGGCCGCCGGTGCAGCCGGAAAGCCGGTGAACATCAAGAAGGGCCAATGGATGCACCCCGAAGGCATGAGCGGGGCGGCCGACAAGGTGCGAAGCGCCGCTGTCCGTGGTGGCGCGGCGCAGCCAGCGCTCGCGATTACCGAGCGCGGAACGTTCTTCGGCTATGGCGACCTCGTGGTCGACATGCGTTCGTTCGCGCGGCTTTCCGCCGCCTGCGCAGCGCCCGTGATCTTTGACGCCACGCACAGCGTGCAACGGCCCGGCGAAGGGAAGGGGGGTACGAGCGGAGGGGCGCGCGAGTTCGTCCCGGCACTGGCGTTGGCGGCAATGGCGGCCGGCGCGGACGGTCTGTTCCTCGAGACGCACCCCGATCCGCACAGCGCGCCGAGCGACGGCCCCAACATGCTTCCCCTCGAGGCTCTCGACGACCTCATCTCACGAGCCGTGGACATCTGGGACCGGGCTCGCCGATGATCGATCGAGAGCTCGCTCGCCGCATTCGGCTCGTGGGCCTCGATGTCGACGGCGTGCTCACCGATGGCGGCATCTATCTCGGCGATGTCGGCGGCACGCGCATGGAGATGAAGCGCTATCACATCCAGGATGGGCTGGGAATCCGCTTCTTGCGCGACGCCGGGATCTTCGTGGCCATCATCACCGGTCGCGTTTCGGAAAGCGTGCGACTCCGCGCGGAGGAACTCGAGATCGATGCGGTTGTCCAGGATGAGCAGGCGAGAAAGCTTCCGGCTCTCATGAACCTCCTGGACGAGCACGACATTACACCGGACGAGACAGCCTTCATCGGCGACGACTTTCCCGACATGGGCATCATGCGCGTGGTCGGACTCCCGGCCGCCGTCGGAAACGCCGTACGCGAGGTCCGTCACTGTGCGCTCGTGCAACTCGAACACACGGGCGGCAACGGCGCCGTTCGGGAGTTCGCCGAGCTGCTGCTCTCCGCCCGGGGTGAATGGGATGACGTCTGCGAACGCTATGTCGCCGAGCGCTCGGAGCGGGAGCTCTCGCGATGACGCCCGCGGAGCTCATGGAGCGCGGACGCCGTGTAATCCGGATGGAGTGCGATGCCCTCGCAGAAGCAGCGCAGCGCATAGATGAATCGTTCGCTGAAGCGGTGGCGATGATCGCATCGTCAAGCGGGCGCGTGATAGTCGCCGGCGTGGGAAAGTCCGGGCTCATAGCACGGAAGATCGCGGCCACGCTGACGTCGACGGGTACGCCGGCCACCTTCCTCCATCCCGTGGAAAGCGTGCACGGTGATCTGGGAATAGTCGGGAGCTCCGATGTGGCGATCCTGATCTCCAAGAGCGGGGAATCGGACGAGATGCTGCCGCTCCTGGAGCACCTGTCCGGACTCGGCGTCCGGACCGTCGCAATCACCGGGGGAAGGGACTCCACACTTTCGCGCCTGGCGGATGTCGCGCTCGATGCTCGTGTGCAGGAAGAGGCCTGCCCGCACGATCTGGCGCCCACAACGAGCACGACGGTCGCGCTGGCACTGGGCGATGCCCTCGCCGTCGCCCTGCTGGAAGAGAAGGGGTTCCGACGCGAGGATTTTGCGCGCCTGCACCCGGGCGGTGCCCTGGGACGCCGGCTCATCACGCGCGTGTCCGACGTGATGCTGGCTACCGACCTTCCTCTGCTGCCACCGGCCGCCACGATGCGCGAAGCGGTCGTCCAGCTCGCCGAGCGGCGCGGGATCGCCATAGTCGTCGACGACGATCGGCGGCTGCTCGGCGTGACGACCGCGGGCGATCTGACGCGACTCATGGAACGGGAAGAAGATGTACTCCCCGTGCGCGTGGACAGCGTGATGACCCGGGAGCCACGGTCGGCATGCGCGGAGGAGCTGGCCAGCGCCGTCGTCTACCGGATGCAACAGCACGGCATAATGGCAATGCCCGTCCTGAACGGGGACGGTCGCGTGGTGGGTGTGGTCCACCTCCATGACCTCATGCGGGCTCGGGTAGCATGACGGCGCACGTGCGGGCGCGCGGGTGCCGTTACGTCGAGCGGAGCCCCGCGCACGCCCTCGAGCGCCGCCACACTCGAGCGTCGCTTCTGGCGCTGGGGTGCGTGGTACTGGCACTGGCACTGACTGCCGCCGTCAGCGGCTGTCGCAAAGGTACCGAGCCGCCGGTCGCGGCTGGGAACACCATGGCCGACAGCGCGGATCAGGTCCTCTTTGGCGTCCACTTCCGGCTTACCGAGGAGGGGCTCAACCAGGCGCTTCTGCTCGCCGATACCGCATACATTTTCGAGGACGGCACGCGGATGGAGTTCCGCGACGTCGCGCTCGAGTTCTTCACGGAGCTGGGTGCGAAGAACGCCACGCTCACCGCGCGAGAAGGCACCTACAACACGCGCACGCAGGTCATGCAGGGGCACGGTGACGTGGTTGTCGTGAGCGAGGATGGGCGCCGACTCACGACGGAGCAGATACGCTTCGAACAGCTCTCGCAGGAAATCTCGAGCGACAGCGCCTTCGTGCTCACCGAGCCGGGCGGCCGCCGGCTCGAGGGTGTCGGCTTCGTCTCCGATCCCGATATGCAGAACATGCGCTGCCTCCGTTCCTGCTCCGGAATCGGCGGCTCGGTCGCGGTGCCCGTTCAATGAGGCGTGGCACCATTGCCGTCGCCGCAGCGACGCTGCTCTCGGCATCCCTCGCCACAGCGGCGCCTCGCTCCATGAGCGCTCAGGTGACTCCGGCGCCAGGCGCGCCACCGCCGGCCCCATGCGTAATCGTCTTCGTGAACACGCCGGAGACTCAGGCCACATCATCCCGCACGCCGGAGGGCGGGTATGACACCTTCCTCGGCGGAGGCGTCGTCGCGCACTGCCAGAACCAGGATGTTCACCTCCGCGCCGACAGCGCAGAGTACTACGAATCGCGCGGCGTCATCTACCTGATCGGCGATGTGCACTATACGGAGCCACGCCTCGTGCTCGACTCCCGCCGTCTGACCTATTTCATGCCCGAGGAGCGGCTCGTTGCAGAAGGAGACGTTGTCGCCGTACTCCCGAGCGGGACGACCATGCGCGGACCGCGATCCGAGTACTTCCGCGCCGTGCCCGGAGCGCGCCCCACGGCTCGCATGATCGCGACCGGCCGTCCGCGCTTCGAGCTCGTGCAGGGCGATTCCACCGGCCGCCCGCGGGAACCCGTGGAGCTCATCGCGGACCGTGTGGTCATGGACGGTGACAGTCTGGTCTACGCATCGGGCGACGTGGAGATCATGCGTCCCGATGTGGTCGCGCGGGGAGATTCCGCCTTTCTCGACAGTGGCCGCGAATTCGCGCGGCTGATGCGCGATCCCGTTATCGAAGGAAAGGGAGAGCGGCCCTTCCGCCTCACGGGTTTTCGGATCGACCTCTTCTCGGAACGGCGGACGCTGCGGCGCGTGCTCGCCCAGGGTGAGGCCAACGCGGTGAGCGGCGAGCTCGACCTGCGCAGCGACACACTCGACCTGCGGCTCACCGACAGCCGGCTCGAAACGGCGTTCGCGTGGGGGCCCACGCGCGCCATCGCCGTCACGCCGAGCAACGAGCTTGTCGCGGATTCGCTGCACATCGTCATGCCGGGGCAGCGGTTGCAGGAGGTGCGCGCTCTGGGGAACGCGTTCGCCCAGGGTATGCCCGACAGCACGGTTGTTCGATCGACGCAGCGCGACTGGTTGCGCGGCGACACGATAATCGCGCTCTTCGATACGACGGATACGGTCGACAGCACAGGCATCGCCAACGTCGCGCCGGACAGCGCCGGAAACGACGACGAGGGCCAACCGAAGATAAGGCAGCTCGTGGCAACCGGGAGCGCGCGCTCGTTCCAGCAGCTCCCGGCGACCGGAAGCGATGCGGGGTCGGACATTCCACCTGCGCAGCCCGCGATCAACTACGTGCGCGGGCGCGAGATCACCGTGGCCTTCCGCGACCAGGAGGTCGCGACGGTCACAGTGGTGGATGGCGCGACCGGCGTGTACATGGAACCGGTCCCTGTTGTCGTTGCGCCGCCCGCCGCGACCCCGGCGCCGGAGAATCCCCCAGGATGACACCGCCGAGCGGAACGAACGGCGCGGACGGAACCGCGCGCGGAAACGCTGGCCCGGACGATCTTCCGGAACGCATCCGGCAGGTGGTAGAGCCCTACGCCATGGGGGATCGCTCGGCGGCCTTCGCGCTCCATGCACTCATTCTCTCCGCGCGTGACGACGGAACTGCGATCTTCAACGAAGTCGCGATCCGGTATCGTGATGACTATCTGACAGCGCTGCGCAGCGAGGGGCGCGACGCGGAGCGCGAGTCCGGCAGGCTCGGGCTCGACGAGGTAAGGCAGCATCTGGCGCACTCCGTTCTTCCGCGCCTCGCAAGCGAAGGTGTGATTGTGCTTCCGCCCGAGGGGCTCGTCGCACCGGATTCGACCATCCGGGTAGTGGACGCGCTCTGGCGGGAAATCGCCCCGCATCGACGGACCATCGCAACCGCGATCTGGGAGACGGGTGAACACCCCACGCCTCAGGCCGGTGTTACCGTCGAACCCGCTGCGGCGTCGCGTGGGAGCGTTCTCGAGGCCGACGGACTCGTCAAGATGTACCGCCGCCGGCGTGTCGTTAACGATGTTGGACTGCGGTTGCAGCAGGGCGAGATCGTCGGACTTCTGGGACCGAATGGAGCCGGCAAGACGACCACCTTCTACATGATCGTCGGACTCATACAACCTCTGGCCGGCCGCATCCTGCTCGACGATGAGGACATCACCGAGATGCCCATGTATCGCCGTTCGCGGCGCGGCATCGGATATCTCTCGCAGGAGCCGTCCATCTTCCGGAAGCTCTCCGTGGAGGACAACATTCTTGCCATACTCGAGACGCTGCCGATCAAGCATGCGGAGCGTCGGTCGCGGCTCGAGGCGTTGCTGGACGAGCTCAGTATCAAGCACCTCCGGACGAGCAAGGCGTTCGCGCTGAGCGGAGGCGAACGGAGGCGGCTGGAAATCACGCGCGCCCTGGTCACCGAACCCAGGTTCATGATGCTGGACGAGCCATTCGCGGGAGTCGACCCGATCGCCGTGCACGACATACAGACAATCGTCGCCGGACTGCGCCACCGCGGGATCGGCGTGCTCATAAGCGACCACAACGTGGAGCAGACGCTTGATATCGTGGATCGTGCCTACATCATGTTCGACGGCCAGGTGAAGGTGTCCGGGTCCGTGCGCGAGCTCGTCTACGACGACACTGTCGCGGAGATCTATCTGGGTCCGACCCTGACCGCCCGGCTTCGCGGGCGCTTCTCGGCGGCCGGTGAAGGTGGCGAAGACGTGGGGAAGGGAGGGGGGGGCGGGGGAGCGGAGGACGCCGTCGCATGAAGACAGGACTCAACCAGAACACCCAGATGCGGACGGAGATGAAGATCAATCCGCGCCTGTACCAGGCGATGGATCTGCTCTACATGCCGCTCCTCGATCTGCAGCAGCATCTCAAGCAGGAACTCCTCAACAATCCGTTCCTCGAGCTCGTCGAGCCCGAGGAAGAAGACGATGAGGATGGGGCCGAAGCCACGCCCTCCGAGGAGCAGAAGGAAAAGCAGGCGAACGACGAGATCGACTGGGAGGAGATCCTGCTCGACGGCTTCGACGCGGGCGGCCGGCGCGAGGAACACGAGGAGCGCGAGTACTACGAGCCGGTCACCGTTGACACGCGCGACCTGAGCGATCACCTGCGCGATCAGGTGGCACTGCTGGACCTCACACCGCGCCAGATGCTCATGGCGACCGAGTTCATCGGAGACATCAACGAGGACGGCTACCTCGCGTGTCCGGTCGAACAGATTCTCACGGGAATCAACGAGGTCGTCGAGAAGGCGATGGAGTCGGTGGAGAACGAGGATCTGGAGTACGAGCCCTACACACCGGCCGAGGCAGAGGAGATGCTGGCCGTGATCCATGCGCTGGACCCGGCGGGCGTTGGCGCGCGGGATCTCAGGGAGTGCCTGATGCTCCAGCTTCGCGACGCCGGGCTCGAGCAGTCGGTGCCATACAGGCTCGTGAGGGACTGCTTCGACGAATTGATCAACCACCGCTGGAGTGAGATATCGAAGCGGTTCGGGATAAGCCCCATCGACGTGCAGCGCGCGGCAGACGAGATCGCGAAGCTCGATCCCAAGCCCGGACTCATCTACAGCAATTCGAGCGACAACTACATCACGCCCGATCTCATAGTCGACAGGATAGATGGCGTCTATCACGTCTTCCTCAATGACGCGAACCTTCCGCGGCTCAAGCTCAGCCGGGTGTACCAGGAGATCGCGCGCGACAAGAAGAAGTTCGACGGCGAGAACAAGGAGTTCATCTCCAGCAAGCTCAACTCGGCGAACTGGATGATCCAGGCGATCGAGCAGCGGCGGCAGACGATGCTGAAGGTGATGAACTACATCGTCGACCGGCAGCGGGAATTCTTCGAGAAGGGCGTGCAGTATCTCAAACCGCTGACGCTGCGCGAAGTTGCGGAAGTGATCAGCATGCACGAGTCGACCGTGAGCCGCGTGACGAACGAGAAGTTCGTTCAGACTCCGCGCGGCGTGCTTCCGCTCAAGTTCTTCTTTTCCTCGGGCCTGTCGACGACTGGCGGGGAGGACGTATCCGCGCGCGGCATCAAGGCGCAGATCCAGAAACTGGTGAGCGATGAGGATCCGCGGCATCCACTCACCGATCAGGCGATCGTGAACATTCTCAAGGAGGGCGGCGTCCAGATCGCGCGGCGGACGGTGGCCAAGTACCGCGATCAGCTCGGCGTGCTCTCGGCAAGAATGCGCAAGCGGGTATGACCGTGGGCCTCACGCCCTCCAACCCGCCCGCAATGCCATCCTCGCGCTCGGCTCAGCCGCGGCCGGCTCCCGTCGGGCGAAAGGGGGCCGCGCGGTCGCTGGCGAGCGACGCCGATGGCGTGGATGTGAGCGTTCTCGTCCCCGCAAATGACGAGGCCGAGAATCTTCCCCTGTTCATGGAGCTGGCCGCCGAAGCGTTCCGCGGCTCATCGGCAAGCTACGAAGTCATCGTGATCGATGACGGTTCCACCGACGACACATGGTCCGTGCTGGAGCGACTGTGCGCGGAGTATCCGTTCCTCCGCGTGGTGCGGCACAGGGTACGGCGTGGCATCGCGGACGCACTGCGCACCGGCTACCTGAGTGCGCGCGGCTCCGTGCTCGTCTTCTATCCAGCCGATCTGCAGTTCCGGCCCGAGGACATCCCGACGCTCGTCGAGCCCGTGATCTCGGGCGAGTACGATATGGCAACCGGTCTCAAGCTCGGCAGGTACGACCGTGCGTTCGTGTCCCGCGTCTACAACTGGCTCAGCCGCGCGCTGTTCGACGTTCCGGTGCGCGATCTCAACTCCGTGAAGGCGTATCGACGGGAGATCATGGAAGTTCAGCCGGTCCGCCCGGACTGGCATCGGTACATGATCGTGATCGCTGCCGCCGAGGGGTTTTCGGTCACGGAGATCCCGATCCCGCTGCACCCGCGCCACGCGGGCCGATCGAAGTTCGGCATCGGCCGGATACCGATCGGCGTTCTGGACATGCTGTCGGTGTGGTTCGAGCTGCAGTTCGGGCGGAAGCCGCTGCTCCTGTTCGGACTGATGGGAGCCGCGCTGTTCGCGATCGGGATAATCACCGGTCTCGTCGCTATCGGCATACGTGTATTCGCGGGCGTCGGATTCCGCCCGTTGCTCAATCTCATCGAGACGAGCGTGGTGGTGGGGAGCGTGTTTCTCGTGGGCGGGCTGCTCGGCGAGATGATCGCGGGACAGAGGGCGGAGTTGCGGGAGGTGAGGCGGCAGTTGGATGAGATGCAGGTACCGATTGAGCGTTAGCACTAGGTGACCGCTCCCATGCGCGTCCTCTTCCTCACACACTCCTATCCGCGCTCGGCAGAAGACGCCCCTGGCTCCTTCCTGCTCCGGCTCGCCGTAGCGCTGCGCGGCGAGGGCGTCGATGTCGAAGTGGTCTCGCCGGCTGCTGCTGGCCTCGAATCGCATGACACGATCGAGGGGATACCGACGGAGCACTTCCGATACGCTCCGCGGCGCTATGAGACACTCGCCTATACCGGCACGATGACCGATCAGGTGCGCGAGTCCTGGAGCGCGCGGATGAGCTTGGTGGGATTCGTGGGGGCGGAGTTCGCCCACGCTGTTCAGGCCCGACGCCGCTTCGCGCCCGCAGTCGTGCATGCGCATTGGTGGTTTCCCAGCGGTCTGGTCGGCAGTTGGGTGCACCGCCTCGTGGGCGTCCCGTTCGTTACGACGCTACACGGCACCGATGTCCGCCTGGCTCGGGACTCCGCGATTCTCAGGCCGGCGTTCCGGCAGGTGCTGCGCACGTCCACCGTGGTGACCGCCGTTTCGCGGTGGCTGGCGGGTGAAGCTGGCTCCATTGTATCCGGCGTTGCGACACCGACTGTCGCACCGATGCCAGTGGACACATCGCTCTTTACACCCGGCGGCGCACGTCGACCTGACCGCCTGCTGTACGTTGGCCGGCTCAACCGCCAGAAGGGGATCGAGCACCTCCTGCGCGCAATCCCTTCGCTGAACACGAACGCCACCCTCGACGTTGTCGGCTCCGGCGATGCCACCAGTGAGAGCGCGCTGCGGAGACTTTCTGAGGAGTTGTCGGTCGCCGATCGCGTCGTGTGGCACGGCGCGGTTCGGCAGGGGGCGCTGCCGGAGTTCTATAGGCGCTCGACCGCCGTCGTCATACCGTCGATAGACGAGGGGCTCGGGCTCGTGGCAGCGGAGGCACAGCTCTGCGGAGCACCGGTGGTGGCATCTGACTCCGGCGGGCTGCCCGACATAGTTCGCGACGGAATGACCGGTGTTCTCGTTCCACCGGCCGATCCACGCGCGCTCGCCCGCGCACTCAGCGATCTCCTGTGCGATCCCCAGCGCGCCGCGTCGCTCGGTGCGGCGGGTCGCATGCACGCCCTGGCCGAATTCGCGCCGGAATCAGCCGCGCGGAGGTACGCGCAGGTCTACAGGACCGCGATTTCGTCGAGTGAGACGTAGACTCTTCGTCGTCGCGCAGGTCGTGCTCGCTATTGCAGTGCTGGGGCTTGCTGGCTGGACCATCGCACGCCAGTGGGCCGACATGCGTGCGCTCCCGGTGCGGATCGACCCGACCTGGTATGTGATGATTGCGTCGCTGTTACCACCGCTATTGGCATACGGGACGCTGATCCAGCTCTGGCGCACCATCCTCGCAGCCTGGGGATACCCCACACCGGCGCTCCCTGCGGCCCGGATATGGTTCGTATCGAGTCTCGGCCGATACGTTCCAGGTAGGCTCTGGCAGCTCGGTGCGATGGGTGTAATGCTTCAGCGGAGAGGCGTACCGGCGGCCGTTTCGCTCGGATCCGCGCTACTCGCGAACATCATCAGCATCGTCACTGGCCTCGCGGTGGTGCTCGCCGTCGGACCGAATGCCTTTGGAGCTGCTGGCGTCACGGGGCCGGCACTGCGTGCGATCGCGGCCGCTGTCGCCATCGCGACCATTGCAATCCTTCTCGTTCCGCCGGCGCTTCCGGCCATCGGTCATCTTGTCGAGCGCCTCACCGCCCGCAGCTTCGCGATCCCGTCGCTTCCGACGCGCACCCTCGCTGTCGCAACCGCGGAGGCAGCAGTCGCATGGATCCTGCTCGGACTCGGCTTCCATCTCCTCGCGGCGAGCTTGTTAGGCAATGCAACTGGCGCCAGCACGACATACATCTCAGTTTTCGTTCTTTCGTATCTCGTCGGGTTCCTCGTCCTGATCGCGCCCGGTGGAATTGTCGTGCGAGAAGCAGCTCTGGTCGCGGGACTCACCAGCGCGGGCGTGGCGACGCTCGCCGAGGCAACGGTCCTCGCGGTAGTTTCGCGCCTCTGGCTGACGCTCCTCGAAGTCACACCCGGTGCCTGCCTGCTCGTCCGTCCCGCAATCCGCCGTTCCATGAAGATGACGATCGATGGCTCATAGTACCGCCAACGCGGCGGTGCTTCCAGAGCCGCCTCGGACGACTGCCTGGGCAGCCCTCATCTATGGGCTGTGCGTTCTGGCGCTCGCCTATCCGCTGCTCGACGGTCAGTTCCTCGTCAACCCGTATAGCGACGAATACATCGCTGGCTATGCCTTCCGTGAGTACGGCGCTGCGATGCTGGCAGAGACAGGCGGTTTCCCGCTCTGGAACCCGTATCTGTTCGGCGGCCTGCCGTTCGTGGCAGCTATGCATGGCGACATTTTCTACCCGACGTTCCTGCTACGCGCCGTTATCCCGACGGACGTGGCGATGACGCTCGCATTTGTCATACACACGTTCCTGGCTGGACTGTTCACATACAGGTTCCTCCGCGCCACCGGGCTCGAATTCCACCCTTCGGTCCTGGGTGGCGTCGCCTACATGCTGAGCGGCCCGATCGCCTCCTACGCGGGGCCCGGACACGATGGAAAGCTCTACGTGAGCGCCCTTCTGCCTCTTGTTCTGTGGATGCTCATCCGGGGAGTGCGCGACGGTTGCCGCTGGGCGTGGGGAGTACTTGCTCTCGCCATCGGGCTGGCCGTGCTGAGTCCGCATCCGCAGCTCCTGCAGTACATGTTGCTCGCCGCCGGCGCTTTCGCTGTGTACATCGCGGCCGGCGGGACTGGATCGAGAATCGCTCGAGCCCTTGCCATCCGGCGACTCGTGATGGCGCTGGGCGCTGTTCTCCTCGGTGGCCTGATGGGAGCAATCCAGTACTTGCCGGTCACCCGGTATGTCGACTGGTCGCCGCGCGCCGGCGGGCTTCGCGGTTATGAAGCGGCAACATCGTTCTCAATGCCACCCGAAGAGCTGATCAATACCTATCTCCCGCAGTTCTCGGGGATACTGGATGCCTACTGGGGTCGCAACGGCATACACTTCCACAGCGAGTATCTGGGCGCGGCGATTCTCCTGATAGCCGGCGCGGCTTTCTTCGGACGCGCGGGGCGAACGAGCTTCCTCTGGTTCTGGACGGCGACTCTCGGCGTCTCGGTGCTCTGGGCGCTCGGCGGGTTCACGCCCTTCTACCAGATCATCTATGCGGTCGTGCCGGGGACCAGGTTCTTCCGCGCGCCGAGCACGATCCTCTATATAGTCGCCTTTGCGACGTCGATGCTCGCTGCACTCGGCACGCGACGCATCCTGGCCAGAGCTGCCGGTCCGCAGTATCTGCTCGCGTGGACTGGGGCCGCCCTTGGCATCGCTCTCCTCGCTACTTCCGGCGCACTCACGAATCTGGCGACGACACTCGCGCCCGCCCAGCGCTACGATGCTGCTGCAGCCAACGAAGCCGCGCTCATCGCTGGCGCATGGCGCTCGTTCGTCTTCGTCGCGGTCACTGCCGGACTGCTGCTGCTATTCACGCGCGGCGCGCTGTCGGCGCGGGTGATGGTCTGGGCGCTCATCGCGGTCGTCGGCGCGGATCTGTGGAGCATCGCCAGACGCTACTGGATGTTCTCCCCCCCGGCCTCGGTGATCTACGCCAGCGACCCGACGATCGAGTACATCAAGAGCCAGCCCGAGCCGGGCCGCGTGCTAGCCCTGCAAACAGCGCCGAGCCCTGCGGTCAACGATCCGTTTCTCAACTACGATGCGCTCATGTCACATCGCATCCGGCTCGTGCTGGGTTATCATGGCAACGAACTCGCGCGCTACCAGGAACTCTACGCCAAGCAGCAGGGGAGCAGGAACATCGGGAATCCGGCGTTCTGGCGCCTCGCGAATGTTCGGTACCTCCTCACCAATTCGGCTGAGTCGCCGATTCCCGGCGCCGAGCTCCTGGTCGGCCCCGTTGAGAATGCGGCAGGCTCCACCGTCTATCTCTACTCCATGCCGGGTGACAACCCTGCTGCCTGGGTAACACCGGCGATCCTCAAGGTCGCGGACGACCAGGCGTACGCTCTGGTCCTGGACCCACGGCTGGGAGATGTCTTGAGCCAGGTAGCGTTGTTCGACACGGGAGCGCCCGTACAGTCCCGGCAGCTCGACTCGCTGCCTCCCCCTCTTGACATCGAAGCAACTGTCACGCGCTACCAGCCGGGTGATATCCGCGTTGAGCTCTCCAGCCCGTCCCCACCGGGTGCGGCGCTGGTGGTTTCCGAGAACTATTATCCGGGGTGGAGCGCCACCTCCGAGGGCAGGGAGCTGCCCATCGGACGTGTGGACTTCTCGCTGATCGGTGTGGCTCTCCCGGAAGGAACCAGGTCGATCACGCTCGACTTCGCCAGCCAGCTCTACCGGACCGGCAGGACCATCACGATCGTGGCCACACTGCTCGTCCTCGCGCTGATCGTTGGCGGGGTTATCCTCGACCGGCGGCAAGTGAGGCGGAGCGACACATGATCTGCACCCGAGCAGGCCGCGGCTGTTTCGCGAGAACTTATTTGTCCGGCCGGGTTGCGGTGGGGATGTTGCGGTGCATGATAGGGAGCGTGGGTGTGGTGGCGGCAGCGGGCTGCACGAGCCCGCCGGGTCCTCGCGGTGAACCCGTGGGAAGCCGGAGGAGGCTAATGGCATGAGTGAGCGAATCGAGCCCGCCTCAGCCGAACTGCGAAATTTCTACAGCGCTCGGCGGAGTTGGCGACACCGTGGCGAAGAAGAGATGCGCTTCCGCAAGGCGGCCGCGCTCGCGAGTGTGCGGCCACGGGCGGCGGTCCTGGACATTGGGTGCCGAGACGCAGGGTTGCGGCGCTATCTGCCTCCCAGCGCGCGCTACCAGGGAATCGACATTACCCCGGAGTTCGCGGCTCCGGACATCCTGATTCAGGACATCTCGGAGGGTATCCCCTTCGAGGCCGGCTCGTTTGACAATGTCTTCTGCATCGAGGTCCTAGAACATGTGCCGAACCCATTCGCCACCATGGGCGAAGTGCATCGCGTGCTCGCGCCAGAAGGCGTGCTCGTCCTCTCAGTTCCGAACCCGTACCACTTCAAGGAGATCGCCTGGAACGTCCTGGGAGTACCGGATAGGCAGGGGCACATTTTCGCCTGGACGCGCCAGACCATGACGAAGCTTGGGGCGATGGCCGGCTTTCGGCTCGAAGGCTTCGGTGGGACGTACCTCGTTCCACCGATTCCGATGTTCGCCCTTCTCGCCCGATCGGTCGTCTACCGCTTCGTCAAGAGCTGATCGGTGGCCGAGCGTGCCTTGGTCATCATCCCGACCTACAACGAGATCACCAATCTCGCCGGAATCGTACCACTGGTCCTCGCGCAGGACGAACGCGTGGACGTTCTCGTGGTCGACGACAGCTCGCCGGACGGCACTGGCGAGCTTGCCGACCAGATGCGCGAAAAGGAACCGCGGATCCACTGCCTGCACCGACCGGCAAAGGCGGGACTGGGAAAGGCGTACCGCGCCGGGTTCGAATGGGCGCTCGAGCGCGGATACGACTACATCTTCGAAATGGATGCCGATTTCTCGCATGATCCCGCCCATATCCCGCAGTTCCTGAAGGCCATCGCAAACGCCGATCTCGTGCTCGGCTCGCGCTATCGGGATGGGAAGGTGACGGTCGTCAACTGGCCGATGGGTCGACTCCTCCTGAGCTATTCGGCTAACATCTACGCGCGCGTAGTAACTGGCCTCCAGTTATTCGATTCCACCGGTGGCTTCAAGTGCTTTCGAAAGGAGGTCCTGGAGGCCATACAGCTCGAGACGGTGCGTTCCAATGGCTACGCCTTCCAGATCGAGATGAGCTTCCGGGCATGGAAGCTCGGCTTCCGCATCGTCGAGATTCCGATCGTCTTCACGGATCGGAGCGAGGGCAAGAGCAAGATGTCTCGACAGATCATGCGTGAGGCGATCTGGATGGTCTGGCGGCTTCGCTGGTGGTCGATCGCGGGGCGGCTCTAGGGGTGCCTACGCCGCCGGGGACTGGGCGCTCCTTCGTCAAGATGACCGGGTCGGGCAACGACTTCCTGCTGTTCGACACCCGTCACGATCCGCCCGGAGAACTCGCCGAACCCCGAGCAATTCAGGCGTTGTGCGCCCGCGGGGACGGGATCGGAGCCGACGGCGTGGTCTTTCTCGGTGCGTCCGAGACCGCGTCCTACCGAATGACATACTTCAACAGCGACGGTTCGCCGGCCTCACTCTGCGGCAATGCATCCCTGTGCAGCGTTCGGCTGGCGGTAGAGCTTGGAATGGCGCCGGCAGAGCAGGTGACCTTCGAGTCCGATTCCGGGCTCATCACTGGACGGCTCTTGGCGGGCACGCCCGAAATCGACCTTCAGTTGGTCCGTGAGGTCGAGGGCTCCGTCGGCATAGCGCTCGCCGTCGGCGAGCGCCGCATGGGTTTCTCGCTCGTCGGCGTCCCGCACCTTGTCGTGCTATCGGATTCGGTTTCGGTCGTCGACGTTGCGCGGAGGGGGGCCGAGCTGAGGCGCCACCCGGATCTTCGCGGCGTCCCGGGCGCCGCCGAGGGGCAGAAATGGGGCGCCAACGTCAACTTCGTGTCACCGGCTGTCCCGTCAGGGTCCGCTTCGGACGACCGATCTGTCGGGGCGTGGCTGATCAGGACGTACGAGCGCGGGGTGGAAGGAGAGACGCTGGCGTGCGGCAGCGGCGCTGTAGCGGCGGCAATCCTGCTCCAGACCTGGGGTATGGCTGGTGCTGAGACTCGGTTGACGGCGCGATCGGGACGCGCCCTGAGCGTCAGAGTCCGTCGCCGCGGCGGGCTGTGCTATCCGTCGCTGAGCGGTGAGGCGCGGATCGTTTACCGGGGCGTGCTGGCGGAGTACCGCCCGGCGCCGCGTTGAGGGCCGCCGACCTCAGGCCAATTCTCGACAGCAGACCGTAATTGAGTGTTGGGAAGACAGTTACGGTTGCGATGGAGCCAGCAGCCATGATGTTCTCCACATTTGCACGCGCTGAACTGTTTACATAACATATCTTATACGCGTGTCATCTGGCGAACCGTGGCGGCCTTCTGGCGGCATTCAGCGCCCTTGCTGGCGGCATCCGGCAACCCGGACATTCCTGGGTGGCGGACGCGTCAACGGCACTCCCGGGTCGCTCATGCTGGTTGCCGGAGAGCTGCTCGACCGGGTTCGCGTCGCACGCCGTCGCGTTCGCCCATCCGTTGCCATACCGCGCGGAGGGACGCTTTCGACGCGTCGCGAGCTAGCGTCCTGCGGATTGGATGGTCAGCTCTCCCATACGGATCCGCGCCTCACCCGCGACCGGGCTCTCCGGGTTATCGGCCAGATCGCTCCAGATTCTCAGCGCCTCCGCATCATTTCCGGCGCGCGTGAGCGCTCGCGCAGCGCTCGCACGGTACAGCGCCCGATCCGTTTCAAACTCCGTCAGATCAGCGGCCTGATTGTAATGTTCCGCTGCCTCTGAGTACCGTCCGAGCTCGTCATATCCATCGGCGATCAGCGACTTGAATGTGGCATCGATCAGTTCCCCGGCATCGGTCTGGACAGCACGCTCGAGGACGCTGATGCCCCTCTGATACTCGCCCCGCTCGAAGTAGATCTGACCCAGGAGGAGCGCCGCCTGCGGCGCGGCCGGCGTTGATCCGTAGCGCCCAAGCAGCCGCTCCAGGTCCGATGTCGCGAGCGGCAGGTTGCCCTGCTGCAGCGACTGCTCCGCCGCCGTGAGGCCCTCCTGCGCGCGGGCGGCGCGGATTTCCCTGGAGCGGATCCAGAACCAGAGTCCTCCGGCGACCGCGAGCAGAATGACCGTCGCGATAACGAGATGGCGGGTGTGAAGTTCAATCCATTCGAGGATGGTCTCGGCGCGCTCTTCCTGGACCGGGGGTCGCGCTTCAGCGCCTGTACGAGTCATGGGGTTCGGGATCATTGAGAGAGGCCAACGCACTGGGATGTACGCGACGAGCGCCCCTGGGGTGACTCGAACACCCGGCCAACGGTTTAGGAAACCGCTGCTCTATCCGACTGAGCTACAGGGGCAGATCTTCCACCGCGCGTGCCCCATAAAACTACGCTCGCGCCACCCTCAAATGAACCCGGCGCCGCGCTGGCGGCACGGGTGGCCCGCGCAGTGACTAACGCCAGCGGTGCTGGCCGGTGCCAGCATCACCTGATGAAGTAAACCTCATTTCCCTCGCCCGTGACGATCGCCGTGGTCCCCCACGCGGCGAACGCGACATTGCGGGGGCTCGCGAGCCCGGAGAGTACTTTCACCACCAAGCGCGACGCGACATCCACGATGTGAACGAGGCCCTTGGGCGGATTCGTAACGTATACTTGTTCGCCGTCGGGACTCAGCGCCAAGCCTACGGCTCCGGGATCCACGCCGACAACAGGCGCTCGGCGTCCCGTGTTCAAGTCGAGGATCTCGAGCCCAACCGACTGCGAGGCGATGTAAAGCGCGCTGCCGTCGGTCGATACCGCGATGCGCTGCGGACCGTCGCTGACTCCGTATGTACGAATGATGGCATTCGTGCGGGTGTCGATCTCGGTAATGCGCGACTCCTGAATCGAGCTCACGTAGAGCGTGCTGCTCGCTTCGTGAAACGTGAGGCCGTTCGCACCGCCGCCAACATCGGTTGTACCGATCACGGCAAGACCACGCGTATCGATCGTGTGCAACGTTCCGCTGGCAGTGGTCGCGTAGAGCCGGCTCCCATTCGGCAATACCGCGAGATTGAAGCCGCCGTCGGTCAGTGCGATGCTGCCGACCATTGTGTTGGTCGCGACGTCAATAACGCTCACAGTATTACCTGATTGATCGGCGGTATAGGCCGTCGTGGCTGCAGCATCCAGTGCGACGTGGGCTGGTGTTAGTCCGACGTCAACAGAGCCGCTGAACGCCTGAGAGGTCGAGTCTACCGTGCCACGAGTAACGGAGTTGCCGTCAATCTGCGATATATAGAAGACCCCGGACTCGCTAGCAGCAACGCCGTGTGGTCGCCCGGAGAGAGCGAGTGCTGCCGACACCTCGCCCAATGCCGGATGCGTCAGTGGCGGGCCGTCCGGGCCACTGCTGTCGCGGCACGCTGCGAGTTCGAAGGCGGCGAGCAGAAGGACGGCGCGAAGGACTGGGCGACGCAAGGGCATTGACGATTCCCCGTGAAGGAGTTCGAGTCGGATTCTCGCAACGGTGTGCACCGAAGGCAGCGGGCGGCGTGAACATCCATGACGATTCGGGGATCGACCTGTTACGATTTCTAGACCCCGCGTCGCGTCCGGAACCAGGGTTGTGACCTGCCCTGGGCGCACCAGCCGCGCTCGCCGGCGACGTGCCGGGGCATTAGGTTGGTAACCCAAGATAGGTCTCCTCCGGTAGTTTTCCATGAGCCTGGCGTCCCGGATGCTCGGGTGACGCGTTACCCACGAGCATCGCCCAACCCGATACGCACACCAAGAGTGGATCATATGCGCACGAGTGTCCAGGTAAGCTTCGGTTGTCTTTCCCTGCTCACGATCTTCACGCTCTCCCTCACCCCCCTCTCCGCGCAGCAGCCGATCGACTCCGCCTACACCCGGACGATCCGCGAACTCACCCCCACGGACTCAGTCTGGAACTTCTCCACCGAACTTGTCGATTACCTGCCCGACTCCCCTACCGTCCCCACGCCCTTCGATGTCCTGGGCTACGTCCCCGGAACCGTGGGCAAGCTCTCGTACGTCGCCGACATCAACCGCTACTTCCGCGAGCTCGCACGCACGTCGCCACGCGTGAAGCTCTTCTCCCTCGGCGAGAGCGACGACGGGCGCGAGATGCTCCTCGTCGCAATCGCAGACGAGGCGACGATCACGCGCCTCGACGACTACCGCGAGATGCTCGCTCGCCTCGCCGATCCTCGCACGCTCGCGATGGGCGCGAATGCAGGCGACCATGCCGAGCGCGACCGGCTCATCGATACGGCCAGGCCCATCTACTGGCTCACGGGCGCGATGCACTCCCCGGAGACGGGGAGCCCCGAGATGCTCCTCGAGCTTGGCTACCGCCTCGCCGTCGATGAATCGGATTACGTTCGCGCCATCCGCTCGAATGTCATCACGCTGATCACGCCGGTCGTCGAGGTCGACGGCCGCGACCGGATGGTCGACGTCTACTATCAGGCAAAGCGACTCGGCCTGGGATCGTACGGGCGGAATCTCATCTACTGGGGCAAGTATACGGCGCACGACAACAATCGCGACGCGATGGTGCTCTCGCAGAAGCTCACGCAGAACATCATGGATGGATATCTCCGCTGGAAACCGGTCGTGTTCCATGATCTGCACGAGTCGGTCGCTTTTCTCTACACCAGCACCGGTACAGGCCCCTACAACGAGCAGTTCGATCCGATCGTCGTGAACGAGTGGCACACGCTCGCCTACCAGGAGATCAACGAACTCACTCGTCGTGGACTCCCAGGCGTATGGACGCACGGCTTCTACGACGGATGGGCGCCCAACTACATGCTGGCCATTGGCAACCTCCATAACGCCATCGGCCGCTTCTACGAAACGTATACGTCCTCGGGGGCAGACTGCCACACGGTCCAGCTCTCCTCGCGCCAGACGGACCGCCGCTGGGATCGCACGAATCCGCCGGTCAACGGCGTGCGCTGGTGCATCCGCAGCAACATCAACTACCAGCAGTCGGGTGTGCTCATAGCGCTCAAGTACGTCGCCGACAACGCGGAGACGTTCCTCACCAACTACGCCGCCAAGGCGCAGCGCATGGTGGAGCGCGGCCGAGAGAGTGCACCATTCGCGTATCTCATCCCGAGGGAGCAGCGACACTCCGCCGAGGCGGCTGATCTCGTCAACCTCTTCCGCGCGCATGGCGCGGAGGTCCATGTCGCCACGGCGGATTTCGAGCTGCGCCGCGATGGCGGGCGCGGATCGGATGCCGCGACGCGCAGCGATACCGCCGTCCCCACCGACAGCATGACGCCGCGCGAGCCGAGTGACCCCAACGCGCCCGTCGAAGCGGCTGCGGCGGCGGACACCGCGCTCGGCGACAAGGCGGCTGCCGACCAATCCCGATCAGACCGCGCCGCATCGGCAATTGCTGTTCACACCGGCGACTGGATAGTGCGAATGGATCAGCCGTACACGCAGACCGTCCGCACACTGCTCGCGCGCCAGACCTATGGAGCGGATGACCCCGAGCCGTACGACGACACCGGCTGGACGCTCGACGAACTCCGCCACGTCGCAACGGTCGCCATCAGCGATTCGTCCGTGCTCGCGCGCCCGATGCGCATGCTCGACGACAGTGCCACTGTCGAAGGCACCATCACCGGCGAAGGTGGAACGCTCGTCGTCGCGCACCTCGGTGACTGGCGCTCGGCCGTGCTGCCGTGGAAGATCGGGCAGGGACGCACCGCGGTCGCGGAGTCTTCCTTCACAGTGGCCGGTACGAACTATCCCGCCGGCACCTTCATCCTCCGTGCCAACGACGACGCGCGCGCAGCGGTGCGCGCGCTCGGCATGCAGGCGGTCGCGGTCACGGACGCACCACGTGTGGAGCAGCGCACGCTCTCCCTGCCGCGCATTGCGCTCATGCACTCCTGGCTCGAAACGCAGAACGAGGGCTGGGTACGCTATGCCTTCGACGTGATGGGCGTACCGTACACCTACATCGCCGATCAGGACCTGCGCCGCTCCGGCGCTCTCGATCCCTTCGACGTCGTCGTCTTCCCGCACGTGAGCGCCCGAGAGACTTCGCGCCTCATCAACGGCCGCCCGATGATCGGACCCGCCATTCCGTGGAAGCGCACCGACGCCACACCCAACCTCGGGAAGCTGGACGCGACGGATGACATCCGGCCTGGCATGGGGCTCGAAGGTGCGGCGGCGCTGCGCCGCTTCGTGGAGCGCGGCGGGCTTCTCATCGCCACCGGCAACTCCACGCGCCTCCCCATCGACCTCGGCTTCAACCCCACGGTGAGCATCGATGAGGCGCGCGGCCTGCGCGCGCAGGGTGCAATCTTCCGCGCGCGCGCCGAAGTACCCGACAGCCCGCTGCTCTACGGCTACGAGCGCGGGACCTTCCCCGTCTACTTCAACCAGCGGCCGCTGTTCGAGGTCGAGCCGCGCGACACCTCCAGCCGGACCGAAAGTGTGGATCCGGAAATCCTCGCGGAAGCCGACCGACAGCGCGGCCGCGTCATCCTGGCGTTCCATCCGATGGCCGATTCCCTGCTCATCTCGGGTCTGCTCGTGAACGGGAACGAGATGGCCGGCAAGGGCGCCATCGTCGACGCCCCCGTGGGTGAAGGGCACGTCATCCTCTTCGGCATCCGCCCGTTCTGGCGCTGGGAGACGCAGGGCTCGTTCGCGCTGGCGCTCAATGCAATCGCGAACTGGAATGCGCTCGACGCACCACCGCCCCCAACGCGAACCGATGTCGCGGAGGGTGCGCGCTGAGCTACCTCAACGCTTTCGAACGCCGGCGACGACGCATGCGACCCCGGCCACGATCGCAATGCCACTCAGCACGGGCGAAATCGGGATCCGCTCACGCTGCTCCGCCGTAGCCTCGATGGGCCCGATGTCGACCACCTCTTCCTTCTGCGTGTACGTGATACCGCCGAATATCAGTGCCAGTGCGCCGGCGGCGATCAGAATCGCGCCGACTATCGTGATTGGTTTCATCCGGTGCAGTCTCCCCGAGGAATGTCTTGGACCGTGGCCGGTCAGTAGGTTACAGCTACGGCGAGCCGGCGATCGCCGAGGGCGACAACGCCCGGCAGGAAAGAGAGCGCAATCAGGACGGTAAGGCCAGACACTTCCCCGCCCACCCGTTCGATCAGCTTGCATGCCGCCGAGGCGGTGCCACCCGTAGCAAGCACGTCGTCGACCACGAGTACCCGTGCCGCACCGGCTGCATTGCCCAGCGCGTCGGCGTGAATCTCCAGTACATCGCTGCCATACTCCAGCGCGTACTCGATCGAGACCGTATCGGAGGGCAGCTTTCCCCGCTTCCTGATCGGAATGAAACCGGCACGCAGCAGCCGGGCGATCGGTCCGCCCAGAATGAAGCCGCGGCTCTCGATCGCCGCGACGTGCGTGACGCCCGCCCGAGCGAAGGGCGCCGCCATGGCGTCGATCACCCGGGCGAACAGGTCGGCATCAGCAAGCACCGGCGTGATGTCCTTGAAGACGATCCCCGGCGTCGGGAAGTCGGCGATGTCGCGGATCCGCGCACGCAGTTCCCGCTCGAGATCAGCTCCTGCGTTCCCGCCCGTGGCGGCACTCATCATTCAGTGCCGGATGACGAACGGACGGGGCAGGTCCGTGGGGCCGGGCTCCGGGTCGAGCCGGCGCACTGCACCTATGCGGGCACCCGGCGGTCCTTTCTCGACCAGACTGATCAGCTCATCCACGACCGGTGCCTCGCCCGAGACGGTGATCTCCACAGCCCCGTCGCTGCGGTTTCGAACCCAGCCGCCCAGGCCGAGCGCGGAGGCGCGCTCCCGGACGAACCAGCGGAATCCGACTCCCTGCACCTGCCCAGTAACCACGAGCCGGACAACTGACATTGAGGTCGGCTACTTCTCCGGGCTGAGCAGGGCCGAGAGCACGGCCGCCAGGGTCGACGCTTCGCCTGCGGCCGCGGCCCGATCAGCGACCTCATCATCGAGAGCCAGGTCGCGTTGGCGAACGCGCACGGCCAGGCATTCCAGGGCTGCGGCCAGGCGCTCGATCCCGCTCGCGGTCGGCGAGGCCGCCGCCTCGAGCGGCTCATGTGGTACTTCAGATGACAATCCCAATGCGCTGCGGTTCAATACAATACGCGATTCAGCGAACACGTTGTCGGAGCTCGCCTCTGGAACCGATCCTACCTGCCCCGGTGCGAGCTCGGCTGGCAGCGGCTCGATCGTTGGCTGCAGTGAGACTTCCGCCGGCTGTGCCTTGGGCGAGCCGGCCGTACCGTCAACGGCGCGTGGAAGCGGCCGGGGCGCTGCAGGCGCTGCAGGCGCTGCGGGGGTTGCGGGCGCTGCAGCCGCTGCAGCTGCTGTAGCCGCTCCGTCGGCGAGCGAATCAGCGGCGGGCACATGGCCGAGGCCATCCTGGTGGTGGAGGGGCGGCGTCGGAGGGTGTGCCGGCGACGGCATCGGATGGCCGGCCAACGATGGCGTTGGCCCCCGGGCAGGGCATGGCGGCGGAAAGAACGGTCGCGCACCGGCTCCGGAACCGACGCTGCGTGGCGTCAGTCGAACGTGGCCCAACTCCGCGGCCCCGGACACCGACTCGGTCGCGGTGGACGAACCGATCGGTCGGCCCATTGCCGGACGAGCCGGTCGGCTCGGTCCGTCCGCTCCATCCCCCCCACCCGCCCGATCCCCTCCCGCCCTACCCTGTGTTCCGGCCATCTGTCCCCTCCCCGCCAGAGAATGTCCTCACGCCCCTCCCCTTTCCCGGAATCCCGGAGTATCGCGTCAGTCGACCGATGGGAGCCAGTGAATCGCGACCCGCGGAACCCGGCAGCCTCCGAGCGCGGCGTTGCGCGGCGTTCGCGGCGTTGCGCGGCGTTCGCGGCGTTGCGCGGCGTGACGCTGCGTGGCGTTCGTAGCGCGGGTTCCAACCTCCAGTCGGACCTCGGCCCCACCTAGTTCTGCCAGCCGTGAGCACCAAGCAACGGAACGAACC
>JBOHTO010000021.1:0-60008 GCA_050733695.1 Gemmatimonadaceae bacterium | reverse complement strand
CCCCAGTCCCTCAGTCGGCGCGGGTGTTGCCTGGCGTCTGGGGCGCCCAGGAGCCGCCCGCGCCCATACCACTGGCGAGAGGTGCTGTCGCCTGCGTGGTGGGCACGTCGGGCACGTCGGGCCCATTGCCCGCGCCGCGCGGCGTTGCCGGTGCGCCGATGGTCTGCTTGAGTTCGGACACCCAGCCATCGACATGGCTGTGTATCGCCTGATTGACTCCGACGATGAGGTTGGCGACCACATCGTCGAGCAGCGAGCCGACACGGCCGCTGGCGCCCTGGGTTGCGGCCACCGTTGCCGCAGCCGCCTTCACATCGGCGCGCGATCCGCTCAGCGCGAAGCCTGCGCCCAGTGCGAGCGCGATCGCCGGCCAAGGATGGTCGCGCACCATCTGCGTGACGTTCAGCTTCTCTTCGAGCTGTGCTATGGTCATGGACATCCGCTCGCGGGTCATCTCGATGTCTCGCCGGACGTCAGCCGTTGTTTCAGCCATTCCCTGTCCTCCTTGAGCGTCGCGACCGTCTGATCGGGTGCGAGCGTGTGCGGCGAGAGCAGGGTGATCCCCTGCTTCGCAAACCAGGCGGCCAGTCCCGCCGCGACGGCCGCGAGCATGAGCGCCGCGACCCAGTACCGATCCCGCAGCCACTGATCCCCGGCAAGCAGAACGAGACCGGTGAGAACGGAGAGAGCGCCCATAACGGCGAGCACTCCGCCCGTGGCCACCAGCGCAGCGCCTCGGGCCACGCCGGAAAGGAGCGCCGCGACCTCGAGTCGCGCCAGTCGAACTTCCTGGCGCACGAGCGAGGAACTCCCATTGGCCAGATCGCCGAGGAGCTTGCCGAGAGACCGACGGCCGTTACCGATGTCGACCGTCATCACGCCACCTATCTGCGGAAGATCTTGCCGAGCAGATAGCCCGCTCCCAGCGCGACCAGGAGCGACTTGCCCGGATTGGCCCGCACCTTCGTCTCCACATCTGCCTTCATCGAATCGAGATCGTTGTTGCGCAGCCATTCGGCGCTCTTTTCCATGCCGCCAGCCACCGAGCCGGAGACCTTGTCCACCTTACTCTCCTCGTGGCGCAATGTGATGCTGCCATCGCCCCCAGCCGCTCCCGTCGTGCCCGCGGAGGCACTCGCGTAGCTGCCCGGCTGCGTCGTGCCGCGCTGCCTCAGTTTGCCGGCGCCGGCCTCGAGCTTGTCCGCAAGCGAGTTCTTGAGCTCGCCCGCCTTCTCGCGCGCCTGTCCCAGCTTCTCCGACGCCTTTTCCTTCGCGTCGGCGGCCCTCGCCTTCGCCTTGTCGCTGGTGCTGCGTTCGGTGCCTGCGGTCGATGCCTGGCCGTAGCTGCCCGGCTTGGTGCCGTATGAGCCAGCCGTTCCACCCGTCGATCCGAAGGACTCCCCACCCGTGCTGGCGCCGCCAGCGGCAAAGCCACCCGTCCCCGATGTCGTCCCGTCGCTGCCGTCGCCGCTCCCGCTGACGGGATTACCCAGATTGTCGTTCGCGTCTCTCTCCATGGGTCCCTCCTAACCGAAGTCTGCCCGTCGCGCGGGAATCGACCCGCGCGTATCAATGGTCAGGTTGCACGTCGCGTGCCGAGCGTCGGAGGCGCCGGGACCCCGGACGCGTGGGGACCCGGCCGCGCGCGGGGGTCACTGACTCCTGTTGCACTCCTGCCGATGGAGAGCGCGCCCGATCAAGCGGGTGATGGCGCGCCGGCGCAGTAGCGGTCGAAGGCGCCGGTGAGATCCTGCGCGATTTCTTCGGCTGAACGTCCCTCGATCTGATGCCGCTCCAGCATGAACACGAGCTTGCCGTTCTTGAGGAGCGCAATCTGCGGCGACGAGGGGGAATAGCCCGTGAAGTAGCCGCGCGCCGCGGCGACCGCATCGCCGTCCTGACCGGCGAAAACCGTCGTGAGACGGTCGGGCCTGGGCTCGTGCTCGATTGCCCGTGCCACGGCCGGGCGTGCGTTGCGGGCGGCGCAGCCGCACACCGAATTGACCACGACGAGCGTGGTTCCCGTGCGGTCCTTCAGCGTGGAGTCCACCTCGCCTGCGGTGCGCATCTCCTCGACGCCGAGGCGGGTGAGCTCCTGACGCATTGGCGCCACCATTCTTTCGTCGTACATGGGACATCTCCTGGATTCCTGGTTATCGATTTACCATGAGCGATCCTGTTCGCCCTCGGGCACCGGCGGCTCGCGCACGAGCGCGAGAATGGCTGCCTGTGGAACGACGAGGTATCGCTCCGACTCGAATGTGATCTCGACGGCCGCCTTGCGGAAAAAGAGCGCATAGTCGCCGGCCCTCGCCTGCATCGGAACAAAGCGCGTTTCGCGCGATCCCGTTCCCGTTCGCCACGGTTCATCCGCCGGTTCGGACAGGTCTGGCATGGGAAGGCCGGGACCCGTCGCGATGATACGCCCGCCCTGAACCTGCTGGCTGTCAACCGCGGTCGGTGGGAGATAGAGGCCGACCTTCGTCCGGTCCTCGCCTTCCTCGACCTTCACGAGCACGCGATCGCCCACTACCAGCAGCCGCTTGTCCTTTCTCTCCACTTCCATTCCTCCGGCGCGTGACCATGCCACGGAAAGGTAGACGATTGCGCTCGTTCCCTACAGCTCGGGTGGGGAGGCTATCTCGCTCCGGGAGCGCCGCTCGTGCTCGTCGTGTATCGCAGCCGCGGTGCTGTCCCTGTTCTCGCGCCTCAGCAGGAGGTAGCGCACGAGCTGCACGATCCCGGCGAGCAGGAGTGCGAACAGCACCACTCCGGCAACGCGTGTGATCAGGGTGCCGCGCACCATCACCATCCAGTCGCCCGCAGCCGCTCGTGCAGTGCCCAGGGGTTCGCGATGGAGCGCGATGAGCGCGATGCTCGTGAGCATCTCCGCAGCCACCTCGATGACAGCAAACGCCGGCGCGCGCCATGCCCACTGCCTTATCGGATAGTTCCCCAGATGCAGCGTGAGCATGCCGAAGAGAAAGAGGGCGCCAAACGCGAACGCCGCGCCCACGTACAACCAGCTCCCCGCACTCTGAACGAACACGACCGACCGATAGAGGCGCAGGACCACGCCCGTGATCAGCGCCATCTCCAGGAGCGAGAGTGTCAGCTTCCGGAACGCTGCCGGCTCTTCGAGCTTCCATGCGACGGTCTGGCGAGGAAAGAAGCGGGTCATGTGCCCCCAGAGCAGTATCGATGTCGCGCCGCGCAATCCAGCGACGGTCTCGCCGGGCGGCACGTCACTTCCCGATCTCCGAGGCAAGCCACGCAAGGCTCTCGTCCACGTGGGCGCGCCAGTAATCCCAGCCATGCCCACCCGGCCACTCGGCGTACTTGACCTGCATTCCCAGCTTCAGTAGCTCGGCCCGAAAGGCCCGGTTCTGCGCGAGGAAGCGGTCGTCGAGGCCGACGTCGACGAAGATCGCCGCTGGCACCGGTGACATCCCTGCTGCCGATCGTGACAGACGCCGCGCCAGGCGCGCCGGATCGCGCGCGATCCAACCGGCCGTGTCGTCGCCAAAGGCGAGCTTCATCGAAGGCCAGAGATTGCCCGACGCCACTCGCAGCTCCTGCATGCTACGGGCGCGTTGGCCGTCGGGCCCGGCGAGGAGCGGTGTCAGCACGCCGGAGTGGCTCGCCGCCGCGGAGAATACCGCAGGATACGCCAGTGCCAGCGTTACTGCGCCGTACCCGCCCATGCTCAGCCCCGCGATGCCGCGGTGTGCGCGCCCCGCGAGCGTGCGGTAGTTCGAATCCACGTAAGCGACCAGATCGCGTGCGATGTAGTCGTCGTAGTGGGGCCAGGGCACGCAGTAGCTCTCCGCCGGTTCGTGCTCCGGCGGATTCCTCCTGCAGGAGGAGTTGTTGCCAAGGGAGTTCCATGTCGTGTACCAGCCATCGTCACCATCGGGCATGACAACGATCATCTCCGCAACGCCCGAACGCACCAGCGAATCTGCAACATGAGCGAGCCGGCCCTGGCTAACCCAGTCGTCCTCGCTTCCCCAGAGCCCGTGCAGGTAGTACGCGACGGGATAGCGGTCGCCGTCGTTCGTTGCATACGACGGCGGCAGGTAAACGAGGAAGCGTTTGTCGGTGCCGAGCGCCTGCGACCGGAAGCTGTCGGCGCGGACGCTGCCGTTTTCATGCGGCGCTTCATGGGACAATGCGGGATCGGCAGGCGGCGGGACGCCCGATGCGGCACAGGCGCATGCGGCGAGCACAGCGAACGTGAGGCGTGGGCCGTGTCTCACGGCACTCCGATCGCGCTCGTGTCTGCTCGCAGCGTGCGACGGCTCAGGAGCCGCCACACGTCGTTGCTTCGCCGTGTATCCAGAGCTGTGTGATCTCGTCCGTCCCGGGAATACGGTCGGCATCGACATTGCCACCACTCGTAACCTGCCGGATATCCGTATCCGTTTCGAACGAAATGCCGGGCAGGCCCGCCGAGACGACGACCACGGCACCCTCGCCCATCATGGCGCACACGCGTCCGTGCGCCGTTCGGAGGTCGCCGACGGTGCTCCCGACCCCGATGCCCCGCTCCGTTCGCACTGCGTTGTCATCGACGATGATGCGCGTGACCACAGGATTCGCCCCTCCTCCGGGAGTGAGGGCGATGACCCGTCTGTCGCCGAGCATGACGACCCTGGCCGTCTCCTCCATTCCCTCCATCTGGAGCGTGGTGTCAGTCACCGCGCACACAGCGGGAAGCGACGCGATCGGCTCGCCGATGCGGAGAGGTCCGATACCGCCGGGATCGAGGGCGACATCGCCCGCGACGCACGTGGGTTCGGGCGTGACGGCAGCCAGGGTGTCGGCGGATGTGTCGTCGGCATCGCTGCCGCAGGCGAGCGCTGTCAGGGCTACGGCAAGCATGATGAGGGGACGGTATTCGGACATTCGATCTCCAGGTTCGCGGTGGGTCGTTGAAGCAGACCCCATACAATGCGACTTCGGGCGCCCAGCTTCAACCCGCCGGGCGCCCGAATCCTGGTCCGATCTGTCAATCGCCTGGCGCGCTAGCTGGTGAAGTTGAAGGAGAAGGCATACGTCCCGAGTATCTCTTCCGACGACGGGAAATGCCAGGCGCGGATCTTCGAGCCAATGCACGACTCCGCCTCGCGCGCGCCCTCCCCCTTCCATGAGCGCTCCGTCACGGTGACATCGGTCACATTTCCGCTTCCGGCGATGGTGATCACAACCGTGGCCGTGCCGGCGAGCGTCGGGTCGACGCGGCGCGCTTCCTCGTAGCAGAAGTTGAGTTGCGCATCGTAGCCGCGCACAATGCCGCGCAACTCGCCGTGATCACGCATCTGCGTCGGGCGCGGCGGCGCCACGTTCGACGAGCCATGTGTCGCAGTGAGGGCGGAGGCCGGGAGCGTCGTATCGCTCGACGGCCGCGTGACACAGGCCGCGAGGGACAGCGATCCGGCCGCTGATATCACGAATAGCGTGGAGTACTTCATGTGTCCTCCGGCGGTCGCACGGACCTGCGTGGCCCGTCATCGAACAAACGAGCCGATTCGCATTCGGTCACGCACAGCGGCGCAGGAGTCGGACTGTCGCCGCGAGGCGAGCGGTCACACTGTCCGATGGGTGTCTTGACGGATCGCTGTCACGTCAGAAAACGGTGCAGCAGGGAGTGAAAGTGATGCACGCCACGTTCCCTTTTCACCGAATAGCGCCCGCGGTCGTACACCCGTGAGTGCAGGTTGCGCTGGACAATCTCGCAGATCGCCACATCCTCATCCTGTATCTCATCGCTGAACGCGACGAGGCGCGTCCAGCGCTCGTCGGTCGCCGGATCAGTGGGCGGATTCGATGCGAACCATTCGAATATGACGGCCGTTCGATCGTGGCCGAGCGGCAGCACGACGTTTGTCTGCAACTGCCCCAGGTAGACGTTCAGCATGATGTTGGGAAAGAGCCAGTAGTACTGCGCCTGCTCCGCCTCGCCGTCCGGAACGTACTTCCGTTCGGCCGTGGCGCCTGTCACCGGGCGCAATGGGGCGTGCTGCACGGAGTAGTAGCGGTGCGGTTCCACGCTGTACTGATCGTAGTCGATCTCGTGGTGGAGGCCCGGGTGTACGACCGGGATGTGGTATCCCTCGAGGTAGTTGTCCACGTAAACCTTCCAGTTGCACGCCAGCACGTACTCCTTGCGCATGACGTAGCGCATCTGCTCGGCGCCGAAACTGCCCGCACGCACGGGAATGTCTTCCAGGAACTCCGCGAGGGGCGGCGCCTTGAGGTCGAGATTCACGAAGACCAGCGGTCCCCACGAGTCGACGCGTACCGGTGCGAGATGCATATCGCCGCGATGAAAGCGTTCGACGCCCTCCATCTCGGGCGCGTGGAGGAGCTCACCCCGCAGGTTGTAGGTCCAGCCGTGGTAGCGGCACTGCAGCGTCTGCCGCTTGCCGCAGCCGTGCGCAACGGGCCCCGCTCGGTGCAGGCAGACGTTGTGAAAGCCGCGCAGCGTCTCGCCGTCGCGTACGACGACCACGGGCTCGCCGGCGATGTCGGCCGTCATGAATTCGCCCGGGGCCGAGACCTGCTCCCGCCTCCCGGCAAGCTGCCACGTGCGTCCGAAGATCCGCTCGCGTTCGAGCTCGAAGTAGACGGGATCGGTGTACAGACGCGATGGGATGGTGGCCGCGCCGGCGATGTTCGGGTCGAAAGGGAAGTGAAGTGCCATTATCATGTCCCGCGGTGTGGTTGGCTGTCGTGCCGCAACCGGTGATCGAATCAGTGCGCAGGCTGGGGTCGCGTCACGAACCAGATGTACAGGGGCGTACCGGCGAGCACCACGAGAAGGCCCCAGAGCGCGACCTCCGGCCCCACCCCGTAGATCGTGTACAGTATGAATACAAACGCCACTGGAGCAATGAAGTGCGCTCGCCTGCGCTCTGCTGGCGAGTATCGAGCAGGATCGCGGCGGGCGAGCATCAGCTCTGCCGCGGCCGAATACAGGTGGGGGAGCAGCGTCGTGAGCACCGAGAGGAGAACGATGAAATTGAAGACGGCGAGCAGCGTGCCGCTGAAATAGAGCAGCAGCATGCAGCTCGACACGGCGGTGCCGGCAAGCAGTGCGATGTGCGGGGTGCCGAAGCGCGGATGGATCGTCGCGAGGCGGCGGAAGAACAGCCCATCCGCTGCGGCACTCACCGGGATGCGCCCGGCCATCAGTATCCAGCCGTTGAGCGTGCCCAGCCCGGCGACGATCGCGGCAAGGCTGATGACCAGTCCGGCGGTGGGTCCCGATGTTCGCTCCACCACCAGCGCCAGCGGACGGGCAGATGACGCGATGACGTCGTTCGGGAGTGCGCCGGCTACTGCGACAGCGCTCGTGAGAAAGATCACCGTCGCGATGGCGTAGCCCGTCAGCGTGCCCCGTCGTATCGTGCGCTCCGGGCTCTGAATCTCCTCGGCCGGTACGGTCGCGGACTCGATTCCCGCATACGCCCACACCACCAGAGCGGCACCGACGGCGATGGCTCCAATGCCATTGGGCGCGAATGGCGTGAGATTGACGGGATCGAACGCGGTGAACGACATACCGGTGAGAAAGAGCAGCGGGATGACGGTCGACACCATTATGCCGATCTGAAAGCGGGCACTCTGGCGTATACCGGCGACGTTGAGAAGGCACAGCCCCCAGAGGAGAATCTGGCCGAGGAGAAAGCTGAGCGCCGCGCTTCCAGCGAGTGTCGCGGAAAACCCCTGCGCGTAGGCGACGACACTCGTCACGATCGCGGCGTTGCCGATCACGGCGCTGAACCAGTACGACCAGACCGTCTGGAAGCCGATGAAGTCGCCGAACGCCTCGCGGGCGAACACGTACGGGCCGCCCGTGCGCGGGTAGCGTACGCCGAGGCTGGCGTACACGAGCGCGACGAACAGGTAGCCCGCCGCGGTAAGCGCCCATGCAGCGATGCCCAGAGGGCCGACGGCCGAGGCGAGAGATGCCGGGAGGGTGTAGATGGACGTCCCCGCCATGTTGACTACCAGGAGCGCCACGGTGCCGAGTAGCGTCATACCGCGGACGAGCTTCGGGGCAGCGCGAGTTTCCCCGGCGGGAGGGTTCATCCCGGTGCGTTCACTCGATCCAGTGGCCGATCCGGCTCCAGCGAATGTCGGTGAGCTGCGGGATGGGACTGTCGCTATCGGTGGCGTTGTACGAGTAGTAGACGAACAGTGTGCGGCCGCGGAAGTTCTCGCGCGGAACCACACCCCAGTAACGGCTGTCCTTCGACTGGTAGCGGTTGTCGCCCATCATGAAGTAGTGATCGGCGGGAACGAGAAGCGGCCCCCAGTTGTCGTGCGTTGGCTGCGCCGGTGCTGCACCAAAGCGCGATGCGCCGAGTGCGATGGAGCGTTGCCAGTCGAAGAGCCTGTTCACCTCGTCGGGATTTCCCGTGGGGTTGCCGGCGAATGCGGGGCCCTGCGGCGACGGCACGCCATTCACGTGCAGCACTCCGCCGCGCATGAAGAGCGTGTCGCCGGGCATTCCGATCAGTCGCTTCACGAGGATCGGTGTGAGATCGCCGGGATTGTCCGGCTGCGGTGGCGACTCGAAAACCACGATCTCGCCACGCACCGGCTCGTCGTAGCCCGGCAGATTGAAGTCGGTGAAGGGGACGTGCGGCCCGTACACCAGCTTGTTGACGAAGAGCCAGTCGCCGATGAGAAGCGTTGGGATCATGCTCCCCGACGGTATGCGGTACGCCTCGAACAGGAAGGCACGTACAAGGAGGAAGAGCAGCAGTGCGCCGCCAACCGTCTTGAATATCTCCAGCACGGGACGATCCCGGCGCGGCTGCGTGATCACTCCGTTCCTGCCGGGTTCGGTGTCGTTCGTCGGCGTGCTCGCAACCCGCGAGCGCTTTCTTCTTGCGGCCAATGGTGTGGATGCGGATCGAGACGAGGGGAGGGGGACGAGCACGAGCCATGAAAGCTTACACGAGCGCGGCTCATCGCAAGGGCTCTCGCGCTGTCGTCACGCGGGGCGCACATGCAGAGAGGGGGCGTGCTCGCTGGCGCGCCCCCTCCTCGAATCACAAACGACGAACTGCGCCCTAGCGGCGCGCTAGCTGTCCTTCAGGTGCCTGTTCACCAGCTTCGTCATCTCGAACATGGAGACTCTGGACTTCCCGCCGAAGATGGGCCGGAGCTTGTCATCGGCGATGATCATGCGGCGCTCCTTCGGATCCTGCAGGTCCTTGCGCTTGATGTAGGCCCAGATCTTCTTCGTCACCTGGGTACGCGGCATGGCACCCGGACCGACCACCTCGGACAGGGCCGCATCCGGCTGCATCGGCTTCATGAACGCCGCGTTCGGAGTACGCTTGGTGCGTGTCTTCTTCTTCTTCGCGGCCTTCCTCTTCGCCGGCCTCTTCGCCGTCCTCTTCTTCGCGGTCGTCTTTCTGCCCTTCTTGCGAGATGAAGATTTCTTCGCCGAGCGCTTCTTTGCCGCCTTCTTCCTGGTGGCCATGGATTGTCTCCTGGAGGATGGGAGGAGCGTGTTTCGAGAGAGCAAACACCGACCCGTCGCGCAACAAAGTACAATGACCACGCACCTGCGCAATAGGGGCGCGCGCGATTCTTTCAGGGGCATGCAGCTCGCAAGCGGTCACGGCTGCCCCCTCAAGCGGGCCGATCCGACGCGCACGACCGTGACGGCATCGCCTGCTGCGACGCCTCCGCCGCGCCCCGTTCGCGCGGTCCATGCAACGGCTATCGCGTCATCACGGAGAGCCACGCGCGGGTCGTACGCCACAGCGCTCGGCGCGCTCACGGGAGAGAGCCGGTGCTGGAAGATGTGGCCATCCGTGGCGGAGAGCGCGATGCCGATGCGCGGCCGCCGGGAGTTGGGTTCCTCGTAGGCGATCCCCACCACTGAGCGATCCGCGGCTATCGCCGTCGCCGCGGGACGGTCGCCGTAGACTATCGCGAGCGGCTGATGGTACAGCCCGCCGCGGTCCATGGAGTGCGCGAAGAATATCCCGGCCCCCTCCGGGGCCACGAGAAAGTAGGCGACATGCACGTAGCCGGTGCTCGTGTCCACGGCAATGGATGGCGGCGGACGCTCGCACCCCGCGGCGGCGCGATCGACCGTATCCACGGGAACGTGCGCCCCCCAGTGACGCCCGCTATCGGTCGAGCGCGCGGCGAGAAGCGCGGCACTGCTGTCGCCACGCGGCGCCCACCATACAGCGTAGGCGACGCCCTCGCGCCCACGCGCAACGCGCACCGAGCGCGGGCACGCGCCTGCCGGCTGGTACTCGAGCGCGTCGCTGTTCGACACGAGCCGCGCCGCGCCGGTGGCGTCCAGCAGCAGCCGCTGGTCCGCGAGATTCTGCGAAGCCACGACCTCCGGCTCCTCCCACTCGACTGGCGCAGGCCCGCACGCGCTCGCCAGCAGCGTTCCGGCGAGGAGGGTGAGCATCGGCCTTCCCCCCAAGACACACGTTCTCGCGCCCCTCCGGCCGCCGTTCCCGCCCTCCCCTGCCGAGCCGTCATCCCCACCGTCTCCGGCCGGCTCGTCATTCCCGCAAAAGCGGGAATCCATTCTCTGTGGCATACCGGAGAATAGCCATACTCGCCCGCCTCGTGAACCGCGCAGTTCCGCACGCTGACTTGGCCCGTACTCACCCGCGCGTCTATCTTTCGAGCGCGGTGGATCGCCGCGCGCATCGTGCAACTCGAGGATGGAACCATGGCTGCTCCGCCCACCCCCGCCCCACCCCCCGCCCCCGTCGCATCCACGTCCACGCAGCGCCGCACGCCGGCGTCGGGCCCGGCGTCCACTCCTGCGCCGCGGGCGGAGTTAGACAACGGACCAGCCGCGACGCCCACGGTCGCCTTCAACGGCAATCGTCGCGTTCCGGTGCCCGCGAACGAGCCCGTGAGGAGCTACGCACCCGGCTCGCCCGAGAAACGCGAGATCAAGGAGCGCCTCGCCACCATGGCGGGAGAGCGCATCGAGATCCCGCTCATCATCGGCGGCGAGGAAATCAGCACGGGTGACATCGCGCAGGCCGTGATGCCACACGACCACCGCCATGTGCTCGCCGACTGGCACCGCGCGAAGACCGGGCACATCAGCAGCGCGATCGACGCGGCGGCGAAGGCGAGAGAGGATTGGGCGAGCTGGCCGTGGGAGGACCGAGCAGCCGTCTTTCTCAGGGCCGCCGAACTGCTCACCACCTCTTGGCGCGCGACGCTCAATGCGGCCACGATGCTGAACCAGTCGAAGACGATCTTCCAGGCGGAGATCGATGCTGCGTGCGAGCTCATCGACTTCTGGCGCTTCAATCCGCACTTCGCGCAGGGGTTGTACGACGAGCAGCCGCTGAGCGATCACGCGATGTGGAACCAGCTCGACTATCGCCCGCTCGAGGGGTTCGTGTACGCGGTAACGCCGTTCAACTTCACCTCGATCGGCGGCAATCTCCCCACAGCGCCCGCGCTCATGGGGAACACCATCATCTGGAAACCGGCATCGAGCGCGATGCTGAGCGCACACTACATCATGAAGCTGCTGGAAGCGGCCGGCCTCCCCCCGGGCGTCATCAACCTCGTCGCGGGCGATGCCGCCGCGATCTCCGACGTGCTGCTCGGCCACCGCGATCTCGCGGGCGTGCACTTCACGGGGAGCACGGGCGTCTTCAACAGCATGTGGAAGACGATCGGGGAGAACATGGGCCGCTATCGCTCATACCCGCGCATCGTGGGCGAGACGGGTGGGAAGGACTTCATCGTCGCGCATCCGTCGGCCGATCCCCAGGCCGTCGCCGTCGCGATCGCGCGCGGCGGATTCGAGTACCAGGGGCAGAAGTGTTCGGCGGTGAGCCGCGCGTACGTGCCGCGCTCGCTCTGGAAGCGCGTGCGCGACAGCACGGCAGGGATGATCGAGGCGATGGGAATGGGCGACGTTACCGACTTCCGCAACTTCGTGGGCGCGGTGATCGACCGGAAGGCGTTCACGAAGATCGGTGAATATCTGGACGACGCGCGCCGGAACGCGCGCATCATTACGGGCGGAGAGGCGAAGGGCGACGACGGCTACTTCATCCGGCCCACGCTCATCGAGACCGACGATCCCGGCTACCGGCTGCTGTGCGAGGAAATCTTCGGCCCGGTGGTCACGGTGTCCGTGTACGACGACGCACGCTGGAGCGAGATGCTGCGCACGGTCGACCGTACCTCTCCATACGCGCTCACTGGCGCGGTCTTCGCCACCGAACGCGGCGCGGTGCGCGAGGCCGCCGCTGCGCTGCGAAACGCGGCGGGCAACTTCTACATCAACGACAAGCCCACCGGCGCGGTGGTGGGGCAGCAGCCCTTCGGCGGCGCGCGCGGGTCGGGCACCAACGACAAGGCGGGCTCCATGCTCAACCTCGTGCGCTGGGTGAGCGCGCGCACGGTGAAGGAAACCTTCAGCCCGCCGCTGGACTACCGGTATCCGTTCATGGGGGAGGAGTAGGCGATGTCCTTGCCGCAGCCAGCGCCAGGCGCGTTGTCGCGTGTCGCATGACGAGCGGCCTGGCAGCGCCTGCGTGATGGCGCACTGATCGAATGCGGCACGGCTTCATCACCGCCGACGTCTTCACCGACCGGCCGTTCGGCGGCAATCAGCTCGCCGTCTTCCCCGACGCGACTGCGATTCCCGGTGATCTCATGCTCGACATCGCGCGCGAGTTCAACTACTCCGAGACGGTGTTCGTGCTCCCGCCCGAGTCGCCGGAGCATGCGCGGCGACTGCGCATCTTCACCCCTGGTGGCGAGATCCCCTTCGCGGGCCACCCGACCGTAGGCGCGGCGCACGTGCTCGCGGCGACGGGCGCTATCGCGCTCACCAGCGCCGAGACACGCATCATCTTCGAGGAGGGCGTCGGACCCGTTCCCGTGCTCATCCGGTCCGAGGGCGGACGCCCCGTCTTCGCGCAGCTCACGGCCGCCCGACTTCCCGAGCTCGGACCGCCGCCACCCACACGCGAAACACTGGCCGACCTGCTCTCTCTCGAACCGCGTGACATGCCCGGCGGAACCATGTCGCCGCAGGCCGTTTCTGTCGGACTACCCTTCCTCTTCGTCCCGCTCCGCGACCGCGGCGCGGTAGGGCGTGCGCGTGTGCGCATGGAGCGGTGGGAAGCGACGCTCGCCTCATACTGGGCGCCCATGATCATGGTATTCGCGCGCGACGCCGAACACCCGGGCTCCGACATCCGCGCGCGCATGTTCGCGCCCGGCATCAGCGTCCCCGAGGACCCTGCCACCGGCTCCGCGTGCGCCGCGCTCGGCGGCTATCTCGCTGCGCGCGACGGGAAGCGCGACGGCACGCTGCGATGGGTAGTGGAGCAGGGCTTCGAGATGGGCCGGCCGAGCATTCTCGAAGTCGAGGCCGACAAGATCGCGGGAGCGACCACAGCCATTCGCGTGGGCGGCTCGACCGTAGTGGTGAGCGAGGGGACCATGGAGATCCCCAGGGGATAGTACCGCGCCCCATTGACAGTCGGAACGGAAAGGTGAGAGTTGGATCCCCTCCCCCCCCCCCGGATGCGCGGTAGGGTCTTCTTATCTCGACCAGGAGGTCCCAATGGTGCACCATCACACTCTCGGCAAGCTCTTCCTCGTCACACTGCTCGCGGCCTGCGCGACCACCCCGAGCTCGGATCCGCTCGCGGACGAGCGGGCGATCAGGGATATCGCAGATCGCATGGAGGCGGCCGTCACCAGGGGTGATGCCGACGCCATCGCGTCGCTGTACTCGAGCAGTTCCGTCTTTCTCCCGGCGAACGCACCGGCTGTTCACGGTGCCGCTGCGATTCGCGCATGGTGGTCGGAGATGCTCGGCGCACCGAACATGTCGCTGGTTCTCACGCCGACCAGCATCGATGTCGCGGCCGCGGGCGACATGGCGGAAGCGATCGGGACCTTTCGCTTCGGAATGGACACGCCAGATGGACGCTTCACCGACGAGGGAAAGTACGTAGTCGTGTATGAGAAGCTGGCTGGGGAATGGAAGATCTCCTCCGACATCTTCAACAGCGACATTCCGCTGCCGGAGCCGCCGCAGATTGCCGCCGCCGCCGAGCCGGCCGCCATGTCCACCGCGCACGCCATGCTCGCTCCGGGCGAGTTTCAGTGGCGCGACGGACCAGCGTCTTTGCCGGGGACCAGGGTCGCGGTACTCGAGGGCAACCCGGCGGAGCCCGGCCCGTTCACGATGCGCATCTCGGCGCCTGCCGAGGTGACGATCCCGCCACACTGGCATCCAGGGGTGGAGCACATCACGGTGGTAGCCGGCCGATTCCACCTTGGCATGGGCGAGACGGCCGACTGGAGCAAGGCGAAGGCGATAGCACCGCACGGATTCGCGTACATGCCTCCGCGAATGGCGCACTTCGCGCGACTGGACGCCGGCACGACGATTCAGCTCCACGGCACGGGGCCATGGTCACTGACGTATGTGAATCCGGCTGACGATCCCCGCAACAGGACGCCGTAGCCGGAGCGCGGCTCGGAACAATTACCGCGCGCGCCTGATCTTGGGCGGGGGGGAGTCGATCCGGTTGCGCTCGTCGACGAAGACGATGCGCGGCTCGAAGGTGCTGTCCTGGAGTTCGCTTTCATCGTAATCGGCGTAGCCGATGATGATGACGTGATCTCCGACGGCGCCCAGCCGCGCGGCCGCGCCGTTCAACTGGATCGTCCCGCTCGCGCGCCCGCCTTCGATCACGTACGTCTCCAGGCGGGCACCGGTGTTCACGTTCACCACCTGAACCTTCTCGAACGGCAGCAGATCGGCCGCGTCCATGAGGTCGCGGTCGACCGTCAGGCTCCCCTCGTAGTTCAGCTCGGAGCCCGTGAGGACCCCGCGGTGAATCTTCGATTTGCACATTGTGCGGCGCATGGGCGTCGCCTCCTGTCCGTTATCCGCTGCGGCACGGCATTCCGCCCGCACAGGTGTCAGCGTGAAATATACACCACGCCGGCAGCAGACTCACACCGCCGCGGCGGCGAGCTGGCTCGTGCAATACGCGCAGCGTGTCGCCCTGGCGTCCACTGTCTGCCGACAGAAATCGCACGGACGCGTAGCGGGCGTCTCGCCCGGTGGCGCGGGACGGATGAAGATCCTGCTCAGCCGCCAGACGACGAACCCGATGATGATGAAATCGAGCAGTACGCCCAGGAAGTGACCCACCAGAAAACTCACTCCGAACGCGTCCACGTCTGCCGTGCGCCAGTTGCCGCCTGGCACCACCGCCGAGACGATGGGCATGATGAAGTCGTTCACGAGCGCCGTGACGACATCCTTGAGCGCCGTGCCTATCACGACCGCAATCGCGAGCGCGAGCACGTTCTCCTTCATCAGAAACGCCTTGAACTCCCGCCACATTGCGCACCCCTCCGGATGAATTGGGGCGGACGTTACGGCGCGCTGACTCAGCCGGCAAGGTGAGCTGACCCACAATGGCAAACTGCATCGTGTGATTCCGGCTTGCGCGGGAATAAGAGCGTTGCCGCCATGGTCAGAAGCGCGAACCCAGGTACATGCTCGCGCGCCAGTCGTCGTCCGGGTTGATGCCGCGCGCGACATCGAAACGGAAGAGACCATCCATGAACGAGACCCCCGCGCCGGCGCCACTCATTGGCAGTCCCGGATGTGCCCAGGTTGAGCGATCACCCGCCCAGCCGAGGTCGGCGAAGAGCACGGGGCGCACGGCCGGGAAACTCGACCCGATCTCCGCGCGCGCGAGCCAGAAGGCATCACCCGCACCTGGCGTGCCCGCCTGCGCGGACGGTTGCTGCCCGCGGACCGTGTACGAGCCGCCGAGATACCAGAGCCGCTGCGCAGGGACGTTGCCGCCGGAGAAGCCAGCGCCGAGTGTGACAGCGCCGTCGAGGCGCGCTCCAATCCCGTGCGACAGCGTCAGGTCCAGCGCTCCTCGCGCAAAATCGAAGTCGCCCGCGGCCGCTTCGGCCCGCAGGTCGGCGAGCGCGCGCCAGGCGTGCGGATCGAGCCCGAACGACGCCGACCAGCGGAGATCCATGCCCGCGATGTTGCCGGACACGGCATCGACGTTCTCGATGAAGCGCACGTCGTTCATGAGGTGTGCGAGCGAGAACTGGGTCTCCACGTCAGCGTCGCCCTGCCGCTCCGCGAACACCCGCCACACGATCGGAATGCCTGCCGTCTCCCTCTCGCCTGTGAGTTCCACGCCGATCGTGCGATAGTAGAAGCCCTCGTCGCGCGCGAAGAGGAGCGAATTCAGAGAGCCGCCGAGGCCGAGCGGATTGCCCCAGTCGCCCACGACGGCAAGCCGCCGGTACGCTCCGAACGCGATGGTCCGCCTGCCATTGCTGCGCGAGATGCGCAGCTCGGCGTTGGGCTCGAGATCGGCGCTCCCGAGTCGCGCGTACGCCTCGCCCGTGTAGCCGCGGCCGAGCACACTGGCGATGCCGATCCCTGCGGAAATCCCCTCGACCCGGTTGTAGCGCAACAGGCCGTCCTCGAGCCCGTAGCGCACGTCGGGTGGCTGTGGCGACCATTCGGGCTGGAGCGACAGGTCGAGCGACTCGATGAGTGCCTCGCGCGCCGCAGCATTGAACAGTTCCTCGCCCTCGTCGTAGATCGACGGTGGTAGCTCCGGCGAGCTGACGAGAAGCGTCGTGTCGCACGGAATGCGCAGCGTGACCGCGAGCGCGCCATCATGGCGCTCCTCGGCGAACACACGCGTATCGCTCGTCTCGCACTGGCTCCGGTCCCGATCCCGATCCCGGCGGCCGCGCGCGTTCCCGGGCATGGTGTCGCTGTCGAATCCGGAGACCGTGACCAGCGTATCGCCGCTCTCAGTCTCGGAACTGTCGTCGCCGGATCGCCGCTCGATCGCGACGCCGACGCCTCCGGCACCATTGTATCCTTCGCCGTTGCGCGTGCTGTCCATGACAGCGATCATCGGTAGCGAATCGAGGTCGACGTTCACGCTGGAGTATCGATAGCTCTCCTCCAGCTCGAAGGGCACGCGAAATACACCGGCCCGCGCCTTTCCCTTCACCGCCTGCACGATGGGGAGCCATACGCCGCGGAAACGACCGTGCTCGATCGTCACCGCCTCTATGGTACCGGTCATTGGAGTGATCAGAGCGCGGACCGCTGCGGGGACATCCTCGTCGTCACCTTCCTCCTCGACCACGCTCCAGACGTCCATGGGCACCGCCATTCGATAGGCCGCCTGGACGAGTTGCGCCGTGGCTGCGTCGAACCAGAAGGATCCGACGATGAGATTCCAGCGCGGCTCGCGCGCACGCACCTTCAATTCCACGAGGCGAATCCGGGACTGATCCGGGAGACGGATAGCCACTGAATCGCCGGTCGTGTACCGGTAATGCTCCTCTGCGCCCTCGGCGAGCGGATGGATGACCTCATCGTCATCGACGTGCGGCTTGGCCACGTCGAGCCCCAGCCATACCGCATCGCGCCCGGGAAAGTAGGGGACCGGAGTCGCATCACTCACGTCGACGTGCACCTCCGCTCCGCTCTCGAGCCCTTCCACGACCGGCACGACGCTGCGCGCACCGAGTACGTCTATCACCGCGCCGGTGCCCCGGCTCCAGCGCACGCGTGTGGCGTTCTCGTGCCGGAAGAGGAGGCGCTCGCGACCGAGGCGCGTTACCGACATCCCGACGGAGATGCGCTGTCTGGTGATCGCGTCGTAGCTGCGGATCGCGGAGTCGGTTCGCAGGCGGGCATCGCGAGCACGGGCCAGGAGTTCGCGCGCGCGTGCGTCGTCGAACGCAGACGCGGTGCCGGGCGACTGTGCCTCGACGTTCGCGGGTGGCGCGCCCGGAAGACCGCCGAGCTGGAGTGCGGCGGCAGCGGTGATCGTGATGAGCGAGCGCGGGGCGTGGCGGAGCGAGGGCATCAATACTCCCGGGGACGGCGGCGCTGTCCCCTACGCCCGCGCGCGCCGCGGGGTTTCCCAACCAGCAGGTGCGCGACGGGCGCGGCCCCGTATCACTCGGAGACCGCGCTCGTCAACCTACATGCAATGCAGCACCGGCGCGGCGCCGCAGAAAGCTGCCGAGCTACCGAACCACGAACTCCACGCGCCGGTTCTGCCGCCAGATGTCCTCGCCGCGCCCCTCGACCTTGGGCTCCGTCTCGCCGCGCCCCTCTGCCGAGATCCGCGCGGCGTCTATGCCCAGAGAGACAAGGAAACGCCGCGCGGCCTGGGCGCGTCGCTCGCTCAACTTCTGGTTGTAAGCCGCGGGGCCGCGCGCATCGGCGTGCCCGATCAGCGTGATGACCAGCGCGTCGTTCCGCCGCAGCACGTCCGCCTTGGCAATGAGCATCGTCCGATCATCGGCGCTCAGCTCCGCGCTGTTGAAGGCGAAGCCGACCGGCTCCGCGATCACCGCGAGGTCCGCCTCCGGAACAGCGCGCTCGCCGCCGCCGGGCTCGGGCTGGGTGACAGGAGCGCTCGCGACGACCATGGAATCGCCGCCGGGACGAGGCGCTATCTCCTCGCCGCCAGAAGCGATCACGACCGGAGCATCCGTGACCGGCGACGGCCTGTTACCCAGTGCCGCGATGCGTGCATCGAGCTGGCGGCGGACTTCGGCGATCGAGTCGATCTCCTGCTGCATATCGGCGATTCTCTGTTCCGATCGCCTGAGTTCTGCCTCCAGCCGCGTCTCCGCCGGCTGGGGCGGCTGCGACGGCGCACAGGCGAACGACCCCGCGACCGCGCCTGCGTACAAGACCGCCCATCTCATGACACACCTCCCGGGACGAACCCGATGATTTCCCGATTCCGCCAACCGCGACTCGCGGCTGCCCCTTCGGGCACCGGAACCGCTGGAAACGCCCGCGTCTGTTTTCGTGCCTTTCGTCACCACCATATTGTGTTCAGCGCACGAAACCGCAAGCCCGAGTCACGCTCCGGGACGTGGAATCTTTGGCGATCCCCCGGTGCTGTCCTCCGACTCGGCGTCCGGATCCACGATCCGGCGCCGCACCACCCGCTCGAGAAGACCCTGCCGGTTCAGCACGTAGAACGCGGCGGCGATGGCGACCACGATCAGCGCAGCCAGCCAATCCTCATACTTCCGGATCCGGCCGAGGACGAGCACGGCGGTCTCTCCGAACACCCAGCCCAGTAGCGTGAAGGGAATCACCCAGACGATGGAGCTGATCGCGCTGCCGATGAGGTACGTCGAGAGCGGGACGCGGGCCGCACCGCACGCGAGCGGGAGCGCATAGCGCGCCCCGTAGGCGAACCGCACGAGCAGTGCTGCGCGCCATGGTCTCCGGCGCACGTACCACAGCGCACCGGCCATGAGGCGACCCACCTTCCGCCAGCGCGTCCTTATCCACTTGCCGCGATGCCGGCCAAGAAAGTAGAAGCCAATGCCCGCGAGCCAGGTCGCGATGGCGCACGCCGCGCCCACCTGAACGAGCCCCATGTGCCCCTCGTAGGCGGCGAACCCGCCGATCATCGGCGAAGCCTCGGCCACGATGATGCTGCTCGCCCCGAGGGAGACGTACGCCCAGATGTCGTGCAGGCGGCTCAAGAGGGTCGCGTCGGGCATCAGGCGCTACACAGGGGAGGGGGATGCTCGAGTCCAATTTAGCGATCCGCACCGTCTGGCGATCCGCACCGTCCTCGGCCCCGAACTGCCCGCGACGCTAGCCGACGCGTTTGTCCGGTTCCGGCGGCCGGTGCGAACAGTGTGCACTGCAGCCGAACCGGTAGCGATTGCGCGCGAACCAGCGATACATACGCTCTGCGAAGGGGCGCGCGAAGGGAATCGCGAACAGCCACGACACGAGACGTCCCCGCGGCAGCACATCCAGCAGTTGCTCGATGGCGGCCGCGCCCTGCCACGTGCGGCCGTCGCGCGCGATGAGCTGCAGCGACTGCTGGTACGCGCGATCAGAAATCCAGGGGAAGCGCGCGCGCACGCCCGCGTCCTCTGACGCGACGATCTCGAGCGCTGCGCGGCGGTCCCACTCGCGCAGCCGTCGCACGAGCCGTTCACAGACGCTGCACTCTCCGTCGTACACGACGGTATACTCGCGGTCATGATCCGTCATGTGAACTCCCCTGGACCGTCATTCCCGCGAAAACGGGAATCCATTGCCGATCGCACCCGCTCCGAGCGGATTCAGCGCTCGCTCCTCCGCCGCTCGGGCCGCACGCTGCCCTTCGTCCACATCCACGAAATGGAGCAGGATCCCACCCACGATGAAGAACGCCACCACGGATAGAATGGCGTTGCGGCTCGACCCCGTGAGCGCGATGGTGCCGGCGAATACCGCCGGTCCGAGGATCCCCGCAAACTTCTCGAACACGGCGAAGAAGCCGAAGAACTCTCCCGACTTGTGCTGCGGGATCATGCTGGCAAAGAGCGAGCGGCTCAACGCCTGCGTGCCGCCCTGCACCATTCCCACGAGTATCGCGAGCAGGAGAAAGTGCAGCGCGGTCTGCATGAAGTATCCGATCATGCTTATGGAACAGTAGGCGACGAGGCCGATGAAGATCGATCGTTTGGCGCCTATTCGCCCCGCGATCATCCCGAACAGGAAGGCGAATGGGATCCCCACGAACTGCACGAGCAGTATCGAGCCGATGAGCGCGCCGCGGCCTATGCCGAGTTCCGCGCCGTAGATGCCCGCCATCCGCACGATGGTGCCGATGCCGTCGTTGTAGATGAGGAACGCGAGCAGCATCAGGAAGGCCTGCCTGTAGCCGCGCAGCTCGCGGAAGGTGCGGCCGATGCGGCTGCTCGCGATAGCGATCACGCCGCGTCCCGCGTCGTCCGGGCGGCGCGGTGCGATCGCCGGCTCGCGAACCTTCAGGAAGAGAGGCAGCGAGAAAGCGACCCACCAGATCGCGACGGCGACAAAGGCGAGTCGCGCCGGCAGTGTGGCTTCGGCCTGGGTGAGATTGTCTCCCGCCGGGAGACCGAACCATTCCGGCCTCTGGATCATCGCCAGCGCGACGCCGAGTATGAGCCCCCCGCCCAGGTATCCCAGCGCATAGCCGGCCGTCGATACCCGATCGATCTCGTCGCGCCGCGCGACGTGCGGCAACAGCGAGTCGTAGAAGACGTAGCTCGCGTTCGCGCCAATGTTGGCGACGACGAACAGAACGGCCGCGAGCAGCCAGTCGCCGCGCTGGATGAGGAACATGAGCGCGCACGCGGTAGCACCGATCGCGAGCGAGGCGGCGAGCATCCGCTTCTTGACAGGCGCATGATCGGCGATCGCGCCCAGGAAGGGTGCCACGATTGCGACGAACCCGAGGCCGATCGTTGTCGCGACCCCAAAGCGGAACGTCGCGACCGCGGGATCGAGATCGCCGCCGGCCACGCCCGAGAAGTAGATGGGGAAGACGGCCGTCACGACGATGGCGACCATCGCCGAATTGGCCCAGTCGTACATCGCCCAGCCGCGAAGCTCGGGACGATCGAGCCCGAGCCTCGCGAGCCATGTGGCCGGGGGGGGCGGGTGGACGCCGGTCACACCGCTCCGGTCACGCACCTGTCGGGAATCACTGAGACGACCATGCGCTTTCGGCCGAACAGCAGAACGGATCCCGCTCTCTCAATCCCCCGCTTCAGGCAGGGGCATGTGCCCCGGCACGGGATGCTCCGCCGTCTCCTGCGACGGCCTGAAACCGAGCTTCCGTGCGAACCAGCTACGCATCTCATCCAGAATCTCGTAGAAGGTCGGAATCACGAGAAGGGTGAGGAACGTCGACGTGAGCACACCGCCGATGACGGCGATGCCGAGCGGCGCGCGCCACTGCGCACCCTCGCCGCTCCCCATCGCGATGGGGAGCATGCCGGCGATGAGCGCGAACGTCGTCATCAGGATGGGGCGAAGCCGGATGGCGCCCGCCTGAATCAGCGCTTCCCGCAACGGCAGTCCCGATTTCTCGCGCGCCCACTTGGCGAAGTCGATGAGAAGGATGGCGTTCTTGGCCACGATTCCGCACAGCAGTATCACACCGATGAGACTCATGAGGTTGATCGTGGACCGCGTGACCATGAGTCCCAGCATGACGCCGATGAGCGATAGCGGAAGCGAGAGCATGATGGCCAGCGGGTCGAGGAACGACCCGAACTGAACGGCCAGGATCAGGTACATGAGCATCACTGCGATGCCGAGGGCGGCGAAGATGCGACCGAATACCTCTGTCTGGGCGTCCACGTCACCGCCCTGCGTGATGCGCACGCCCGGCGGAAGCTGCACCGTCTCCAGCCGCGCATTGATGTCGGTCATGACCTCGCCCACCGAGCGGCCGGACACGTTGGCCTGGACCGTCACCACGCGATCGCCATCGAGATAGTTGACGACCGTGGGACCGAGCCCCTCGCTCACCGTCGCGATCTGCCCGAGGGGAATGGTCGTCGGCGGGCCGCCGGGAGTTGCGATCACCAGTGGCAGTTGCTCCAGATCAGCCATGCGCCTGCGCGCGGCCGGATCGAGCCGCACCATCACATCCCGCGTCTCACCGGCTGGATCGACCCAGTCGCCTGCGTCGATTCCGGCGAAAGCCGGGCGCAGAGACTGTGCTACCTGGCCTACCGTCACCCCCAACGAGCCCGCGAGTCCGCGCTTGAGCTCCACATCGAGCTCGGGCTTCTGTCCCTTGCTTGAGAGTCCAACGTCGACTGCGTTGGGAACCTCACGTACTTCCGTCACAACCAGCTCCGCCGCCTGACCAAGCGCTTCGGGATCGCCGCCCGCACCTCGCAACTGTATCTGTATCTGCTTCTGATTCCCACCAAAGTCGCTCGTGAAGATCGACGCGTCAGCCCCGCCTATGCGTGCCACCTCCTCGCGCAGTATCCCCGCAAGCGCCTCGGCGCTCACGTCGCGCTCGCCCCTGGGAGACAGTCGCACGTAGACATTCGCCACGTCCACGGCACCCGATGCACCGCCGATGGTCGTGAAGGTATAGCGCACCTCCGGGTGCGCGCGCGCAATGCGCGCAGCCTCCTCGCTCTTGAGCCGAGCGTACTCGAGGTTGGAACCGGGCGGCGTTTCCACCTGGATGGTGAGCTCCGAGGTGTCGTCGACAGGGAAGAAGCTGACCCCTATGACGCCGAGCATCGGGAGCGCAAGCGCGCCGACGAACGAGGCGATGGCGATCGTGACCATCGCGAAACGGTGGTCCAGCGCCCAGGCAATGACGCCCTTGTACCGGATGGAGAGCCTGTTGAACCACCGGTTGAAGCTGTCGAGCCTGCGGGTGATCCAGCGCTTCCTCTCCTCAGGCACGTGCGGATCGGGCCAGTACGCCGACAGCATGGGATCCAGAGAGAAGGAGACGAAGAGTGATACCAGTACTGCGCAGGCGATCGTGATCCCGAAGGGCTTGAACCACATTCCCGCTTCCCCGTACATGAACGCGACCGGCACGAACACGGCGACAATGGAGAATGTCGTCGCCGCCACCGCGAGTCCGATCTCGTCGGTGCCCTCCCTTGCCGCCGTGTAATGATCCTTACCCATCTCCACGTGCCGCACGATGTTCTCGCGCACGACAATCGCATCGTCGATCAGGATTCCGATCGCGAGCGATAGCCCGAGCAATGACATCGTGTTCAGCGTGAAGCCGAACGCCCACACAGCCACGAAGCTCGCGAGCACCGACACCGGGAGCGCAAGCCCGGTTATCACCGTGGAGCGCCAGGAATTGAGGAAGAGAAAAACGACGAGCACCGTGAGGAGGGCGCCCTCCAGAAGCGCCTTCTGCACGTCCTGTACGGAGTTCTCGACGCGCACGCCCGCATCCTTGATGATGCTCAGCTCCACGCCTGCCGGGAGAGTCTCTCTGACCTGATTCAGTTTCTCGCGGATCTGGTCGGCGACAGAGGTCGTACTGTAGCCCTTGGCCTTGACCACCTGGATCGCGATTGCTTCCTCGCCGTTGAACAACGCGAGCGTGCGCTGCTCCTCGGTACCATCGCTGACGGTCGCTACCTGCCCCAGTCGGATGAGCTGACGGTCGCGCTCGGCGACGACCAGTCGCTCGAAGTCCTTCGGCTCTTCCAGCCGCCCGGCAAGCCGGATCGTGCGTTCGGTGAGATCGCCGCTGAGGCGGCCCACGGGGGCGGCCAGGTTCTGCGTCTGCAGCGCCTGCACCACCTGCGCCACGCTCACACCAGAGCTCTGAAGCGCCCCGGGGTGCAGTTCCACGGTCAGCTCTCGTTCCACCTTGCCCACGACCTCGACGTTCGCGACACCTCCCACGGAGCGCATCTGGCGCGTGATGTCGGGGTCGGCCAGACGCGTGAGCTGGGCAGGCGTGAGCACGTCGGACGAGAGCGAGGCGGTGATGATCGGCAGGTTCGCCGGATCGAAGCGCTGGAGGATCGGCTCCTCCATCTCGAGCGGCAGATCGGATCGTATCGTCGAGATCGCGTCGCGGATGTCCTGCGTCGCCTGCTGCAGGTCCTTCTCGAAGAGGAAGATCGTGACGATCTGCGCGTATCCGTCGCGAGCCTCGGCGTACACGTCGTCCACGCCGCTGATACCTTCGATCGCCTCGCTCACCGGAACGATGATCTCGCGCGCCACCTGCTCGGGCGCCGCGCCCGGGTAGATGATCGCGGTCATGACCACCGGGGGCTGCACATCGGGATACTCGTCTGTCTGGAGCTGCCAGAGGGCAAACAGTCCGAATACGACCAGCGCCACCGTCGCAACGACGGTGACCATCGGACGCTTTATGGCGAAATCAGAAATGAACATGACTATGCGTCTCCGTGAATTTCCTCACCCGCGCCGCCGCGAGAAATGCCGGCGCGAGCGGACTGCATCAACTGGCTGGTGCCGGACTGTCCGAAGGATCTCCAACGCTCACCGCTGTGCCCGGCGTTATTCCGCGCGCCGAGCCGAGGAGGACGGTGTCGCCAGCGGCCACGCCGGCGAGAATCTCTGCGCGCTCGGTGGCTTCATCCGTCAGACCTACGCGCACGGTAACCTTCTCCACCTTGCCATCGCGTATGCGCATGACGGTCGGCTCCATCCCGCGATCGTCGAGGGCGCTCATGGGAACCAGCGGCGACATCCGCGACTCGCTCTCCACGCGACCTTCCGCGAACAGTCCGCCCACGAGCGAACGACCGGAATTGGGAATGGAAGCGAAGATTCTCACCTGACGTGTCGCGGGATCAGCGACCGGGTTCACCCGCGTTATGCGCCCCGTGAACTCGCGACCGGGATAACCGCTGACGGTGAAGGAGACGGGCGACCCCACTCGCACGGCAGAGAGCTGGTCTGCCGGCACCGACGCCTCCAGCCGCATGCTGGACGGATCCACGATGGTGACCAGCTCTGTGCCGGGGGAAACGACGTCGCCGGCATCGACGTGGCGCACGCTGACAACGCCAGCGAAGGGAGCGGTGATTCTCGTATCGGCGATCTGTTCCTGCGCGAGCGAGAGCCGCGCCTTCGCGTCCGCGAGCTGCGACTCTGCTGCAATCCGGGCGCTGCGTGCCTGCTCCACGGCGCGCTCGGCGATGGCGCCCGCTTCCACGAGGCGCTGAGCGCGCTCTTCCTCGCGCACCGCGACGTCCGCATTGCTCTGCGCAGCCGTGACGCCCGAGCGAGCAGAGAGATATGCGTCCTGCAGCGCGGCATCGTCGATCCGTGCCAGCAGCTTGCCGGCCGGCACTCGCTCACCCGCCTCCACGTACGTCGCGATCACCGGTCCCGCGATCTCGGCGCGCACCGTCGCTTCCTGTTCCGCCGCCAGTGAGCCGGAAATCGAGGGCCCGCTCAGGATGGTGTCGAGTTCGACCACCGCAATGTTCTCGGACCCGATGACAACTCCCGAACTGGTTTCCTCGGCGCTGGCGTCCTCGCTCCTGCCGCACGCGGCCATGACGAGCGCAGTGAGGAGGGCAAGGGTGGCGAACGCCGCTACACGCAGCCTGCTGGCCGCGTCGTCACTCTGAACGCTCCGACTCACCGCCCCTCCTTCAGTCCCGCGAGCGCGGGGTTCCTCTCTGCCATATCTCATTGAATCGGTCCCGCACCGCCAGCGGTGCTGCCTCCTGTCTGGTTGAAGCCGCCGGCGCCCTGCGCCTGCGACTGGGATTGCTGGTTGAACTGTCCTGCACCACCCGGCGTGGAGCCGGGAGCGCCCGCTGCTGCACCGGCGCCACCCTCCGCGCCGAACGACAGCGGGAGGTCGGGAAGCAGCGCGAGTCGCACGCGCGCGACCTGAAGGTCCCGGGCGGCACGCGCCCTGTTCGCCTGCGCCTGCTGCAGGAGAAGTCGCGATTCGGTGAGCTCGAGTTGCGTGGACAGTCCCTCCTCGTAGCGCACCTGCGCGATCGTGAGCGCTTTGCTCGCCTGTTCCGACGTGCCGAGGCTCGCCGTCCATACGGCGCGCGCCTCCTCGAGCTCGGAAAGCGCGAGACGTGTGTCGAGCGCGGCCAGCTCCGTCGCCTGTTGAAGCTGCTGCTGCGACTCCATGTATCCGGCTTCTGCGACCATCACATCGCCGCGGATCCGCCCGCCCAGGAACAGTGGGACGGACAGCGCAATCCCGGCCGTCCAGTCGTTGAAGAACTCGCTCAGTCGGGGCACACCGTCGACCGGGTATCCGATCTTCCTGTACGAAGACGTGAGGACGATGGACGGTATCCGCTGGGCGCGGGCGGAACGAAGGAAGCTTCGCTGCGCGGCGACCTGTTCCACCGCCTGACGCACCGGCGCACGCCCGGCCACCGCAGTGTCCGAGAGAATCGCGGCGCGCTGCGGCGACAGATCGACATCTGACAGCGCGTCAACCGGGAGGGCGACGGACGTGAGTCGCACACCCGGCACGGGCGCGGCGTCCATGATGTCCGTGGTGAGCTGCAACGGCTCGTCCAGCGGAAGATTGAGGAGCTGCTTGAGCCGCAGGTAAGCGACATCGCGCGCTGTCGCGGTCTGGATGACGATCGGACGCTGATTGTCACGTGTGACCTGTGCTCTCAGGAATTCGAACTCGGAGGCAGTTCCAACCTGGCGTGCGAGCGATGCCTGCCGGAGCGCGGCTTCCGTCTGCGCGAGCGACGATGCGGTGATCTCGACGAGCCGGTCGCTGAGCACCGCATCGTAGTACGCTTCCGTGACGTCGAGCGTGAGCTGCGCGCGCGCCGATGTGAGGCCGATCCGTGCCGCGTCGCGCGCCGCGTTCGCCGCCGCGTTCTGGGCGGCCACACGACCGCCGCCGAACAGGAGCTGCGAGAACTGGAGCCCCAGTACGAGCTGGCTCTCGGAGGCAAATATCTTGGCCAGCGGGTTCTCCTCGACCGCGCCGGTGTCCGGCGGGGGATCGCCACCATCGCCCGTCTGCGACGCTATCTCCTCGAACTGCGACTTGAGCGTCCTGTTGTACTGCACAGTCGCATTAAGCTGAGGCAGATACTGACTCCTCGCCTGGTACTGCTGTCCACGCGCGCGGAGCAGTGAAGCCTCGGCGATGCGCACCGCTTCGCTCTGCCCGGCGGCCAACTCGACCGCCGCGGCCAGTGAGAGCGTGCGCCCGGAATCTGCCACCGACTGGGCCGCGATCCGCGAGGGCGTTGCTGCGCAGGCGAGCATGAGTGCCACCGCGCCCGCGATCTGTATATTCTTCGTCAATTGATCCATGGTTTTTGCGATTACGTTGATCGTGTGAATCGGTTTCAGCGCGCGGCCTTTCCTGCGGCCCTGGTGCCGACTGTCGATCTGCGTCGTGCCAGCTTCGGCACACCAATCGACCGCAGAAAGAGCTCCGAATACAGGCGCGGCGCCGCCTCCGCTGGCTGCGGGAAGATGCTCGGCATCATGTCCCGCCCCATGGCGTCGGCGAAGAGCGCGCCGAGCAGCATCGCGCACGCGGTCTCGACGTGGATGTCGGCGGCAGCAAGACCGGCGCTGCGCAGCGCGCGCACGTACGAGCAGAGCTGTTCGGAGGCGCGTATCGGACCCTCCGAGGCCGACTGACAGACTTCGGGGCGCTCCCCCAGCTCCGCCATCATCGTCTTCATGAGCGGGCATCGCTTGCGCAGACGCGCAAGATGTCCGGTCGCCCACAGCGTGAGTTCAGGCTCGGGATTGACCGGACTGTCGGGGAGCACCGGCGTTTCGATGCCAAGCGACGAGCACTTGATGGCCTCGGCAATCAGCGCTTCCTTTGATCCGAAGATGCGGAAGAGCGTGACTTCGTTCACGTCGGCCGCGTTCGCGATCCGGCGCGTCGTCGCGCCGCGAAACCCGAACTCGGCGTAGACGTCGGCCGCTGCCTGCAGGATCTTCTCTCGGTTCTCCATGGGGCCCGAAGATATGAACACGGGGGGCTGAAAGCAAGTAACTACTTACATTCGACTTCGTAACGATCTCGTGTACGACGGGGGTGGACGTCAGGTTTCGGAGCCAGCCCGGCCGCTGAAACCCTGAAGCCAGGATCCCGCGTAGGCAGACCCATGCACCAAGATCCCGAGATCTCGCCCCCGCCGCCGCCACCCCCGCTGCCGGTCCCGGTCGCCGCAGACCAGCTCACCCGCCAGGAGATCGCGGGAATTCGTGCCGCACGCGAGGAGCTCTCCAACCAGCTCGAGTCGGCCGCCGGCAGGCGGGAGGATCTGGTCGAGGAACTGAGGATGGCGGACGAGGTCACACGATCGGGGCTCGAACAGCGGATCGCCGTGCTGGATCAGCGGATCGTGCAACTGGAGCTCGACATCGCCGAAACGGGACGACAGCTCACGTCGGCACCGGGAGGGCTGGTGGAGGGGACCGCCCCTGCTTTCGCAGATGGCGAGCTGGGCGGACTCGGCCCCGGTCAGGTCACGGCAATATCGATCGTCTTCACGCTGTTCGTCCTCTTCCCGCTCGCGATCGCCCTGGCGCGACTGATCTGGAAGCGAGCGATGTCGCCTGTGCGGCCGGCCCTGCCCACCGAGGCAGTGGATCGGCTCGACCGGCTGGAGCAGGCGGTGGACACGGTGGCCGTGGAGATGGAACGTGTCTCGGAGGGACAGCGCTTCATGACGCGGCTCCTCACCGAGCCGAATGCACTGGCCGTGCTCGAAGCCAACCAGTTGTCGCCCGCACTGGCGCAACGCGAACCGCAGCTCGCGCGCGCAAGGCCCGAGGGCGAGTAGCGACGTCCTGGTCCAGGTCTAGGGCTGGTCCTGGGGCTGGTCCTGGGGCTGGTCCTGGGGCGGCGGGAGTTGTCCACGACCGTTTCCGTTCGCCGCGACCGGACCTGTCTCCCTCCACCAGGGCTCGGGAATATCCCGCTGCCGCGGCCAGAGCTCGGCCAGCGTCCCCGCATCGTACAGGCGCCCATTCTTCATCACGTGGCTGATGCTCGTTGTATTGTGGATGTCCTCGAGCGGGTTGCGGTCGAGCACCTGGAGGTCTGCCAGCTTGCCGGGCTCGAGCGATCCCAGCTCCTTGCCCAGGCCGATCGCCTCCGCGCCGAAGATCGTGCCCACGCGCAGCACGTCGTGGTTGGGCATGCCGCCACTCGCTATGGCCCACAGCTCCCAGTGCGCGCCCAGCCCCTGGAGCTGCCCGTGACTGCCCAGCCCCACGCGGCCACCCGCCGCCACGATCTTCGCTGCCTGGGCCGCGACCTCCTGGAATGAATACTGGCTCTCGTGGAACCACCCAGGGCGCCGGAGTGCACGCTCCGCGAGCTCGGCGTGCGGCGTGAATCGGCCCAGCTTCTCGTTCTGCAGAATGTCGTAGCGCTCGTAGAAGTAGTTCTCCGCCCACGGGCCTCCGTACACGACCAGCAGCGTGGGCGTGTAGACGATGCCCGTCTGTGCGATGAGCTCGACGACATCCCTGTACAGCGGCATGATGGGATACGAGTGCTCGTGCCCCGGATATCCATCGATCGCCTCCGTGAGATTCTTCTTGAAGTCGAGGCCGCCTTCGGATGTGGGCATGATACCGAGCTCCTTCGCTGCCATGATCACCCACTGCCGCACCTTCCGCTGCCCGGTCATGTACTGCTTGATCGTGTGGATGTTGTAGAACTCCGAGTAGCGCCGCATGACATCGCGCGCCTCGTCCAGGCTCGAGATGTCGTCCGACCAGAATATTCCCGGGCCGGTGGAGAAGATGCGTGGACCGACGATATCACCGGTCGCAACGAGATCGCCGTACGACAGCACGTCGGTCGTCCCCGTCTGCGGATCGCGCGTCGTGGTCACGCCGTAGGCGAGGTTCGCCAGGTACTCCCATACCTGCGTCTTGTGGATGCCGAAGGACGGCCTGAGGTGCGCATGGATGTCCACCCAGCCCGGAATGATCGTTTTGCCGGTCATATCGATGACGTGCACCACATCGGGGATGGGCACCGATCCGGAAGTACCGACAGCCGCGATACGATTGTCGCGCACGACGATGTCTCCCACCTCGATCACCTCGTCACCCTTCATCGAGATGATGCGCGCGCCGCGCAGCACCACGACTCCACGCGGCATGTCGCGAGGCACGGTGATGAGAACGTCCACCCGGTCGGGTTCGTACGCGGCTTTCATCTTCGTGCCGGTGTCGGCGCGCGCGACCCGCACGGAGTCCGCGGGCGTGAGCGCGACAGCAGCAGCCGGGCGCTGGCCCGCCCGGGCAGTGTCGACCCTCGCCTCCTCGCCCGTACCCGGGCCCTTCCCGCCCGCATCCTTCACGCGCTCGAGCGAGTCCGCGCGCATCGTCGAGTCGCGTACGAGCGAGTCGGCGAGCGGTACGTCATACGTGAAATAGGTATGCCCCAGTGAGTAGTAGAAACGCTCGCCGTCGGGGTGCCAGCCCAGGAAGTCGCCGCCCACCTGGGTCACCCGTGTGACCGGTATCGGAGCGTTCTCCGGCTTCACGACCGAGATCGAGGGTGTGCGCCCACCGACGAAGGGAACTGCCACGACGTAGATGTTGTTGTTCACCTGCGCGATCGCACGCGTGCCGTCGGGCGAGATCAGGATCTCTTCGGCGGGCTCCGGCCGGTTGTTCGGACCGTCGCCAGGGGGCTTGTAGCCGGTGATCCTGATGACGGGCTTGCGGTCTGTGCCGTCGAAACGCATCGACAGCAGGCCGTCCGACGGATCGTAGATGTAGATCCGTTCGCCGTCGCTCGTGAAGTGCGGGTAGCCGGATGTCGTGAGGGGAGTGATGCTCGTCGTCTCGCCACCGTCAGAGGGAAACCAGACCAGTTCTGCACCATACAGCCGCTGTTCCTCGATGCGCGGCTGCCTGGGCGCCTTCGCAACGACCAGGCGTTCCCCGTCGGGTGTGTAGTTCAGGTTGTAGTAGAACGCGCGCTCCGTGGTGAGGCGTTCGGGGCTCCCGCGCCCGTTGCTGCGCACGCGGAAGACGTCGCCGCCCTCCTCGGACCAGGTCACGTAGGCGATGTAGCGTCCATCCGGCGACCACACGGGCGAATGCTCGCCGACGTCGCCCTCGGTGAGACGGCGGGGCCGGCCGTCGGGCAGGTCCATCAGCCACAGCCGGTCGAGCGCCGTGAAAGCGAGCCGCTCGCCATCCGGGGACGGACGCGCACCGCGGACCTGTTTTACAGTGACTGTGGAGTCGTTGATGTCGTACTCGAAGTGCACCCGCGGCCCGACGGGTTGCTCCACGTCGACGGTGAAGGGAATCGCGGTCGCGCGCCCCGATGGGATATCGAGCCGCCAGATACCGCCATCGTACGATGTGATGAGCGCGCTCCCGTCCGGTGTGAACGCGGAGCCGGGCATGACGTCGCGAGTGTAGCGGGATTCCTGATCGTCGTGCTGGACCGAGGCGGCAAGCCACTGCTCATCGCCGTTCTGGAGGCTGCGGAGCTTGAGAGCGGTCGCGGTGTCGTAGCGGGTGGCGTACACGAGATAGTCGCCATCCGGGCTCACTATGGGACGAAAGGCACTCCCGAACGCGCTCGTCTGCTGAAACGTCTTCCCCGTTTCCCGGTCGTAGATCGTGATCTGCCAGGTGGGAAGCTGAAGGTTGTAGCCGAAGCCACCTCGCTTGGCGGCGACGTAGATGTAGCGCGGATCGTCACCAAAGGCAGCGCCGAGGAAGTTGTTGGGCGGCGGCGGGCCGGGTTCGGCGTCATCCGGGTCGGCCGCGCCAGTGAGCGCGAGTCCTGATCCGCCATCCCTGTGATACAGATGCAGGTCGTAGGTGCTCCCAAGCACGCCCGTCGCGTTCCTGGATACGACGATATAGTTGCCGTCCGGCGTCCATTCCGGGGAGACGAACTGTGCGTCGTCGCCCTTTGTGAGCGCGCGCGGGCTGCTCCCGTCGGCATCCATCAGCCACAGGTTCTCCGCGCCACTTCTGTCGCTCACGAAGACGATCGTCTCGCCGTCGGGCGAGAAGCGCGGCTGGGCGTCGAACGCCATGCCTTCGGTGATGCGGCGCGCGGCACCGCCCGTCATCGGGAGCAGATACAGGTCGCCAATCATGTCGAAGACGATCGTCTGCCCGTCGGGCGAGACATCGAGCGAGAGCCAGGTCCCCTCGTCGGTGGTGAAACTGATCGTGCGCGCCGGCTCGAGCGGCAGACCTTTCTTCGTGCTGTCGCGCGCCGAGCTATCGGTGGCGGTCGTGTCCTGCGCGGCCGCGCTGGCCGGCAGGACGATGGCGAGCGCCAGGGCAGGGAGCCCGCGGCAGAGATCGAGTTTCATTGTCGGACGAACCCCGGTTGGATAGGAGCGAAGCGGAGGTTCGTTATTGTGTGGCGCGGGACAGCGCCGATGCAAGTCAGGGCGACGTCACAGCGCGTTCATTCACGCGAAGGTGATCCTCCCGGCGGCGTCGCATCGGCATCCTCGCCGTCGATGGCGGGGTACGGACCCGAATGCAGTTCGGCGTCGTCGATCGGCTCGCACGGACCGCACGTCCTGGCCGGGATCTCGGGGTCTACTTCGACGCTCATGGCCAGGGTGTGCCTGCTCGGAGTTCGGATGTTGATCTCGTTGGCTATCTCGCTGATGCGCGCACAGATCGCGTCGGCGTTCTCGGCGTCCGGGGAGGTCAGGAGAATGCGGAACCGACCCTCGCCGTCCGACGCTATGAGATCGGAATCGCGGAGGTCCTGGCAGAGCCGCCAGCTCAGCGAGCGTCGCACCCGCTCGTCTCCGCCGCTCACGGAGACCGTCAGGACGCGCACGGCGTAGCTGCGCCGCTGGGCGCGCCGCTGTTCCCAGTCGCGAATCAGGCGGAAGTAGGGCGCATTCGGGAGTCCCGTCGCCGGATCCGTGAGTACTCGTCCCAGGAAGGGATCCTGCGATTGCTCCATGTGTTTCCTCGCTCGCCGAAGGTAACGGCCTCCCCAATTGCAACCCCCGTGCGCGCGCGACGGGCCGATGCCCACCGTCCCCCGCTCGTGCTTCTGGGGAGACCCCCTCGCGATCGAGGCGCGAGCGACACATACTACGCCTACGCCTTGGTCCCATGCCCAGGCCGCAGCCCACATCCCAGGGAGTCGTTGCAATGCACATCCTCACCAGACGGTTTCGCCCGGTCGTCTTCCCCCTCACGCTCGCGGCCGTTTTCTCCGCAACCATCGCAGTCGCCGCGCGGGGACAGGACGGATACCGTCAGCCGCCACCGCCCATAGCAGACATCCTCGACGCTGCACCAACGCCCGGCGTGATCGTCGGCCCGGATCACGAGTGGCTCCTGCTTCTCGAACGCGACGCACTGCCCGGCATCGTCGAGGTAGCCGCGCCGGAGCTGCGACTGGCAGGCGTGCGCATCGACCCGACTGTCAGCGGACGATCGCGTGCGAGCTACCTCACCGGTCTCAGACTCCGCGCCATCCCGCAGAACGCAGGAGCTGGCGAGCAGGCGGAGCGCGACATCAGGACTCCCGAGGGCGCTCTCATCGGATTCCCCGTGTGGTCGGCCGACGGAACGCGCATCGCCTTCACCGTCACGGGCACCGACAGGATCGCGCTCTGGATCGCCGACATCGCGACCGGGAATGCCCGCGAGATCGCCGGCCTGACGCTGAACGCCACGATCACCAGCATGCCATGCCGCTGGGCCGGATCCGAGCGGCTCCTCTGTCGCACTGTCCCACGCGGTCGTGGCGACAAACCCTCTCGCCCCATCACTCCAGCCGGCCCCGTGATCCAGGAATCACAGGGGCGCGTCGCACCCAATCGCACCTACCAGGATCTGCTCTCCGATCCCAATGACGAGGCGCTCTTCGAGCACTACTTCACGGACCAGCTCGTGCACGTCGAGCTGAACGGCACGGTGAAGCCGATCGGCGAGCCCGGAATCCACGTGACGGCCGAGCCTTCGCCCGACGGCCGCTACGTTCTCGTTGAGACAGTACACCGTCCCTTCTCGTACGTGGTCCCCATCTCGCGCTTTCCCACCCGCATCGAAGTATGGAACGCAAGCGGCGAGGTCGTGAAGACGATCGCCGACGTTCCGCTGCAGGAAGCCGTTCCCACCGCATTCGACGCGGTGCCCGCCGGTCCTCGCAGTATTCAGTGGCGCGCGGACGTGCCCGCCACGGTCGCCTGGGTCGAGGCGCTTGACGGCGGCGACCCGGCGCGCGAAGCGACGGTGCGGGATCGTGTCTACACCCTGCGGGCGCCGTTCGAATCCGCACCGGTTACGCTGGCCGACCTCGGCTATCGCCTCGACGACATCATCTGGGCACGCGACGATCTCGCGCTCATCGAGGAGGAATGGTGGAAGACGCGTCGCACACGGACGTGGGTGGTCGACCCGTCAGAGCGGCGCACCGAGCCGCGACTCCTCTTCGACCTGTCCTCGGAGGATCGGTACAACGATCCCGGCCGCTTCATCACGCACGTCAACGACAATGGTGAGCCGGTTCTCACCATGACGTCGGACGGGCACTCCGCGTATCTCGAAGGGGGCGGCGCATCGCCCGAGGGTGACCGCCCCTTCCTCGACCGGATCGATCTGGGCAGTGGCAACACCGAACGGCTTTTCCGTTCCGAGGAGCCATACTACGAGGAAGTCGTGACACTGCTGGGCGGCGAAGGACGGCGGGCGATCACGCAGCGGGAATCCGTGACTGACCCGGAGAACTACTACCTGCGCCATCTCGCATCCGGCGATCTCACCCGACTCACGAACTTCCCTGACCCCGCGCCGCAGTTCGCCGGTGTCACGAAGAGGCTGCTGCGCTACACGAGGGCCGACGGTGTCGAGCTGTCCGCAACGCTGTACCTGCCGCCGGGCTACGACAGCACGCAGGGGCCGCTGCCGTTCCTGCTCTGGGCCTATCCGCGCGAGTTCAAATCGGTCGCCGCTGCATCGCAGGTAATAGGCTCGCCGTACCGATTCACGCGCCCCTCCAGCTCATCGCACCTGTTCGCCATCACACAGGGGTACGGAGTGCTCGACGGGCCCACGATGCCGATCGTCGGAGCGGGCGACGACAGCCCGAACGACAGCTACGTGCCGCAGCTCGTCGCGAGTGCGCAGGCCGCAGTCGACGAGATCGTGGCGATGGGAGTGGCCGACCGGAACAGGATCGCGATCGGCGGGCATTCCTACGGCGCGTTCATGGCCGCCAACCTGCTTGCGCATTCCGACATCTTTCGCGCCGGCATCGCGAGGAGCGGAGCGTACAACCGTACGCTCACCCCGTTCGGGTTCCAGGCAGAGGAGCGCACCTTCTGGAAGGCGCGCGACATCTACATGGCGATGAGTCCGTTCACTTACGCCGACAGCATCAACGAACCGGTGCTACTCATACATGGGATGGCGGACAACAACTCGGGAACATTCCCCGTGCAGTCCGAGCGGCTGTTCGCGGCTCTCAAGGGCAATGGCGGCAAGGCGCGGCTCGTCATGCTGCCCGCCGAGTCGCACGGATATCGCGCGCGTGAGTCGGTGGGACATGTGCTGTGGGAAATGGTGAACTGGCTCGACACCTACGTGAAGCCGGAGACGCCGCAGGTGAGCAGGAGGTAGCCCTGTTCGGCGGGCGCGGGCCGCGTGCACGAAACCACGGCACGCGGCGCGCGGTATGAATGGTGATGCCTGCCATCTGTCGTTCCGCGCTGTCGGCGCGCCCGCGTGTCCCGGGTTTCCTGCTCGCGATCCTCGTTCTGCTCGCTGGCTGCGGCCGCGTCGACTCCATTCGCGACGCTCTCGATCCGCCCAGCGCGCACGAGCGGTACGCCGAATCGCTGCGTTCAGCCGATCTGGCCGCGACGGCGCTCGGCTCGGCCTGGCTGGGTGCCGCTGATCGGGCGCTCGCGAGCCCGCTGTCCGTCACGCTTCCCTTTCGTGAGACAGCGTACTTCCCATCGGAGGACGCGACGGCCGCGGGATATCGCTTCAGCGTGCCGCAGGGCCAGCGGCTGGTCATCACGCTCGAGAGCGACGCCGCCGGAACCGCGACACTCTTCGCTGATCTCTTCGAGATCGGCGAAGAGGGCGATCCTGCGGAGCACGTCGAGAGCATCGAAGCGGGCGAAACGGGACTCACGGTCGAGCCGGACGAAGACCGCACGTATCTGCTTCGGCTTCAGCCGGAGCTTCTGCGAAGCGGGCGTTTCACCGTCACGATCCGCACGACTGCGTCGCTGGCGTTCCCGGTCGCCGGCCGCGACAGCCGCGCGATACAGAGTCGCTTCGGCGCGCCGCGCGATGGCGGGGCGCGAGATCATCACGGTATCGACATCTTCGCTCAGCGCGGAACGCCGGTAGTCGCTGCTGCGACCGGGACCGTTGGCCGCGTTGGCACGACGCGGCTGGGCGGCAACGTCGTCTGGCTCAGGGACGCCGAGCGGGGACAGTCGCTCTACTACGCGCACCTCGACAGCCAGGCGGTAACCGGCGGCGAGCGAGTCATTTCAGGTGACACGCTCGGCTTCGTCGGCAACACCGGCAACGCTCGCACCACACCACCTCATCTGCACTTCGGCATCTACCGGCGGGGGAAGGGTCCGCTCGATCCATACGCTTTCGTCTTCGAACCGCCGGACGATCCCCCCGAGGTTACCGCGGACACGAGCGAGCTCGGCGAATGGTGGCGCGTGGCGCAGAGCGAGGCGCGTTTGCGAATCGCGCCCGACGCCAACGCTCCAACAGTGGACACGCTTCCGCAGCACACTGCGCTGCGCGTGCTCGGCGCCTCTCGCTCGTGGTACCGCGTACGTCTGCCCGACGGGGCGAGCGGCTACATCATCGCCAGCGCGCTGGAGGACGCCGCGACGCCTGTGCGCCGCGAACGGGTCTCGGAGCCGGGCCTTGTTCTCGATCGTCCGGGGGATGGCGCGCCGGTGGTCGACAGCGTCGCCAGCGGTGCGACGGTGCCCGTGCTCGGCCTGTTCGCCGGCTACGCGCTCGTCACGGCTGACAGTGGCCGCACGCGCTGGGTCGGTCTCGAGTAGTTCAGCTCTCCGGCGACACCAGCTCCTGCTGCAGCGAATCCGCTGCCGAGAGGTGCGACTCGATCGCCTGCGTGGCATTGCGGAGGTATTCGCCGATCTGGGCAGATGTCGACGATACCAGCTCCAGCTCATCGAGCACCGCTCGGTGCGTCGTCACCCGGGTCGCGATGTACGTTGAATCGAATGCGGCGCCGCGTTCCATGTCATCCAGTCGCGCCATTACCTGCGCGTGACTCGCTGCCAGCTCGTTGCCGGGCGGGTCTACTGCTGTGACCCCAACCTGCGCCACGAGATCCTCCTGGAGCTGCATCATCCCCTGATGCTCGCTCACCAGCAGCCGCGCAAAGGCGCGTATCTGTTCGTTCATCGCCTTTTCACGTGCGAGCGTCCCGGCCTCCACCTCCGCCGTGTTGACCCGGTGCAGAAAGCCAAGTACTTCGGCGTCCGACATCGTGAGAGTCGGGTTCGCCGCGACGAGGGAATCCATGGCCGCCGTCAGGCTGGAGTCTGCGGCTCCATCATAGCCGCCGCAGGCGGCGAGAATGATCGCAGCCGCACCGAGGGCGACCATGGCACCCGGTCGTGCACTCGCGAATCGTGGCATGTCGTTCTCCTTGGCTCATGGCGACTGATACAACCCCGGAGCGGCTCTGCCAGCGGTCGGAGCAAAGGGCAAGTTCCGTACTCTGCGAACCTGGCGGGGTCAGCCAACGCTGATCTGCTTGACCATTCCGTGTGCGATGTGCGGCCTGCCCGTCCCTGCCGTCGGGTACGAAGCAGAGGAGGGCGTACTCGAACGAGGATGTGCGCGAATGCGAGCTTCGTCAAGACGGCGGCGGGCGCGGGCTACCTGCCCGCATCCGCCGCCGTCACAACCGCTCTCCACGATCTGGCCGCCCCGACCGCCCTGGCCGCCCCGACCGCCCTGGCCACCCCGACCGCCCGATCAGCTACTGCCGCCCTTCCTTCCTCCCTTGCGCGACGATTCGTGCGACTCCTTCCTGCCGCGTCCGGAGCCGGACTTCTTGCCTCCGCCGGACTCCTTGTTCACCGTCGCCCAGGCCATGCTCTCCGCCTCCTTCTCCGAGACACCGCGGTCCTTGTAGCCCTCCTCGATGTGCTCGGCCTTCCGTTTCTGCTTGTCCGTGTAGGACGACTTGTCGCCGCGTGGCATCGTTCGCTCCTCGCTGGAGAGGCCCATTTTCATCGGCGCGGTCGCGCCGTGGATGATAGCGGACGCGCATATCGCGGACCAGAAGAGTGGTTGTCGCGCGAGTCGCGCGGCGAGTCACTGTCCCGCCGCGCGAACCTCGGCCTGGCCCAGCTTGCGGTCGAGAAAGTCCGCCGTTGCAGCGTTCACCCTCAGCACGTTGGCGTGGCGCATGAAGTGATGCGTGTCGTCGGGGATGACGATCTCCTCGTAGTCGACGCCCGCGGCATCGAGCCGGCGCACGAGGTCCACGGTTTCGCTGAAGCGTACGTTGCGGTCGTCATCACCGTGGATGAGCAGAACGGGCGACTTCCACGACGCGATGGATGACACCGGCGACGATTCCCACGCGACCTTTGCCGCCTGTTCGCGGTCGGTCGGCTCATACTCCCATTCGTTCATGTCCAGCCGTCGGCCGCCGTCCGATGTCCAGTCGTGCACGCCGTGAATATCGACGCCGGCAGCGAAGAGTTCGGAGTCGCGCGCGAGTGCAAGCGCGGTCAGATATCCGCCATACGATCCGCCGTATATGCCGATGCGTTCGCCGTCCACCTGTGGCAGCGTGCGCAGGTATTCGGCGGCCGCCTTCACGTCGCGGTACTCGCTCGCTCCGCGTGATCCCGCCTCCGCGGGACGGTGGAAGTCGTGACCGTAGCCTATCCCGAGTCGATAGTTGACAGAGAGAACGACATAGCCCCTGCTCGCGAGATACTGGTTGAGAGCGTACGCGTTGGAGTAGTAGTCCGAGTAGTGCCAGCCGAGCAGCATCTGGCGAGGCGGACCGCCGTGAACGAAGATGACCGCGGGCTTCTGTGCGGCGCCTCGTGCGGTGGCGCCCTTGCCGGCGCCGCCGCCACTGTGCTCGAAGAGCTGCGCGTGAACCTTCACGCCGTCCGGCGCCTCGAAGACGACCTTCTTCGGGATGACGAGCTGCTCGGTCGGGAAATCAGCCGGAATGCGGTGTTCACCGATCGCGCGCGCGACACCGCCGGAAGCAGCCATGACCATCGGCAGCGGCGGCCGCTTCGCGGTGGCGCCGATGAACGCGATCGTACCCCCGTCGCCCGTCACGACTGGCGTCCATTCCAGTCCCGCGCCCGGCGTCATCACGCGCGGCTCGGCGCGATCCACCGGCACCTTCACGATGTGGCGGCGGTCAGCGTCATCCGCGTCCGAGCCAGTGTTCCCCGCGAAGACAAGGAACCGGCGATCGGGACTCAGACGGATATACTCGGCCATGTAGCTGCCGGGAGTGAGCAGGAGCGGTTCGCCGCCGCTCCCGTTCGCCGCCATGGAATAGAGGTGCGGCCAGCCATCCATATCTGAGAGAAAGACAATCCGGTCGTTCGCAGCCCAGTGCAGGTTGGTGCCACCGTGAGTACCGGGCACTGATCCGCGCAGGGTCTCGGGCGCCTTCCAGAGCTCGCGCGCGGAGCCACTGGCTGCGTCCGCCGTCCAGATCGACCATGGGTTGTGGCGCTGCTCGAGGATCGGCTCCGGCGCCCCGCCCGAGCCCGGGCGACGGACGAACGCGAGGTGCTCGCCGTCGGGTGACCAGCGCGGCGAATAGTCGCGCGAGGTCGTGGGCGCGATCCAGACAATGGGTGTCGAATCGTTCGTGAAGACCCCTATGAACGAGTGATCGCCGCGGCTGGAGACGAAGGCGAGCCGCGTACATGCGCGGTTTGCCGTTGCGCACGCGGGCGACCAGACCGGTGACCCATTGTTGCCGCGCGCCGTGAACAGTCGGCGCGCCGGCGCGGAACCGTCGACTGGAACGAGCCAGAGCTGACGTTCCTTCTCGAAGACGACAATATCGCCGCGGGGTGAGATGACTGGCTCAGCTCCCGCCGCGAGCGCCTTCGGCTCGCCGCCAGCGAAGGGAACCGACCAGATCTGAACTTCGACCGGATCCGGGCTGAAGGTCGGATTCACCGGCTCGGCGTCGTCCCAGTTCGAGCCGTGATCGCCGCCGCGCACGTAGACGACATACTGGCCGTCCGCGGAGATGGAGACGCTCGTGAGCTCCTGCCCGTCGTCCCTCATGTAGTTCGTGAGGCGGCGCGGCTCGAAGGCAGGACCTTCCGCGACCCAGATGTTGCGCAGCCCCTGCTCGTTCAGCGCCCAGGCGATACGCGAGCCATTGACGGCGGCGGTGAGCTGGTTCGGGAACGGATAACTCCTGACCTGCTCAAGCGTGAACGCCGGGCTCGCGGCTGACGGCTGGGCGTTCGACGGCTCCGGCGCAAACGACGCCGCCGGGATGCTGAGCAGGGTCAGCGCGAGGCGCGAGCGGTGCATGAACGGCATCGAGATCTTCTCCTTTGACGCGGGCGCCGTGCTACCAGGCGATCCCGTAGTCCTCGCCGTGGTTGCTCGACGCGCCCCACATGGTGCGGTGCGCGCGATCGAACAGAATGGCATTGATCGGGCCCGAAGTCCGGCGCTCGACATCGAGCGTGTACCCCATCTGCTCGAGCTCCGCGCGCACGCTGTCGGGCGTCGACGACGCGACGAGGAGCAGCCCCGGCCGCGCCTCGTGTGCACCGAACGATGAACGCATCTGGTAACTGTTGATGTTCGCCGCCTCGGCCGCCTGCTGCGGCGTCATGTCCCACTCCACGACGTTCAGGAAGAACTGCAGAAGGTTCTGGTCCTGGGAGTCACCACCCTGCACCGCGAACGACAGGAACGGCTCGCCATCCCTGAGGGCGAGAGTCGGCGTCAGCGTCACGCGCGGATGCTTGCCCGGCTCGATCACGTTGTACGGGTTGTCGTGCGGGTCCGTGACGAAGCTCTGCCCACGCTGGCTGAGCCCGACTCCGGTGCGCCCCGCGATCACCGCCGGCACCCACCCGCCACTCGGCGTTATCGACACGATCCAGCCGGAGGTGTCCGCCGCCTGGATGGTGGTAGTGCCGGAGTAGAACGCCTCCATGAACGCGGAGTCCGTCCGCGCTGCAGCCGCCGACGCACCCGTCACCGGACGGTCCTGTGCGCCGCTCGGCTCCAGTGTGTCCGGCGCGGGGATCACGGTCCAGTCGGCGAGCAGCTCGGTGAAGGGATTCCTGCCGCCCTGATACGGATACGGGTCGCCCGGCTTCACGTCCGGGTCGTTTCGCTCCCAGTCGATCTCGGCGAAGCGCGCCTTTGCGTAGTCATCGGATAGCAATCCCTTGACCGGCTCTTCGGGCGGGAAGTATGGATCGCCGTAGTAGAAGTCGCGATCGGCGTACGCGAGGTTCATCGTCTGGTACAACGCGTGGATGTACTCCGGCGAGTTGTACTCCATCGACTCGATGTCGACGTTCTTCAGGATGTTCAGCGCCTGCAGAAGAACCGGTCCCTGCTGCCAGATCGGGAGCTTGTAGACAGTGATCCCCTTGTAGGTCGTGCTGAGCGGCTCCTCGATTCGAACCTTCCAGTTGGCAAGGTCCTGCATCGTGATCAGCCCGCCCTCTTCCTGTACGCCACGAACGAGCTCCCGCGCGATGTCGCCCTTGTAGAAGCGATCGTATGCGGCGTAGATCGCCTCCTTGCGGCTCTTCCCCGCGCCAAGCGCCTCACGTTCGGCTTCCACCAGCTTGCGCAGCGTCGCGGCGAGGTCACTCTGAACGAAGATCTCTCCCGGCTCGGGCGCCTCGCGCTCCTCGCCGAGGTGCGGCAGCATGACCTCGCGCGAATACTTCCACTGCTTGATGCGCTCCTTGTTCCGCTCGATGGAGTTTGCCGCCTGCGCCTCGATCGCATAACCATCGGCCATCTCGATTGCGGGCGCGAGCACTTCCGCCAGCGACATGGTCCCGTATTCGGCGAGCATCGTCATCAACCCGCCTGGCGTCCCCGGCGTCACGGCGGCGAGCGGTCCGTACGCGGGCGGATAGCGGTGTCCCCGCGACCTGTAGAACTCGGCCGTCGCACCCGACGGCGCGACGCCAAGTGCATTGATCCCGATCACCCTGCCAAGTTTCGGATGGTAGATGAGCGCCTGCGTCTCACCACCCCAGGAGAGAACATCCCACATCGTCGCCGTGGCGGCGAGCATCGCGCAGGCAGCGTCAATCGCGTTGCCGCCCTTCTGGAACATCATCGCGCCGGCAGTCGCGCCGAGGGGTTTGCCCGTGATGGCAATCCAGTGCCTGGCGTGAAGGGGCGGTTTCTCTGTGCGCTGCGCCGCCAGCAGCGACGGCGTTGCGACAAGGAGCATGAGTGCACCCCGGGCGGCGTTCCGGAAGCGTCGGTGATGGTTCGACATGGCCCTGGCCCTGTTGATGTGGTTTCGGCTTGTCTACGGCTTGCCTCGGCTTACCTGAACTTCTCGAACTCCTCGCGTTCGACCCGCGTCGTGTCTCCAAGATAGGCGAACTGCACGTCGGTCATGTAGAGCCGGGCCACGCGTCTCACGTCGGATGGCCTGACCCGCCGCAGTTCCTGCATGAGACGTACGGATTCCCGGTAGTCGCCCCGGTACAGCTCGGCGCGCGCCAGCAGATCGGCCTGCTCCTCCGTCGTTTCGTGCTCGCCGAAATAGCCCGTGATCCACTGCCTGGTGAAGAAGCTCATTCCCTGCGGCGCGATATAGTGCTCCTGAAGCTCCTCGATCTCCGCGCGGATGAGCGGGACGACCGTTGCCGGCGCTCCGGTCGTCACGTACACTCCCCCGGCCGGAATCGCGCGCTCCATGAACGGTGCATACACAGCGTAGGACAGGCTGCGCTCCTCGCGGATCTCCCTCGTCATCCCCGACGACAGGAACGCGGTGGCGAGCTGAAACGCAGTGTAGTCTTCGTGCGTCGTCGGCGGCCCGTTGAAGAATCCGAGTATGTAATTGGTGTTCAGCAGCCGCTGCTCCATGACCACCGCAGAAGAGCGCTCGGGAATCGGTGGAGGAGTCGTCCACACATAGCTCCCGCGCGACAGTGTGCCGATGGTGCTCTGGACCGCGTCCTCAATGGTTGCGCGAGGCACATCGCCAACGACGACGAGCAGCATGCGCGAGGTAACCATCTGCTCGTCGAGGTACTGCTGAAGATCGGCTCTCGTGATGCGGGCCAGCGAATGCTCCGTGCCGGAGGGCTCGAGCCCGTAGGGATGTCCCTCGAACGCCGCACTGTCGGCGAGGTAGAAGACGTGTGCGTCCGGCGTGTTGCGGCGGCTGCGGGCCGAGCCGATCATCTGCGATCGAACCAGTTCAATGGCCGTCGAATCGAGTGCGGGCTGCATCAGCCGCTCTGCGAGCAACGTCCACATCGAATCGAACTCCTGCTTGATGCCGACAAAGCCGAAGGCGGTGTAGTCGACACCAGGATGCACACCGATCTCGCTGCCGGTGAGCGCCGTGGCCCGCCTCAGCTCTTCGGTCGAACGCCGCCGCGTTCCGTACTCGGATACTCGCAGCAGCATGGCTTCGATACCAGCGTTGTCCACGGTGAGCTGGCGCGTTCCGCCCAGCAGGTAGAGATTGGCGGTGACCACGTCATGCGCATACACGGGTCGGTGAATGATACGTACACCGCTCACTTCGTACGACGTGGTAATGCTGTCGAGCGATACGCGTACGCCTTCCGGCGTTATCGCGGTGAGCTTCTCCTCGGGCCGCGACATGCACGAGCACGTGAAGCCGGCGAGCGCGATTAGCAGGAATCGCACAGCGGATTGTCTCACGATGACACCTCGAGCGCGAGGAAGTTTTCCAGCGCTTCCGCACCCACGTCCGCATTCTCCGAGGGGAGGAGGAGTCCTATAACCCGGTTCCCATTCGTTATGTAACGGGCGGCGTAAAGCCGCAGCACATCCAGATCCTGCCGCATCAGGCCGTCGGCGTAGCCGTAGTAGTGATCGATTCCGGCGACGCTCCACCAGAACCCGATCGTATGGGCCAGGGCGCTGGCGCGCTCCTGTTCCAGCGCCGAGCCGACCTCGAGTTGCTTTCGGACGATCGCAAGCTCCTCTTCGGAGAAATAACCGGAGTCGTGAAGCTGTTGGATCTCGCGCTTGAGCGCGGCGAGCGCGGCGATGAGCTTCTCGCTGGAAGTGCGCGCCCGGATTGTTATCGGGCCCGAGTGGTTCAGCGACTCATAGGACATTGTTACTGCGTGAAGCAGCCCGCTGTCGACGAGCCGCTTCTGAAACGTCGATCCGGACTGGTTCACGAGCGCCGAGAAGACATCCGCGGCGTAGCTGAACTCCTCGTCACGCGTCACACTGGGACCCTGCCATTGTATCAGCACGGTCACCTCATCGACATCCTCCGAATGCAGCACGACACCCGAGCTCGCCTCGAGAGGCGTGATCGGAGGAACGGGGTTGGCGGCGAAAGGATCGGGCCGTCTGTCCCAGTCATCGAAGTGGCGATCCGCCATCTCCACGACTTCGGCCCTGCGGACATCGCCCGTTACGATGAGGGCGGCATTGTTCGGGACATAATACGTGTCGAACACCGCCTCCAGACGCTCGGGCGTCACGCCCAGTACCGAGACCTGGGTTCCGATGACGTTCTTGCGTCCCCATGCGTCGCCCCAGAGCCTGCGCGAGACCTCCATCGCGAGACGTCTATTGGGGTTGGCCAGTGCGCGGTTGTATTCGCCCAGCACCACGAACTTCTCTGATGAGAGCTCGGCCTCGTCGAATCGGTCCGCTCGCACGATGCGCGAGAGCAGGCTCATGGCTCCACTCACCTCATCCGACGGGAGGTAGAGGTAGTAGGTGACCGCTTCCTCACTTGTCGTCCCGTTGTATCCCGCAGTAAGCTCGGCCGCCGCCTGCCCAAACGTTTCATCTGGCAACCCGCGGTAACCCTTGAAGAGCATGTGCTCGTACAGGTGCGATATCCCCTCATCGCCCGGCTCCTGAGTGTAGGCACCTGTCCGCACTACCAGATTGACGGTCGCGAGGGGAATCGCGTGATTCTCCACGACGATGACCTCGAGCCCGTTACCCAGCACCGTATCGTGCGTGGCGCGCTCCAGAGCGCCGCGCTGAGCGGCGACGGCGGCGGCAGGGAAACCATGGGACAGAAGACTGGCAGCCACCGCGATGTGCACGATCCGGACAGCGCGGACTCGGCGATTCTGAGCAGGGAGTGCATGCATACAACTGGGGATCCGGCGTTGTGGGTCATGGCCAAGATCGAGAACGGTCGCAGTGATGTCAATTCATTCGGCCCCGATCACGCTCCGGATCGGTTGACAGCGCGCCCGCCGCCCGCTCAATTGGCCGTACGCGTGAATTCCCGTCGCACGAACCATTGGATGCATGAACGACAACGCCGCCGTCCGCCATTTCCGCTGGGACAGTATTCCGCTGGAGCAGGTCACCGACAAGCTCGATCGCAGGCTCATCACCTGCGCGCGCATGATGCTCGCGCACGTCTATCTGAAGAAGGGGTGCATCGTCCCCTGCCACTCGCACGAGAACGAACAGCTCACCTGGATCCTCGAAGGAGCGTTACGGTTCTGGATCGGCGAGGATGGGGCCGAGGAAATCGTCGTCAGCGCCGGCGAGGTGCTGCATGTCCCATCCAACGTGCTGCACAAGGCGGAGGCGCTCGAGGACACCCTCGACGTGGACATTTTCAGCCCGCCGCGCAGTGACTGGCTGAACCACACGGACAGCTACTTCCACGGAAAGTAGACCGCATGGATCTGGGACTGTCCGGCAAGGTCGCGCTCGTGGCCGCGTCGAGTCGGGGCCTCGGGCGGGCCGTAGCCGAGGAACTCGCCACCGAGGGCGCCGACCTGGTTCTGTGCGCGCGCAACGAGAGCGCGCTGGCCGCGGCAGCGCGGGAGATCGCACGGGGGAGTGAGGTTCGCGTCCACGCCGTGCGTGCAGATGTCGGCGAGCCGGCCGATGTCGATCGCGTCGTGGGCGAAGCGCGGCGCGAGTTCGGCCGCGTCGACATCCTGGTCACGAACGGCGGAGGGCCGCCTCCCGGTCCGTTCGAGAGCCATACCCCCGAGGCCTGGCGCGACGCCGTGCGCGGCACGCTCGAGAGTGTGCTCAACCTCACGCGAGCGCTGCTTCCGGGAATGAAGGAGCGCGGCTGGGGCCGGATAATCAACATCACATCGATCGCGGTCAAGCAGCCCGTGGACAATCTCATTCTCTCCAACAGCGTGCGCGCAGCGGTCACGGGTTTTGCACGCACACTCGCCAACGAAGTGGCCTCACAGGGAGTCACCGTGAACAACGTGATGCCCGGCTTCACGCGCACCCAGCGCATGGAGGATCTCGCCGCGAATACAGCAGCCGCGCGCGGCACCACCACCGATGACGCTACCAGGGCCTGGACCGCGCAGATTCCCATGGGGCGCCTGGGCGAGCCACGCGAGTTCGCTGCTCTGGTCGCCTTTCTGGCTTCGGAGCGCGCCAGCTACATCACGGGAACTTCCATTCCGGTCGACGGCGGCTGGATTCGATCGCTCGTCTGAGTTTCGCTTTGGAGGTATCATGACGACGCAGATGCGCGAGGCGGAGTGGATCTGGCAGGATGGGGAGTTCGTTGACTGGCACGAGGCGAAGGTTCACGTGCTGAGTCTCGCCGTCCAGTTCGGTTCGTCCGTCTTCGAAGGCATTCGCTGTTACAGCACGCGCGACGGCCCCGCGATCTTCCGCCTGCACGACCATCTGCGCCGCCTGTACGACTCGTGCCGCGTGTACCGCATGGAGATCACGTACAGTCCGGACGAACTGGCGGCGGCGTGCGCTGCGGCGGTGGAGCGAAACGGGCTCGACGCCTGCTACATCCGGCCCGTCGTGCTGCGCGGCTACGGAGCCGCCGGAATGAACCCTGTCGGCAGTCCCGTGCAGACGTTCATACCATGCTGGCCCTGGGGCGCATACCTCGGCGACGACGCACTGGAGCGCGGCGTGGACGTGGGCGTGTCGAGCTGGCAGCGCGCCGAGCCGAACACCTTTCCGAGCACCGTGAAGGCGGCGGGGAACTACAACAACGCCCAGCTCATCAAGATGGAAGCTGTGGCCAACGGTTACGCCGAGGCGATCGCGCTCGGACCCGGCGGCCTCGTGAGCGAAGGTAGCGGGCAGAACCTCTTCCTCGTGCGCGGGGGCGTCCTCATCACGCCGGCAGCAGATGGCACCCTGCTCGCCGGCATCACGCGCGACAGTATCCTGACCATCGCACGGGAGATGGGGCTCCCTATCCGTGAGCAGTTCGTCGCGCGCGAAACGCTGTACGGCGCGGACGAGATGTTCCTTTGCGGTACGGCGACGGAGGTCACGCCCGTGCGGAGCGTCGATCGCATAACCATCGGCGAAGGCGGCGCCGGCCCGATTACGCGTGCACTGCAGAAGCGCTTTCTGGACATTGCGAACGGCCGCGCCGCGCCGCCTGCAGGATGTGAAGCATGGCTGACACCTGTACGTCAGCCGGCTGTTCGCGCGTGAGCTGCCAGCCCTTGCGCCATTGCCGGCAGCGATCGCTGCTTCGCTGCGCGAACACGGTGGCTGTGAGAGTGTCGAGTCAACACGACATCATGTGATCAGGGAGGTAGCCATGCCCAACACCGTCCTGTCCCTGTGCGCCGGAACCCTTCTCACCGCAATGCTGGCGGCCGCTGCTCCGCTATCGGCGCAGCCCCATGGCAGGAGCGCCGAGGAGATGCGGGCATCGTACGCTGCACACAAGGGTGACTTCGATTACCTGCTCGGCGATTGGGAGTTCACCACGGTGAGTCGCGAGTACGGAGAGGGGCGCGGGTACTGGAGTGCCGTACGCCTTGCCGAGGGGCAGATCCTGGACGAGTATCGCATCGTCGGTGACAGCGGCGAGACGTACTACGTGACCACGACAGTGCGCGCCTACAACGCGGCGCTCGATCGGTGGGAGCTGATCGGGATGGATGCGGGGGCCGGATTGCAGGACACGGGCACCGGGCAGCGCGTTGGTGCCGAGGTGCACATCGAGCAGAGGTTTGGCGTGATGAGCGCTGAGCCTTCGGTGTGGCGCATCCGCTACCATGACATCCGGCCGGATCGTTTTTCGTGGACTGCCGACCGTTCGATCGATGGTGGCAGGACGTGGGAAAGGGAGCATGTCCGGATCGAGGCACGTCGCATCGGGCCGCCGCGTGTGCTGGGACCGCTCGCGCCCGCGAGGAATGCGGCCGACAGGGGCTCCTGAAGCGGAGCAGGCATGCGAATCGATTCTTCATCGTGGTCCAGCACGAAACCCCCCGGGGGCGCCCGGGGGGCTGGTCCCTGCATGCCTCCTGTCATGCCCGCACCAGCAACTTGTATTTCACCCGGTGCGGCTGGTCGGCCTCTGGCCCCTTCCGACGCCTGAGATCCTCGATGTACGACTGGTAGTTCCCCTCGAACCACACCACCTCGCTGTCTCCCTCGAACGCCAGCATGTGCGTCGCCACGCGGTCCAGGAACCAGCGATCGTGCGAGATGATCACCGCGCACCCCGCGAAGTCCACCAGCGCATCCTCCAGCGCGCGCAGAGTGTCGACATCGAGATCGTTGGTCGGCTCGTCCAGCAGCAGCAGGTTGCCGCCGCTCCTGAGGGTCTTCGCGAGATGCAGCCGGTTGCGCTCGCCGCCCGAGAGATCGCCCACCTTCTTCTGCTGATCGGAACCGCGGAAGTTGAGGCTCGCCAGGTACGCGCGTGAATTGATCTCGCGGCGGCCCACCTGCATGGTCTCCTGTCCGCCGCTCACTTCCTGCCACACGTTGTTGCCCGCGTCCAGGTCGCGCGACTGATCCACGTATGCGAGCTGCACCGTTTCTCCAACGGTGAGCTTCCCCGCGTCGGGCTCCTCGTCGTTCACGATCATCCGGAACAACGTGGTCTTGCCGGCGCCGTTCGGGCCGATCACTCCCACGATTCCGCCGCGCGGCAGACTGAACGTCAGATTCTCGAACAGCAGCCTGTCGCCGTACGCCTTGCGCAGCCCGTCCGCGATGACGACATCGTTCCCCAGTCGCGGCGGTGGCGGGATCACGATCTCGTGCTGCAGTATCCTGTCGGCCGTCTCCTGCTCGGCCATCTCCTCGTACTTCTGAACGCGGGCCTTGCTCTTGGCCTGCCTCGCACGCGGCGCCATGCGCACCCACTCGAGCTCGCGCTCGAGCGTGCGCTGCCGGGCGGACTGCTGCTTCTCCTCCTGCGCGAGACGCGTCCTCTTCTGATCCAGCCACGACGTGTAGTTGCCTTCGTAGGGAATCCCGGATCCGCGGTCGAGCTCGAGTATCCAGCCGGCGACGTTGTCCAGGAAGTAACGATCGTGCGTCACTGCCACGACAGTGCCCGGGAACTCGGCGAGATGCCGCTCGAGCCAGGCGACCGATTCCGCATCCAGATGGTTCGTCGGCTCATCCAGCAGCAGCATGTCCGGCTCCTCCAGCAACACCCGGCAGAGCGCGACGCGACGGCGCTCGCCGCCCGACAGCGTGGTCACGTCCGCGTCGCCAGGCGGAAGTCGCAGTGCGTCCATCGCGATCTCGATCTTGCGGTCCAGCTCCCACGCATTCACCGCGTCGATGCGCTCCTGCACGCGCGCCTGCTCATCGAGCAGCTTCTGCATCGCATCATCGGACATCGGCTCGGCGAACTTCATGGAGATCTCCTCGAAGCGCTTCAGGAGATCGCGCGTCTCGCGCACCGCGTCCTCGACGTTCCCCTTCACATCCCTGCGCGGATCGAGCTCCGGCTCCTGCGAGAGGTACCCAACACGCGTGCCCGCGTGCGCCCACGCCTCCCCCTGAAATTCATGGTCGACACCGGCCATGATGCGGAGCAGCGACGACTTGCCCGCGCCGTTGGCGCCGAGCACGCCGATCTTCGCGCCGGGATAGAAGGAGAGCCAGATGCCGCGCAGTATCTCCCGCGAGGGCGGGACGACCTTGCGCAGGTCCTTCATGACGTAGATGAACTGCGGTGCCATGGATGGTCCGGGAATCGTGGACGGTGCGCGCCGAGGAGCGCGCGAATACGACAGGTTACGACAACCCTGAATGTAATCGGGCATGACCGCGTGATGCCCGAGCCCGCGATGCAACGAGGGGAGCGCATTCGATCTCGCCCCCCGCCATGAATCGACACCGCCAGCAGTCAGACGATCAGTGGTGGTGACCCCCGCCCCCGTTTCCAACCATGCCGGCCTGATCATCCTGCCCGGGAACATGTCCCCAGATCGCTGCATGGTCATCGCCGGCGAACACGTTGGCGTGCACCATCCAGCCGAAGAGCTGCTCCTGGAATCGGCCGTCCACCGCATCGCATTCCGCTTCGGTGGCGACGACACCCGCCGGTCCGAACACGGGCTTCCCGTCACGCCGTTCCAGCCACCGCGCCTGTTCGCCGCGGCCGGGGAGGCAGATGTTCACATGCGCGTGCCAGCGCGCGAGGCTCAGCGGCACACGTGCGTCGAGATCGTCCATCGAGGCGCGCTTGGGCGCGACATACATCGCACCAATCAGATTCATCTCCCCATCCCCGCCCTTCTCGTACAACAGCGATGTCGGCTTCGCAGGGTCGAACCGGAGGTGCTCCCTGAAGGCGTTGCGGTTGTTCGTGAAGTGATACGTCCGCTGGCCCTTGATGCCGGGCGCGAACATCGCGAACCCATCGTCCTCGGCGACGCGCACGTCGCGGTACTTCGCGATCGCGCTGCGCAGCTCCGCTACGACCCGGGCGGCGCGAGCTGAATCCTCCGCGGTCCCGGCGCGAACGGGCGAGAGCCGCATGTGAGCGCCCATATCGATGGGACCGCTCATCGCGCCGCTCGCCGCCGCGGCGGCGGGTTCACCATGCGCGTGCGAAACATCGGCCTGAGCTGACCGCTCCGCCTCGACGCCGTGTGCGTGCGAGCCCGGCGCGGGCTCGGGCGCGCGCGCGCAACCGGGAAGCATGAACGAGATCACGAGCAGCAACGGCACGTGGCTGTACATCGTCAAACGACGCATGGAGTCCTCCGGAAACAGCGTACGGGATCCTGTCCCTGTTCGACGACCGAATGCCATGGCTGTTAACATTACGGCTCGGCCGCGTCGCCTGGGCGGACGTTACCTTCCCGTCCTGTAAAACTGGAGCCTTCATGAAGCCGGTATCAACGGCACTGTACGCAATCGCCTGCGCTTCGGCGCTCGCTGCACCCGCCCCCGCCGCTACCGGACAGGAGCCGGATCCGCCGCCGCCCGCGATACCCGACCAGACCCCGAAAGTGTTTCTCGACTGTCCCAACTTCCACTGCGACCTCGATTACTTCCGGACCGAGATCCCATTCGTGAACTACGTGCGCGACCGCCAGGATGCGGACATCCACGTCCTGGTCACAACCCAGAGGACTGGCGCCGGAGGGCGCGAGTTCACGATCAACTTCATCGGACGTGGAGCATTCACCGGAACGGACGCATTGCTGGACCACGCGGCTGCACCTACCGATACGGAGGACGAGACGCGCGCTGCACTGGCTCGGGCGTTCATGCTCGGACTGGTACCGTACGTCACCGGCACGCCCATCGCCGAGCGTCTGCGGATCAGCTACGAAGCGCCGGAGACGGGATCGCCCGCAGCGGCCGGACCCGCCGACGATCCCTGGAACTACTGGGTGTTCCGCTCCCGGGTCAGCGGCAACTTCGACGGTGAGGCGCAATCACGAGCGCTCGGTCTGTTCGGATCGTTCTCGGCCAACCGTGTCACGACTCTGTGGAAGACGAACCTGTCGCTCGAGGGACGGTACAGCGAACGCGAATTCGAACTTACCGACAGCTCTTCGGCGACATTCTATCAGCACGACTACGGCGCGGATGGGCTCCTGGTGAGAAGTCTTGGTTCGCACTGGTCCGCGGGCGGTCGTCTGTCCGCGACGTCGTCGACCTTCCTCAACCAGAAGCTGGCACTCCGCCTCGCGCCGGCGGTCGAGTACAACCTCTTCCCGTACAGCGAGTCCACGCGCCGGCAGCTCACGTTCGAGTACTCCATCGGTGCGAACAGCGTCCAGTACGAGGACACGACGATATTCGATGTCATCGATGAGACCATCTACGACCAGACGCTGCTCGTGTCGTACGACGTCACGCAGCAGTGGGGATCGATAAACACGTCCCTCGAAGGGTCCAGTTTCCTCGGTGATCCGTCGAAACAGCGTCTCGTGCTCTTCGCCAACGTGGATGTCCGGCTGTACAAGGGCCTCTCATTGAACCTCTTCGGGAGTACATCCCTTCTGCGCGATCAGGTCTATCTCGCCAGGGGTGAAGCCTCCGAGGAAGACATCCTGCTGCGACGCCGCCAGCTCGCTACCTCGTACCGCTATTTTGCGAACGTCGGCTTCAGCTATACCTTCGGGTCCATCTACAACAACGTCGTCAATTCGCGCTTCAGTGGATCGAGCGGAGGGTTCTTTTGAGAACCGAAGGTCAGGCATCCATCTCGACGACTCGACACTGGTGACCTTGTGGATTGCTCGAGCATCAGCACGCTGATATCGGCGAACCCGTTTATTGGCGCTGCATTTTCCTCACTGTCGTCTTTCCCGCGAAAGCGCGAATCCATTTCACGATGTGCGCGCCGACGACCCAATCGACGACGGCAGCGCTCCACCTAGCCGCATCTCCAGCAACTTCCGCGGGGGCAGCGGATCCTCCGTCCGGTAGAACTGCAGCCACTCGATCCTCACCGGCTCATCGACACTCTCGGCGAGCAGACGGCGGGCCACGACTGGTGTGAGCGTGGGGTAGAAGCTGAGCGTGCAGTGCGGCGTGAAGGCGAATCGCGCGCGCTCGAACTCGAGCCCGCTGCGCCCGATGCGCTCGTGCAGTGTGCGCAGAGGACCGTGCGGATCCAGTGGGAGCACCACGATTTTTGTCTGCATGAAGCGCATCGGACGGGCGAAGTGGAGCGTCAGGGGCGCGGTATCCGCCGCGATTGGCCCGATGGCCTGCTCGATCTGCTCCTGCGATGTACCGGGATGGATCCCGCCTATCCCCGACGACCCGGCGAGCGTGATGTGCGGTGGTCCGCTGGCGGCGAGTCGCGGATCGACGTCAACCTGAATCGACCGGATTCTCTCGGCGACCGGTCCCGTCAGTTCGGAGATGATGAAGATGCCGGTCTTCATCCGGTGTGCGTCAGCGCGGCAGCAGCCAGAAGCTCACGTTGCGCCCGCCGTCCGCCGAGGGAGTGATCGATATTCCAAGCAGCAGATCGTCTACCACGTTGTCCGGCCGGGTGTGGTGGTAGCGCACGATCTTCCAGCCGGCAAATGATCCGATGGCGGCACCGAGGACAACGTCGCTCGCCCAGTGCTTGTTGTCATACATGCGTGCGATTCCGATGAGCGCTGCACCACCGAACATGATGGGCGCAACGTATCTCTGCGAACCGGGCCACCATCGCTTCGCCTCGCTCGTCACCGCGGCGGCCGCCGCAAAGCCTGCTACCGAATGTCCGGATGGGAATGATCGGTACTGCGGTTGCATCCAGCCGCGCAGGAACCCGAAGTTGTTCGGATCATCGATATCGACATACGGGCGGGCTCGGCCGATGATGACCTTCATGACGCCCGCAACGCCGAGCCCGACGAGGATCGCCTCGGTTCCGTGAAGTCCTAGATCGGCCATGCGCTCGTTGTCCGCGAATCGACCGATCGTGTACATCGAGGCGCCTATGATGAGCGACCCCGGATATGCCAGCCGGTTGAACTCGAGGGCGGCTCGCCTCAGCATCTGCTGTTCCTGGTTCCTGGGCTCCTGCATCTCGTCCGCGACCGCCTTGTCGATGGGATACATCGCGGCGAGGCCGAAGGCGAATACCCCGGCCGTTATCACGTCGTTGGACGTGAATATGGGAGGTGGCCCGTCCGTCGTATCGGCCACCTGCGCCACGAGAGTCAGTGGGCCCGTCGCGAGGACAGCGATCAGGGGTGCGATCACGGGTGCGATCAGTGCGCCACGCGCAGGGTTCGCCATGTTCTTCATCGCAGAGTAGAGTTGTCATGCCCGCGGAAGCGGGAATCCACATGTGAGGGGCCCACGCCGCGTGAGGCCGCGTGGAATCAAGCATCGCGCGATGCTGCCCTGCGCGCCAGAGTCACATGCAGGCAGCGGACCATGGCCGGCATGCACTTGCTTCCGTGCCCGCGATGCACGATATCACGGTCATGCTCACGATCGATCTTGCAGGACGCCGCGCCCTTGTCGCCGGAGTCGCCGACGACGGCGGCTACGGCTTCGCCATCGCGAAGTCGCTGGCCGAAGCAGGCGCGAGCGTCTGCGTAGGCACCTGGCCCCCGGCCCTCAACATTTTCCTCAACCTGCTGGAGCGCGGCAAGATGGACGAGTCGCGCAGGCTTTCCGACGGCTCGCTCCTCGACTTTGACAGGATCTACCCCCTGGACGCGGCGTACGACACCATGGCCGATGTTCCGGAGGACGTCCGCACGAGCAAACGCTACCGCGATACAGGCGATTTCACCATCCAGGGACTGGCTGCACGGCTACGTCATGATTTCGGCGATCGGCCGCTGGACATCGTCGTTCATTCGCTGGCGAACGGACCCGAAGTGAAGAAGCCGCTCATGGACACCAGTCGTGCCGGATACCTCACCGCTGTGAGCGTGAGCGCATACTCGCTCGTCTCGATGGTCAGCCATCTGGCTCCTCTCATGCGCGACAGGGAGGGGGGGGGGGGAGGAGCATTTCTCTCGCTCACCTACATGGCGGGCGAGAGGGTCATTCCCGGCTATGGCGGGGGGATGTCATCGGCCAAGGCGGCGCTCGAGAGCGACACCCGCACGCTCGCGTTCGAGGCGGGACGCCGTCACGGAGTACGCGTCAACACCATCTCAGCCGGCCCGTGGGCGTCACGCGCCGCAAGCGCTATCGGCATCATCGACAGCATGGTCGAGTACTGCTCCTCCAACTCGCCTCTCCCCGATTCACTTTCCCCGCGCGAGGTCGGTGCCATGGCCGCATTCCTGTGCAGCCCGCTGGGCAGCGGCATCACGGGCACCACGGTGTACGTGGACAAGGGTTACCATACCATGGGAATGGCGGTGCAGAGTCAGCCCGGGAACACTGAACGGAGTGCGCAATGATCACCCAGGAAGCCGAGACGCTCGCCAAGGTGGAAGTCCTTGCCGATCTCGAGTCCGTCGTGCACGATCTCATGGAAGTGCACGAAGCGAAGCGTGTGCTCTGGTTCCCGAGCGAGCTGCTGGCGCCTGCGCCGGACACGGATCCCGAGATCTACGTGCGCCAGCTTCGCGAACGTGCGCGCGGAATCAGCATGCCGGGGCGCATCGCGCTCGCGCTGAATCTGCTCACCGAGGAAGGGCTGCCGCACTTTCACCGGCTGCTCGCGGTCTACCTGGGTAGCGACAGCTTCTGGTCCCGCTGGACCAACCTGTGGACTGCGGAGGAAGACCGGCATGGAGCTGTGCTGCACGACTACTCGCGCGACAGCATGATCCTGAACAACCCCGAACTGGAGAGGATGCAGTTCGAGTATCTCAGGGCGGGATTCGAGCCGGCATGGGACAAGGATCCGTATCGCGTTTTTGTCTACACGACGCTGCAGGAACGCGCCACGCAGGTGAGCCACGCGAACACCGGCAAGCTCGCGAGCGAGTACGAACCGACGATCGGAACTGTTCTGTCAAACGTGGCCAAGGAAGAGGCGCGGCACTACGCCTTCTACCGCTCGATCTTCGAGGCCGTGTTGAAGCGCGATCCGGATCGCGCGCTGCAGTCCGCGGCGGCAGTGATGCCGTCGATCGACATGCCGGGAGTCAACATGCCGCACTTCCGCGAGATGGCCGACGTGATTCGGCGGGCGGGGATCTACGGACCGCGCGACTACCTGCGAATCGTCGAGGAGCAGATCCGTTACTGGGCGATAGAAACCGTTGACGGGTTGAGCGAGATCGGGAAGCAGGCGCAGGAGAAGATCATGGGCATCCCGGCGCGTCTGGAGCGCGTGGCCGACGCGATGGAGACCCGCAGCCGTGCGAAGACCTTCACATTCGCGGTGGTATTCGCGCGCGAATTCGAAATGGAGTGAGGTTGCTGCGCCAGGCGAGGCCGTAACCCGCAGGAATGCCTTCCTGAGCACCCTTCGCAGTGCGGGATCGTGAGCCCGGGCGTAAATTGAAAGTAACCCTGGGCGGAGAGACCATGATCGCAGCATTCGATTTCGAGGACGGCGGCCGGACGTACAAGTGCAGCATTGCCAAGACCGGCTCTGCGCAGGCGGAACCGTGGTGGTGGTTCGGCGTCTCCGGCGATGCGCACCGCTATGCACCCTTCCATGCCGCGGCCAGCGACACGCAGGCCTCGGTCCGATCGCGCGTGGTAGCGTTCTACCTCGACCGCCTTGCACGTCGTGCGATGCCCGCCGTGCCCCGCCCGCACTGGTCCAACCGGAACAAGCCGGCCGCACCCGCGCAGAGGTGAGAGAGCGGCGGGGTGCGCGCGGCAGCTCCCAGGCCTAGGGCACGCGCGCGGCGGAGTCGAGACGAGCCGCCCGCGCCGCCGCGGAGTCCGAGGCGCGAAGCGCGCCCTGAACCCCGCGCGCGCCGGGGATGCGCGATGCCCCGATCGTGCTGTCGCGCTGTCGCTGCGTGAGCGAATCCGACAGCTCGCGGTCAGCGGCGGCGTCGCCGCACGCGGCCAGCACGACGATCACCAGCGTCAGCGCGACGGATCGAAGCTCATCTACACGTTTCCCCACGGTCTACCTCGGATTGACGTTGGACCACTCATCCGCCGGCGCCGGTGCCGTCGGCATGCCATAGCACCGCGAAGAAGTGGCACACGCTCCCCGCGATGACGAACAGGTGCCACACGAGGTGGCTGTATCGCAGGCGACGATCCCATGCGAAGAAGGCGACGCCCGCCGTGTAGCACAGACCACCCGCAGCCATCCATGCGAGGCCGCGCAGGCCGACGTGTGTCAGCAGCGGGTGGATCGCGACGAGGGCCAGCCATCCCATCAGAAGATAGACCGTCGTCGACAGCCACTGCCGCCCGAATCCGCGAATCGTCTTGAGCGCGATCCCCACCGAGGCCAACCCCCATGTGGTTCCGAGCAGCGACCATCCCCATGGCCCGCGAAGCGCACCGAGCGCGAACGGAGTGTAGGTGCCCGCTATGAGCAGATAGATCGCGGAATGATCGATCACGCGAAATACGCGCTTCGCGGCTGACTGGCGTGGCAGCGCATGATACAGGGTGGATGACGCGTAGAGGAGGATGAGCGTCGCGCCGAATATCGCGTTGCCGACCACCTGCCACCGGTCATCGTCGGCTACTGCAGCAACGACCAGCACCGGCAGTGCGACAATGCTCGCGACCAGTCCCGCGCCGTGCGTGATGCTGTTCGCTATCTCCTCACCCGTGGACACGAGTCGCGCGGGTGTCCGCCTCTGCGTCGCTCGCCGCGCCGAGCGCGGCATCACCCGCATTCGGTGCGCCCGTATCGGATGATCTTCATGCTTCGCCCTCAGTTACTCGCGCCCAACCCGCGCGCCATTGCGACCGCGGCGAACACCATCAGCACGACGAGCAGCGCCTGCACGTGACTGATGATCGCGATCCGCCGAGCTGTCCCGGGATCCGCGACCGCTTCCGGTGCACTTCCACGCCTGATCGCGACGCGCCAACGCATCAGTGTGAGCATGGGCCATATCTCGAGCACGAGGATGAGCGCGAGGAAGCCCATCTTGGCCAGAAATGCGTGGTTGCCGAAGTAGTAGCCGACTGTCTTCTCTGTCTCGGCGAAGAGTCGCCACGCGCCGGTGACAATCCACAGACCCGCAGACATGCCCCAGACCGCGTCCGCGCGGAATGCGCGCGTGAAGCCGCCCGTTGTCGGTGGCTCGCGCAGCGCGGTTCCACGGGCGACGACGGCGCTCAGGCCGAAGCCGAGTGCGATGAGATGAAGCGCGGCGAGCAGGAGGCGGAGCATGCACGCAACGTTAGCCGCGTGATGGAGATCCGTCCAGCACGCATGCGGGAACGCGTTGTGCGAATCGGAACGTCTGAATCCCTTCTCGACAAACGCGCTCCGCTCACCGGATCAACCAACGATGCCATTCGGCGACAACGACGCGGACGACGACCTCTCACTCGACGGCAACCGTGGCGATACGGACGCGACCGTCGGGTGCCCCTATTGCGGCGAGGTCGTCGAGATCGCGCTGGATCCGGGCGGTGGCGCGAGGCAGGACTACGTGGAGGATTGTGAGGTTTGCTGCCAGCCGTGGCGTGTGTCCGTGCACTACACTCGCGATGGACGGGCGCATGTAGCCGTGGCCACGCTGGACGGAGAATAGGGCGGGAGGATACACGATCCGGCAACGCGCAGGTTGCTCGGCGGCCGTTGAGGCAGTCCGGTATGTACGGGTCGCGACAGCGACGGACCCGGCTGTTTCCTGCCGCAATCTCGTGTCCTGGAGGAGCAATGCGCAGCCTGCTGCTCGCAGCCGCGGTGGCGTCGGTCGCCGCCAGTATCGCCTGTGGGTCGTCCCGACATGATCCGCCCGAACCGTTGCCGCCCTTCGACCAGCCCGCGGTCTCGCTCCGCGATGTTCGGCTCGCCGGCGTAGGCATCACCGGTGGCTCCATGGACCTCGAGCTCGGCGTGTACAATCCGAACTTCTACGACCTGGAGCAGCCGCGCGTCACGTATCGCGTCTTCGTGGACGATACCGAACTGGGTGACGGCATCTACGACGCCGACGTGACGGTGCTAGCCGAGGACTCGGCGACAGTGACCATGCCGATGTCGTTCAGCTATCTCAGTGTCGGACGGGCAGGGCGCGCGTTGCTGGATCGCGGTGCCGTGAACTATCGGGTGATCGGCCATATCACGGTCGGCACCCCTTACGGCCGCATCAGGTTCCCCTACGATCGGGTTGGCCGGTTTGCGACGCTGACCGCGCAGCGGTCTCGCTGATCGATCCTGGCTGGGTTTGCCTCGCCGTCTGTGGTCACGGGTGCCCTCGGGCCTTGGTCGGCTCGGAGCGTTTGTCGTTCTTCTTCGGGCTCGCCGCTGGTATCGAATCGGCCGGCGAGCCGGGATCCGGGCCGACCCGGGGATCGGGCTTCCCAGAATTCTCCGGCTTGGCGGCCTTTGCCGGCTTTTCAGCTTTCTCCGGCGTGCCGGGTCTCGCATCGAGCGAGTCCGGTTGCGAACTGGCTGAATCGTCTTCGTCAGACACGGCATCGTCAGGGACGGGGGCGTTCAGCTTGTCTGCCTTCTCCGGCTTGTCGACGCTCTCCGGTTTATCGGCCTTCTCCGGCTTGTCGACGCTCTCCGGTTTATCGGGCCTGTCTGCCTTGTCCGGGTGCTCAGGGTGCTCGGGATGCTCGGGATGCTCGGGGTGCTCAGGGTGCTCAGGGTGCTCAGGGTGCTCAGGGT
>JBOHTO010000020.1:0-85277 GCA_050733695.1 Gemmatimonadaceae bacterium | reverse complement strand
CGGGGAAGGGCTTGCCTTCGGTGCGCTCAAGGAGAGCGAGGACGGCGGCTGGATCATCGCGCGCTGTGTGAATCTCACCGAGCACGACGTGCATGGACGCTGGCGATTCGCCCGCGCGATAGCGGACGCGAAGGTCGCGCGGCTGGATGAGACGCCGGTCGAGCCGCAGCCGGCCGCGATGGCGATGCAGCTCGACGGGAACGAGGTTTCCTTTACCGCTGGGGCGCGGGGTGTCGTAACGCTGCTGGTGCGTCCGGCCGGCTGACGAAAAGGAATGGGATTCCCGCTTTCGCTGGAATGACGGTCAGTCGCGGGAACGACAGCAGGGAGGAGCCGTCCGCTCAGTCCTTCCCGTTCGAGTCGAGCAGTCCGAACACGCGCGCCTCGACGAACGTTCCGAGCAGATCGAGGTCGAGCATCCCCTCCTTCGCCTCGGCGCGCAGAATATCCAGTGCCCCATCGACGGACACGGCGCGCTTGTAAGGCCGGTCGCTCGCGGTGAGTGCGTCGAAGATATCGGCGATCGTCATCATGCGTGTCTGCATGGGGATGGCCTCGGCACCCACCGCGCGCGGATATCCGCGTCCGTTCAGTTTCTCGTGATGCGCAAAGGCGATGTCGGGGATACTGCGCAGCTCGCGCGTCCACGGGATCTGCTGCAGGAAGCGGTACGTATGGGTGACGTGCGACTCGATCTCGCGGCGCTCGTGGTCGTCCAGGTTACCCTTGCGAATCGAGAGAAAGCGAAGCTCGTCGCTGCTCAGAAGCTGTCGATCCTCGCCGTTGATGTCGACGTACATGTGCTCGGTGAGGCGCCGCAGCTCCTCGAAACTCCCCTCGGCGAGGACTGTCGGTTCGTTCGCCGCGATGATCGCCTGGAGATAGCGCTCCAGTTCGTTCCGCCGCTTCCGAAGCGTGCACTCGAGGGCGGCCACCTTGTCGTCGTATCCATTGCGCCCGCGCTCGAGCAGGTGCCCGGCGCGTGCGCGCTCGAATTCCAGCTCCGCACCCTGGATGAGGAATGAGAAACGGTGGCGGATGAGGTCGAGGTCGTAGGGATACAGCTTCTTCTGTTTCACGAGCACCTGCTCCCGGACGCTGACCTTGCCGAAGTCATGCAGCAGTCCGGCGTAGCGAAGCTCACGAAGCTGCTCGCGCGTGAAGCGCACGCCGCGGTAGGGACCGTTGCCCGCCCGATCGATCGCCTCGGCGAGGCCGACGGTCATCGTCGCCACGCGTCCAGAATGACCGAACGTCGTAGGATCACGCGTCTCGATCGCGGTGACGGCGGCTGTGACGAACCCCTCGAACAGCCGCTCGATGTCCTCATACAGCAGACTGTTCTCGATCGCGACTCCCGCCTGTGCCGCAAGTGCGCTCACCAGCTCCACCGATCGCTGATCGTACGACACGACCTCGCGCTCGACCGCCTCGGCAGAGGGCAGCCGCGCATCCAGAGTTCGCTTGCGATTGATGAGCTGCAGGACGCCAATGACCTCGTCGCGGTGCGTTCGCATCGGGATTACGAGCATCGACTTCGTGCGATAACCGAACTTGTCGTCGAAGCTGCGGTTCTGCTTGTACTCGACGTCGTCCGGGAGGAGATAGACATCGGCGATCACGAGCGGGTCACCCGTCGAGGCGGCGTAGCCCGAGAGACTCGTATGATCGATGGGGATCGTGAACTCCGTGAACGGCAGATCCGGCAGCGAATGGTTCTGCGTGAGCTTGAACCGCAGGGCTGTCGGCGGCTCACCTGATGAGCCGCGCTCCACCAGGTACAGCGACCCCGCATCACTGTTGGTTATGCGCCGCGCCTGACTGAGAATAAGCTCGAGTAGACTGAGGAGGTCGCGCTCGGTCGACAGCGCGACACCAACGCGGGTGAGCTCGTCGAGCTCCCGGTGGCGTTCGGCCTGACCGCGCCGCGCAATCCGCTCCGCGACCAGCGACGCTGCGTGGCGAAAGCCACCGCGCAGGGCGGCGATCGCTGTTCCGGTGGCCGCGTTCCCCGCTATGAAGCTGGTGAGCAGCTCGGCGGGGAACCCCTGCGGTGGCTCCGCATCCCCGGGATCACCAATGCCGACCAGCGCTGCGGTGCGCGCAGCGTCCGCGAGCCGTCCGCGATCCTCGCCGATGCTCCTGAGCATGTGGCGATCGAGGAGAATGACCGTCGGACGTGTCGGGTCGAGTATGCTGGCCGTCGGAAAGACGGGCACTCGCCGGAGCTCGATGTCATCCTCGCGCCGCCCCAGCGGAGACACGGTGAGTGCTCTTCCGAGGCTGGTGATGAGCAGTGGTTTCACCGTCGCATCACACCTGCATCGTGAGGCCTTCGGCAGCGCCGACGATCTCCAGCCGTGCACCGCGCCGGCTGACAACGGCCCGACAATCCGCGATGCGCCGGTCCACTTCGTCGTCCGTACGCTCGGGCTTGTGGTGGAAGAAAACGAGCTGCTCCGCATCGGCCTCGATCGCGAGCTCGAGCGCATCCTCATACGTCGAATGCCCCCAGCCACGGTGATGATCGTACTCCTCGATGGTATACGTCGTGTCGTGGATGAGCACGCGTGCGCCGCGCACGAACTCGACCAGTCCCTTGCGCCACTCGGGCGGTGTTTCGTAGTGTGCGTCCGGGTTCAGCTCGTTGTCGGAGATGTAGACGAGCGACCCGCCGTCCCCACTCCCTTCGCTGAAGCGGTAGCCGAGCGCACCACCAGGGTGCCGCACCGGGAACGCCTGGACGCGATATCCGTTGGCCTCGCACCGCTCCTCGGCGAGCGTGCGAAAGTCGATGGTTGCGTCCAGCTCCTCGAAGGCAATCGGGAAGACGACCGGCGACATCTGATCGCGCACGACGCGGTCGATGCTCGTCGGAAGCGTCTTGGAGCCCCAGATAGTGAAGTGGTTCCCACGCTGGAAGACGGGACCGAAGAATGGCAGCCCCTGGATGTGGTCCCAGTGGGCGTGGGTCAGGAATATGTCGCCTTCGATGGGTGCACCGTTGGCGCGGGCTATGAGCGAACGGCCGAGTTCGCGCAGGCCGGTGCCAGCGTCGAGGATGATGAGCCATCCCGAGGACGTCCGGACCTCCACGCACGGCGTGTTGCCGCCATATCGCACGGTCGACGAGCCAGGGCTGGGGATGGAGCCGCGGGTTCCCCAGAACTGGATCCTGAAGCTCATCTCCCGGCGGCGTTTCGGCACCGGCCGACCTCACCGCGGCGGACGTCCCGCAAGAGGGATGCAATCATCGTCCCGCCGGCTGCACGATCATATGCGTGAATGCGCGCGCTGTTCGAGCGAGGAACGGTCGGCTATGCGAATGCGCCTGCGCTCGACCGCGATCCAGTTGCTGTCCTGGAACTCGCGCATCGCCCGCGAGACAGTTTCTCGGCTCGCGCCGATCATCTGCGCGATCGTCTGGTGTGTGAGCGCGCGATCGATCGCTTCGCCGCCCGACTCGGTCGCGAGATCCAGGAGAAGACGGGCTATGCGCCCGGGTACGTCGAGCAGTACGAGGCCGCCGATCTTCTCATCCGCGCGACGGAGACGGCGTGACATCTCGAGCAGCATCGCCCACGCGACGCGCGGGTTCGCGTCCACACGACGGCGGAAGTCATCGCGCCTCAGGACCAGGAGGGATGCATCTTCCATGGCGATGACGTGCGCCGAGCGCGGCTGATCGTCGATGAGCGAGAGCTCGCCGAAGTGATCGCCGACGCCCAGCACGCCCAGGATCACCTCCCGCCCATCCTCTCCGACGAGAACAACCTTGACGCGTCCTGAGCGGACAACGAAGAGGGAGTCGCCGGGATCATCCTCGAACAGGATGACGCTGCCCTTGGGGTAGCTCTTTTCGCGTGCGAGTGCGCCGAATTCCTCCAGCTCCGCCGGATCGAGGCTGCTGAAAAGGGGTACCGAGGCGAGGAAGTGTGCGGTTTCCATCTGGGATCGGGCTCAGGGTTGGGTGGGCGCGACGCCGACAGTCGAGCCAAAGATACCCAAGGCTAGACTGCCACGCCCTTCCAATGGTCAATATTGCATTGCCGGCCGATCGGTTTCCGAAGGGGCTGAGGAACGCCCGGGGCGGGATTCATCGCTGGTCCCCAGCGCCTCCGATGAGCCCTGACCCGCTATTCAACCTCTTGTGCGCTTGTCAATTACGGGCGGGCGCGGGTAAATTACACAGCTACTCCACAAGCCCACGAGGCACACAGTGAAGACCGATATCCACCCCGTGTACGCGACGGCGACGGTGAAGTGCGCCTGCGGCAATACATTCAGGACTCGTTCGACGCAGGCGGAGATACATACGGACATCTGTGCGAGCTGCCATCCCTTCTTTACCGGCAAGCAGAAGCTGATCGACACGGCCGGACGCGTGGAACGCTTCCGCCAGAAGTACGGGAAGGAGAGCTGAGCCTCCGCGACCGTCTCGCCGAGGCATTGGAGCGCGCAGCGGTTGTCCAGCGGGAGCTGTCCGAGCCGGCGACGGTACGCGATGGGCGGCGGCTCGCCGACCTCGGTCGGGAGCAGCGCCGGCTGGAGTCGGTCGTGGAAACGGCGGCGCGTCTCCGGAAACTCGACGATGAGCTCGCGCAGGCGCGTGAGCTCGTCGCCGCTGATGACGCGGAACTGGCCGACGAGGCGCGCGCCGAAATCGATCGCGTGGAGGGGGAGATCGGGCGAGTCGAAACGCGCCTCAAGCCTCTGCTCATCCCGCGTGATCCGATCGATGAACGCAACGCAATCGTGGAGATCAGGGCGGGTACCGGAGGCGACGAGGCCGCGCTCTTCGCAGCCGATCTGTACCGCATGTACACCCGCTACATCGATCAGCGCCGCTGGCGAATCGAAACGATCTCGCACTCCGAGGGCGCGCTCGGCGGAATCAAGGAAGCCATCTTCAGGGTCAGGGGAGACGGCGCCTTCGGCGCGATGCGCTGGGAGTCCGGGGTGCATCGCGTCCAGCGCGTTCCACTAACCGAGAATCAGGGGCGGATCCATACCTCCGCCGCTACGGTCGCGGTGTTGCCCGAAGCCGAGGATGTCGACGTCCGCATCGAGGAAAAGGATCTCCGGATCGATGTCTTCCGTTCGTCCGGCCCCGGCGGACAGAGCGTCAACACAACCGACTCCGCCGTCCGCATCACGCACCTGCCGAGCGGGCTCGTTGTCAGCCAGCAGGATCAGAAATCGCAGCTCCAGAACAAGCTCAGGGCGATGGAAGTGCTGCGTGCCCGCCTGCTCGACCTGAAACTGTCGGAGCGTGAGGCCGAACGATCGCGCATGCGCAAGCTGCAGGTCGGAACGGGTGACAGATCCGCCAAGGTCCGCACGTACAACTTTCCCCAGAATCGCGTGACCGACCACCGGATCGGCGTGACGCTGCACGAGTTGACGCGCGTCCTCGACGGCGGAATCGACCCGCTAATCGATGCGTTGACCATGGCGGACGTGGAAGAACGGCTCGGTGGCTGATTCCGCGGCTCGTTGGCGCCCGAAAGCGGCGCGCCAGTACGCGACGGCCCGGATCGGATGGACGGTTCGCGCTCTGGTTTCGGAGGTTGAGGATCGTCTCAGCACGGTCGCGTCCATCGCCGAGCCGAAAGCGGAGGCGCGTGACCTCGTGGCTGCGATAGTCGGCGAGCCGCGATTCTGGCCGGTCCTCCACGGCGACGACAGGGTGAGCGACGCGGTACGCGCGCGAGCACTTGTCGCGGCCGGCAGACGGCTTCGCGGCGCCCCCTTCGCGTACGCGGCCGGGCGCGCGCCCTTCCGGCACCTCTCGCTCGATGTCGACGAGAATGTTCTCATCCCGCGTCAGGAGACGGAGTTGCTGGTGGAGATCGTACTCTCCGCGTGCGCCAGCGGCGGCTGCGGCAGCGGTGGCGGTGATGGTATCGCGGTCGACATCGGTACCGGCACGGGTGCGATCGCCCTGGCGCTCGCGAGCGAGGGCGGCTTCGACAGCGTGATCGCGACTGACGTATCGCTGGACGCGCTGGGGGTCGCCCGCCGGAACGTCGCCCGCCTCGGCGGGGCACTTCGTGCGCCGGTGGAATTGCGCGCGGGCTCGCTCTTCGCGCCGCTCGGCGGCATGATGGCACGTGTGATCGTCTCGAACCCGCCATACATCGCGCTGCACGAGCGCCAGGCTCTGCCGCCGGGCGTCCGCGACTGGGAACCCGCCGTGGCCCTGTTCTCCGCCGGCGACGGAATGAAGACGACCGTGGAAATCGTCGACCGGGCGCCGGCTGCGCTCCTGCCGGGGGGTCTGCTCGCGCTGGAGCTGGACAGCCGGCGCGCTCGCGTCGCCGCGGAAAGGGCGCACGCGACCGGCGCCTTCAGTGATGTCGACGTGCTGCGGGACCTGTCGGGGCGGGAGCGGTATCTGCGAGCGATCAGGCGTCGGTAAGGGCCGAGCAACCTGCCCGGCAGGCTCCAACCTTAATCAATGAACGATGCCAGGAGACGCAATGCTCGAGGACAAGGCGAAGGAAGTCGGCCGGCTTATCGGTCAGAGCGCGGAATATCAGGCGGTGAAGAGAGCGAACGATTCGCTGCAGGAGGATCGTGCCGCGCTTGCGCTGCTGAAGAAGATGGAGGAACTGCGGCTCGAGGCGCAGCGCATGATCGAGAGTGGGGAGCGTCCGACGGAGGAGATGGAGGGCGAGCTGGACGGTCTCCTCGGCAAGGTGCAGATGAACGGCGCGTATCAGCAGGTAGTGGTGGCGCAGGAGAACTTCGAGAAGATCATGGGACGCGTGAACGAGTGGATCACAGAGGGGATCAGGAAGGGCGCGACGAGCTCCATCATCACACTGGGGTAGATGTGCCTCCGCCGGGACGGCTCATCGTCTTCGAGGGTGTCGAGGGCGCCGGGAAGAGCACGCAACTCGGACTCCTCGCCGCCCACCTGCGAAGAGCGGGAGTCGTGGTCGACGACCTGCGGGAGCCCGGAGGCACGCCGGCAGGCAACGAGATACGTCGCCTCCTGCTGGACTCGTCGCACGACATAACCTTCCGCGCCGAAGCGCTGCTCTTCATGGCGTCGCGCGCGCAGCTCGTGGAGCGTGAGATCGGGCCTGCGCTGGCGTCGGGCCGCCTCGTTCTTCTCGACCGCTTCCTTCTTTCCACGTATGCCTATCAGAGCGCTGGGCGTGGCATCCCTGTGGAGGACATCCGCGCGGCGAACGCCCTGGCGACTGCGGGACTCGTCCCGGACCTGACGGTTCTGCTCGACCTTCCGGACGGGGAAGGGATGGCAAGGGCAGCGCGTCGGAGCGAACAGGACCGGATGGAGCTGTCGGGCCATGACTTTCACGCCCGCGTAGCTGGGGCGTTCCGCAGCTTCGCCACGCCGGGTTGGCAACGGTCCCATCCGGAATGTGGTCCGATAGTTATAGTGGATGGCGCGGGGGGGGAGCGGGTGGTGGCTCAACGGATCACGCGTGAGCTTGGGAAGCGCTGGCCCGAAACTTTCCCGGTGATTGGCGGGTTGGAGTAGGCAAGGCTTTTCACAGACAGAGGCGGTATGCGATCACGGGCGATCATATCGGGCGTGACCCTTGTGGGGGCGCTCGTTTCAGGTGGCTGGCTCCTGCAGCGAGGCGCGGCCGCGGGAACGAGTCTGTACGACCGGGCTCGGCTCTTTCACGAAGTCATGACCCACGTTTCGCGGTATTACGTCGACACGCTCAGCGAGCAGGAGCTGTACGAGCGCGCCGTAACGGGTATGCTGCGCGAGCTCGAGGATCCGCATAGCGTGTTTCTCACGCCCGACCGCCTCGCGCGACTCACGGAGAGCACAACTGGTCGCTACGGCGGGATCGGCATTCAGATCGAACCTCGAAGCGGGTGGATTACGGTCGTCGCGCCGCTTCCCGACACGCCGGCCGACAAGGCAGGAATCGAGACCGGCGACCGCATAGTCGAGATCGAGGGTGAATCCACGGAAGGCTGGACTGGCGAGGAAGCGCAGCAGGCGCTGCGCGGAGAGCCTGGTACCAGGGTGGCCTTCATGATAGAGCGTCCGGGCGTCGAGCAGCGCATGCCGGTGAGGATCACGCGCCGCGAAATCGAGTACAGCTCGGTGCAGCGTGTCACGATGCTAGGCGACAGCATCGGCTACGTCGACGTGAACGTGTTCAGCGAGACGACGGCGTCCGACCTGCGCGAAGCCGTGGAATCGCTCCGCTCGGAGGGGATGCGGCGGCTGATCATCGACCTTCGCAACAACCCCGGCGGGCTGCTCGACCAGGGTGTGAGCGTGTCCGATCTCTTCCTCGATCGAGGCGACGAGATCGTCAGCATGCGCGGCCGCACGCGGGAAGCCAACCGCAGCTTCGTGGACGAGGCTGCCGAGCTGTGGGACGGACTGCCGATCGTCGTGCTGGTAAACGAGGGAAGTGCGAGCGCATCGGAGATCGTTGCGGGCGCGCTGCAGGACCACGATCGCGCCGTTCTGGTGGGTTCCACGACGTTCGGCAAGGGGAGTGCGCAGAGTCTCTTTCCCATGAGCGGGGGTGGCGCGCTCAAGCTCACCACTGCGCTCTGGTACACGCCCGTAGGGCGCAGCATCAATCGCCCGATGGATATGGAGTCCTACGTCGACCTGGCCGACTCGTTCGAGGAGGAGGCGGCGGAGGAGCCGGCCGATTCTCTCCCGCGTGAGGAGTTCACGACCGACGCCGGTCGTGTCGTCTACGGTGGCGGCGGCATCACCCCCGACCTCGTCGTTGCCGAACGTCCCGTGTCGGAGGCCGATATCGCCTTCCAGCAGGCACTCGGCGAACATGCGCTCGTCTTCCTTGACGCAGTGACAGAGGTAGCGACAACGATCAAGACATCCGGGCAGGTGGCGTCGCCGGGTTTCGAAGTCGCGCCGGCAATGCTCGATCGCGTCTGGCAACAGATGCTGGCGCGCGGGATCGAGATGGAGCGTTCGACGTTCGACGGCGCACGCGATCTCGTGTCCACCCGCCTGGCGGCGGAAACGGAGCGTTATGCATTCGGAACCGAGGCGGAGTTCCGGCGCCTCGCGGCAACGGACCGCGTGATCAACACCGCTCTCGAACTGCTGGCAGGCGCGACGAGCGAACCGCAACTCTTCGCCCGGCTCAGGACAAGGCAGGCGGCCCAGGCACAGCTCGACTCGACGGCGCGTTGAGCGATCGCATATTCATCGTGGGCGCGGGACGAGCCGGAAGGGGACTCGCCCGCGCCCTTCGCGCATCGGGGGCCGATGTCGTGGGCCTGCATGGCACGCGCGCGAACGAGGAGGGGGGGGACGAGGCAGTGACCGCGGGCGGCTTTCCGCCTGCTGTCGGCGAGGCAACAGTGTTGCTCGTCACCGTTCGTGACGCTCAGCTCGACGCTGCCCTCGCGCAGCTCGCGGACGCTGAACTCGGTTCAGGCGCCGTGGTGCTGCACGCGAGCGGAAGCGCCGATCCCCCCGCGCTCACTGGCCTGCGCCAGCGCGGTCACCCGGCGGGAACGTTCCATCCACTTGTGCCACTCGTGGATCCCGCGCGCGCGCCGGCTCTCCTGCGCGGTGCGTGGATCGGAGTGGATGGAGATGCTGCGGCTGTCGCCGCCGCCGAACGCCTCGCCACGCGCATCGACTCGAGCGTGCTGCGGATACCGCCGGGTGAGAAGGCCCGGTACCACGCCGCAGCAGTGTTCGCCGCGAACTTTCCAACGGTGCTGGCAGCGATCGCGAGCCGGCTGCTCGATGATGCCGGAGTGGACGCGCATGCGGGTTGGCGCGCGCTGCTCGTTCTCATGGGCGCTTCGGTGAAGAACATGTCGCAGCGGCGTCCGTCGGACGCACTCACGGGCCCTGTCGTGCGTGGCGATGTCCAGACCATCGCGGGACATCTGGTGGTGCTCGGAGATGATCCGGACGCGCTGGCCGCCTACCGGGCGCTATCGCTGTCGGCCGTCGTGCTGGCGCGCGGGGCGGGGACCGATGCCGCGGTGCTGGAGGAGATCGCGCGCAGGTTGCACGAAGAAGTCAGATCTCCGGCCGGCTGACTACATCCCGGTTCTGTCGAACACCTCGACGCCTTCGGGCGGCGTGAAAGTGAACGCGGACCGGTCGATCGCTGCATTCGGCTCCAGTGTGAGAAGCCGGACACGGCGCGTGAGTCCCATTGCGTTCGTGACCTCGAACTGACGTATGGTTCCGTCGCCGTTGTCCACCCACACGATCGCGCTGGTGAAGGGCAGATTCCCTGCGGACTTCGGGACGAGCGTGAGCTTGCGCATGTCCCGGTCACCGACGCTCTCCGTTCCGCCATCGGTAATCCGGTAGCGCTCCCATGGAGAGTCCAGAAACTGCGCCGTGAGATCGAGGGTGCCGGTGCCGGATGCGTCGAGCGGCATCCTGATCACCTGGCCCGGGTTCGTGCTCGGCAGGTATATCCACAGGGACTTGCCATCCGCAACAATGCGGTCGCCCTCCGGATCGGTGAAGCGAACCGAGACCAGATCCGGCGAGCGTCTGAGGAATTCGCCGCGCGAGACAAGAGATTTGCCGGTGAGGGGGTTCACCATCGTCTGCTCGAACGTCGCGCGCACGCTCTTCATCCCCTCGTACGCGCGCACTGCGCGGTCGACGGTGGCCTCGACAGTTGGCGTGGCGGTTGTCTGAGCGCCCAGCGGGGCGCGGCCCGCGAGAGCGATCGCGACGAGTGTGATGAGGACGGTGGGTGTCAGTGCTGTATTGTACAGACGGTGCATCGGGATCCTTTGTGCGGGTGCGGCGTTGTGAAATGGATTCCCGCTTTCGCGCGAATGACGATCAACTCTCGGATTACGATCAACGTTCGCGGGAATGACGGCACACGATCGCGGTCGCGCTGCGCCGTGAACCCGTTCCTACCCGGCGACGACCTGCGCTGTTCCGGGTGAAGAGGCGAGGCGCCGGCCGATAGCCCGGGCGACGGCGCCAAGCTCGGTCATCATCCCGGAGAACTGCGCCGGGTCGAGCGACTGCGCGCCGTCCGACAGCGCCCTGTCGGGAGTCGGATGCATCTCGACGAGGATCCCGTCGGCGCCGGCGGCCACTGCGGCGCGCGCCATGGGGCAAACCTTGTCGCGCAACCCCGTGCCATGGCTCGGATCGGCAATGATCGGCAGGTGAGAGAGCTTGTGCACTATGGGGATGGCCGTGAGGTCGAACAGGTTGCGCGCGGCCGTATCGAAGCTCCTGACGCCGCGCTCGCACAGGATCACCTGTCCGTTTCCTTCGGCAAGGATGTACTCGGCGCTCAGCAGCAGATCGTTTATCGTGGCTGCCATGCCGCGCTTGAGCAGGACCGGTCTGCCCAGCCGGCCCACCACCCGCAAAAGCGCGTAGTTCTGCATGTTACGGGCCCCGATCTGGATGCAGTCACCATGTTCCGCCACGAGGTTGGCGCTCTCCTCGTCGATCGCCTCCGTCACGATGGGCAGACCGGTCTCGCGCCGCGCCAGGGCAAGCAGCTCCAGCCCCCGCCTGCCGAGACCCTGAAAGGAGTAGGGCGAGCTTCGCGGCTTGAACGCTCCACCGCGAAGAGCCGTTGCGCCGGCCGCCCGGACCGCACGCGCTGCGGCCACGATCTGCTGCTCCGACTCCACGGAACACGGGCCGGCGAACACGACGACATCATCACCGCCAACTCGGACGCCGGGCGCGATCGTGACGACCGTGCTCTGGTCGCGCCATTCGCGCGAGACCTGCTTGTATGGCTGCGAGACGTGTATGACCTCGGCGACGCCGGACAATGCCTCGATGCGCGAGCCGTCAACGCGCCCGTCGTTGCCGACAAGGCCGACCGCCGTTCGCTGCGCACCGGGCATGGTGCGCGCCTGGTAACCCATCTCCTCGATCACGCTCACGACGCGCTGAATTTCTGCCTCGGTCGCACCGTGGCGCATCACTACCAGCATGACACGTCCTCAGATCTCCATGGACCAGCCATCCGTCGCAAGCACGATCTCACCACTGAAGTGCTTTCCGACTTCGGCCCGGATGTCAACCCGCTCGACCGGCGGATAGAAATGTGTCAGGGCGAGGAGCCGCGGCGCCGCGGCCGCAGCGAGTGCACCGCACCTTCGCGGCGTGAGGTGCTCCGGGATCGCCATCTCGTCTGGAAGCGAACACTCCGCGAGCAACGCGCTCGCACCAGCCGCCCACTCGCCGAGCGCAGCGTCGAAGCCGGTGTCGCCGGTGTAGACGAGGCGTCGCTCGTCCGCGCTGACGGAATATGCAACGCTCTCATCCGTATGGGGAACCTTTGCGGCCGCGAGTTCCACGCCCTCACACAACTCGATACCTTCGCCCGAGGCGATCTCGCGTACGGTGATCGGGAAGCCGGGGTCAGCCACCCATGCGCCGTACGCGTCGGCGAGTCGTTGCACGAACGCGGCCGTGCCCGCTGGTCCGATGATCTCGAGCTGCTCCCTTCGCGCGGGGATGTCGCCGTACTTCCACGCGAATATGAGCGTCGGCAGATCGCCCGTGTGATCGATGTGAAAGTGGGTGAGTGCGATGTGCGTGATCGTGCGCCAGTCGCCGCCGAATGCGGCCAACCGCTGAGCGATCCCGCTGCCGCAGTCGAGTAGCAGTCGCACGGCACCCGTCTCGACGAGATGCCCGGCACGAGCACGGTGCGGATCCAGCGAGATGGTACCGGTGCCGAGCGTCGTGAGGCGCATCAGCTTCCCTTGAAGAGGATTCTGCGAATGGCGTCGGCGCCGGGCGCCCGCAGTCGCACCAGGTACACACCGGGCCGTACCGTCCGCCCGTCCTCGGCCGTTCCATCCCATTCGGAATCGGCCGCGCAGCCCATCCCGGTCACAGGGCCGCGGCCGTAGCGTCCGGCTTCGAATCGCCCATCGTCCGGGCCGATGAGTCGTCTGACGAGGTGCCCGCGCAGGTCGTATACCTCGAGTCGCACCGTGCCGCCCATGGCGAGGTCGAACCAGATGCACGTTGTCGGGCTGGTGAGCGACGGAAACGGGTTGGGGAAGTTCTGATACAGCAGGGTCACGCGTGGGGTCGTCGAATCGGCCACGACAAATGCACCCGCGCTGCGCTCACGCGCGGAATCCCCGGACGCCAGGCGGGCGGTGACCCACCAGCGATACGAAGTCCCGGGTGCGAGGTCGAGCGGCGGTGTGAAGACCGTGTCGCGCCATGCCGTGGCGCGTGCCGCGGTGATCTCGCGGCCTGCATCCACCAGCGTCACATCGTAACTCCATGGACCGGGCGGGACGGTGACGTTCGCGCTCGACCATACGAGGGTCGGTCGCAGATCGGCGACGACGGCCGGTGCGGTTGCCGCGGGCGCGACGAGTCGCAGCCACGCTGCGACCGGGCGCGGTCCGCCGACCTGCGACACCGCGACAAGGCCGGCCGGAGCGCGGGCCGTGGCGCGCCAGTACACAGTCGCTCGCGCGGGAAGCGGTCGAGGCACGACGACGGTGGCGGAATCCGCGAACATGGCGGTATCGAGGAGGAGCGGAGCGGAGAAATCCGGCCCGTGTGCGAGCTGCAGCCTGATCTCCGGCGTTCCAGCGCCGCTGTCGAAGCCGGCTGTGACGATGGTGAAGGTCGGGGTGATGTTGCGCAGGGAGTCGACGCCAGCGGGACCGACTACAGTCACGCTGGGTACGCGCGGCGCGGACTGGAGAATGGATTCCGTCTTTCGCGGGAATGGCGGTGTCGTCGAAGCCGTCGTCGAAGCCGTCGTCGAAGCCGTCGTCGCGACGGCCGCCCTGTTGCCTGCCACGCCTGCGAACGTGGCAAACACAGCGATCGCGAGCGCCGGATGGCGGACCTTCATGCCGGGAGTGCAACCACTCCGGCACCCTCGTCGGCAACATCGCCCTCCAGGGTCTCGCGCATCCGGACGGCGACGAGCGATGAGACTCCGGGTTCCTGCATGGTCACCCCGAACACGGCGTCAGCAGCCTCCGTCGTCGTGCGGGGGTTGTGCGTGATGACGATGAACTGCGTGCGTGCCTTGAACTCGTTGAGCATGCGCACGAAACGGCCGATGTTCGCGTCATCCAGCGGTGCATCCACCTCGTCCAGCAGACAGAAGGGGCTCGGCTTCGTCAGAAAGATTCCGAACAGAAGCGAGAGGGCTACGAGTGCGCGCTCGCCGCTGGAGAGCAGATGGATCCGCTGCGTGCGCTTGCCGCGCGGTGAAGCATGGATCTCGATGTCGCAGTCGAGTGGGGAGTCGGGGTTCTCCAGCCGCAGGTCGCACTCTCCCCCCCCGAAGAGCGTCAGGAAGATCCGGTGGAAGTTCTCCTGGATTGCCGCGAAGGTCGTGAGAAAGAGTTCCCGCGCCGTTGCGTCGATCTCGCGTATGGCGAGCTGAAGCGAATCACGGGCAGCCGCGAGATCGTCACGCTGGCCCGTGAGGAAGTCGAGGCGCTTCACTTCATCCTCGTGCTCCTCGATGGCCATGGGATTTACCGGGCCGAGCGTCTCGAGTTGGCGGCGGATCGAATCGGCTTCCTCCTGCAACAGGGCGCCGTTGATCTCCACCATCGCCGTGGAGGCGAGCATTTCCTCGAGCGGACGACGCCACTCGGCCTCGAGTCGCTCGCGAACCGCGCTCCGGCGACCAGAAAGATCGGTGTAGCGCAGCTCTGCGTGGTGCAGTTCCTCGCCCAGTGCATGGGCGGTTCGCCGCATCTCATCGAGCGCGTGCTCGGCGCGCGTGAACTCTGCGTCGGCATCGGCCACCGCGCGCTCGGTGGCTGCGAGCCGGGCTTCGCTCTCCGCGAGCGCGTCCTGGCGTGCTTGCAGCCGGGCACGCCAGTCGGCGATTCGCGCCGCGAGCGCGGCGTCCGCATCGGACAGTACGGCCAGTTCAGCTCGGAGGGAATCGAGCCGGGCGGACGTGACCGCCAGTTCGCTGGCAAGACGGCGTTCGCGGTCTCCAGAGACTTCCACGCGCGCTCGGGTCTGCGCTTCTTCCACCTGACTCTGGGTACGGAGGTCACGCGCTGCGTCCTGCGCTTGCTCAGCCGCCGCAAGGCGTGTTCGTGCAGCAACAAGGCTCGCGCCAGCGCGCTCGATCTCGCCAGCGAGATCGGCGACGGCGCGCTCGATCTCCGCACTGCGCGCGCGGAGCTGTTCGATCCGGGCGACCAGCCGCTCCGAGAGCGCATCCGCTTCGGACAGCTCGCGACGCTCGCGCGCCGCGCGCCTGTCCAGCTCTGCGCAATTCGCCTTGGCGTTCCGCAGGGCGTGGTGCGCAGCGGCAGCAGCTTCGCCTGTCAGCGCAGCGCTCCCTTCGGCTTCGGCAAGGGTGTCTCGCATTGCTCCGGCCCGGGTCGAGGCGTCGCGAAGCTCGTTCTCGCTCTCGCCGAGCTCCGCGCGCCGGCTGAACAGCTCCGCACGCCTTCGCAGCGGTCCCGGCCCGCCGGCGTTACCGGGGAGCCAGATCGCCCCGCGAGCGTCCAGGAACGCGCTGCCGGTATCGATCGGTGTCACGCCGCCCAGCAGTGCTCGTATCCACGCGAGTGCGGGCGCCTGGGCGTCCACGAGGCGGATCAATGCGTCGCGGTCAGGCGGCGGCGGCGAGCCGGCATCCGGCGGAGTCGCCGCCGCCGCCGTCCGATCGAAGGGCGCCGCATCCGCCGGCGCCGCGTCGAGCGGAAGGAGCAGCAGAGGGCCAGGATCGGCATCCGCGTGCCAGCGGCGAACCTCGTCCGCGGCTGTGCGGTCGCGCACGATCACCGCGTGCAGCGTTGCTCCGAGATAGCGCTCGACAACTGGTGCCGCTTCCTCATCAGCGCCAATGAAATCGCTCACCGGCCCGAGGATCGCACCTTCGCCGAAGCGTCCGCGCTCCCTGAGCAGGAACGCGGCCGCCGGCGCCAGGCCGACACGCTCGCGCTCCAGGGTTTCCAGCGCGCTCACGCGGCCGAGCAGGGAGCCGTGCAGGTGATCGACGCGAAGGAGTTCGGAGCGCGCAGCGCTCTCGCGGTCACGTGCGTCCGCAACAGCGACCCGGGCCGCCTCCAGGAGGGCGTCGCTCCTGACCGCGGACGCGCGCGCTCCATCGAGCTCTGCCGTCGCGCTCTCGTGCTCGCGCTGGGCCAGAGCAACCGTGTCGCGCAGGTGCGAGAGTTCGGCATCGAGTGGCTCGATGCGGCGCGCCAGCTCGTCGTTCTCGCGCTGCACGCGTTCCCGGTCGTGTTCCAGCCGACGCTCGTGATCCTGCGCATCGCGCACTTGCTGGTCCGCCTGCTGCACGAGCGAGCGTGCACCGTCCACATCCTGTCGCGCCCCGTTCTCCTTTTCCCGCCACCGTGCAAGTTCTTCGGAAACCTCCTCCAGCTCGCACTGCAACCGCGCACATTCCTCCCTCGCCCGCTCACGTTCCGCATCCAGGCGCGACCCCTGCTCCTTGCCTTCCTGCCGTTCCTCCTCGGCGCGTCGCCGACGGAGGTCCGAATTGCGCTGCCGCTCCTCGGCCACCGCGACCTCGCCCTGGAGCTTGCTCACTTCGTCGCGCTCGCTTGCCACGAGGTGGCCCAGCTCCGAGCGCATTGCATCCGCAACGGTCCGGGTCCCGTGCGCGGCGTCGCGCGTCTCCTCTGCGAGGCGCACCTCGGCCCCGGAACGCGGCAGTTGTTCCCGCAGGTTTGCGCGTCGTGCTTCCAGCGAGGCCAGCTCTTCGCGCCAGCCGGCCATCGCGCGCGCTGCCTGCGTGATCTCCACCGTGAACCGGCGTTGCGTAAGCTCCGTGAATCGCTCCGCGCGGCGGCGCTGTCTCGTGAGAGAGCGAACCTGGCTCTGAACCTCGGAAATGAGATCGTTGAGGCGCTGGAGATCGACCGTAGTCTCCTCCAGCCGCCGCTCCGTGCTGCGACGCCGGTCGCGATACAGGCTCACACCCGCCGCTTCCTCGAACAGCTCGCGACGCTCATCCGGCCGATCGGAGAGGAGTGCATCTATCATCCGGCTCTCGATCACGACACCGGCATCGGTCGCGAGTCCGGTTCCGCGCAGAAGGTCCTCGATGTCCCGCAGCCGGCAGGGAGTGCGGTTCAGCAGATACTCGCTTTCCCCCGAACGGCCAAGCCGCCGCGTGATCACGACCTCGCTGTACGGAACGGGCAGTATCCCTTCGTCATTATCGAAGTGCAGCGACACTTCGGCGACGTTCACCGCACGTCGGGCCGAGGAGCCTTGGAAGATGACCTCCTCCATCCTGGCACCGCGGAGCAGCCGCGCGCGCTGCTCCCCGAGCACCCAGCGCACGGCGTCCGACACGTTCGACTTGCCACACCCATTCGGACCGACGATCGCCGTCACACCTGGCTCGAAGACGAAGGCCGTCGCATCGGCGAAGGATTTGAAGCCCTGCAACTCGAGTTTCGACAGCCTCACCGGAATGGTCTCCCCGTTCTGTACACGATGCGAGATTCGATTCCATCGGACCGGAGCGCCTCGGCCAGAACGCCGGCCTGTTCCCGCTCCTCGAAGGCGCCGGCGTAGAGCGTTGCAGTGCCGTCGGACTGCAACAGCGCATACACGGGAAGCCCGCGCGCGCCAAGGCCCGCCACAAGCCGCGGCGCCGCCTCCGGCGCAACACCCGTGCGCACGAGCAGTGCGAACGGTGCACGCACGACCGCCCCGCCACCCTGCTCCAGCAGGCCGTCGCGTCTGAGGCTCGCCAGCAACGTGTCGGCGCCCGCCGCCTCGCGCGATGCGCCGGCCAGTACCCTGAACCAACGCGTGCCGTCGCCCAGCATGACCGGTGCGAACGTGCCAGCCGGCAGGGCATCTCCGGCATCCCGAAGCTTCAACATAGCACCCGTCCGCGTATTCGCTGACAGGAGTTCCACCGCGTACGCAGCAGCGTTCGCGGAATCGCCACCTGCGGCGAGCGCAACGCGCGGCGCGCTACCCGCGCTCGATCCGGCTGGCGCTGTGGCACCGCCGTTTGCCGCGACGCCGGATGCTGGCGCGACCGGCGAATTCCGAGACGCGGCGTTGCCCCTGCCGCGAAGCAGCCAGAGCGCTGCGACCAGCACGATCGCTGCCCCCAGCAACATGGCGGCTCTGCGAAGTGACCGTGCGTTGTTCGGCAGCTCGCGCACACGGTCGGGCGCTGCCACCGTCGACGCCTGCTCTGCTGACGCCTCCACGGCTGCCGGTAGTTCCACACCTGACGGCTCCGCGGGGACCCGGATGCGTTCGATCACGTGCAGAGTAGCATCCATGCGCGCTTCGCCCACGACGACGATGCCTTCTGCCGATTCGGCAAGCACTTCAAATGAAGGCGCTCTGCGATTCGCGACCAGGAGCAACAGCCCGTGCGATTCCCGGAAGCCGGCAGCGATCCGCCGCCAGCGGCCGTCGCCGAGGATGTCAGCATCCGCAACCGGCTCCGTGCCGCTCGGCATGACGTGGAAATTCCCCGCAGCGCTCACGCGGTGCGCTGCCTTCGAGAGGGAGACGCCGTACCGCAGCGTGTCGGATACTCCGATCGGATCCGGCTCTGTAATCAGCGACTGCAAGGGCGCGAGTTCCCCGACCAGATCGACGACCACGACGCGCCTCCGGCGCGCCTGCGCTCGTGCGATCCCGATCGCGGCGTGGCCGGCCGCCACCATGTCATCGCCGGCGACGATCACCGCGCTTCTTTCGTCGAGAGCGGCGGCCATACGCTCCCCCTCGCGCTCCCAAGCCCTGGAGTCGAGCGAAGAGGGGGAGGGGGAAGGGGGCTGCGAAACGTTCAGGGGTTCCCCTCGAATACCCAGAAGGAACGCCCGCTCGCGCGGCCCGCGCGCTCCGCGGCGTCCCGCGTGGTGAAGGGGCCGAGTACGACGCGGTGGATCACAGTCCCTGCGCGGTCGGTCGGGACGACGTGCGCGCGCACGCCGTTGACCTCGATCTCGGATGCGAGTCGACCGGCGCTTTCGGGTGATAGCAGCGCGGCGAAGGAGACGATGTAACCCGCGCCTGCCCCGCGGCCGCCCGCGGGCGCCGGCGTGGCCTGAGGGAAAGGGGATGTAGTGGTGCTGGGAGGCGAGGGCAAGGGCAGCGTAGCACGCGGATCGCGTGCCGCGGATGGGGGAGGGGTGGATGGAGCCCGCGCGAAGGGCGGCAGGGTAGCAACGGCACTGTCGGCGATGGTGTCGGGCGCCTGCACCCCGAATGCGACGCCCAGCCGCCGCGAACGGCCGGTGTCCGGACCTTCGGGACGCTCGATGATCGCGAAGGGATTGTCCAGGGAGTCTTCGCGAACCACGGTGTCGGTCGACCTGTTCGATTGGAACTCGACCGGCTGGTCGAGCCCGGCAGCACGTGGCCTGAACCCGCTCCAGAGAAAGAAGTACCAGTAGTCCCTGGCAGCGCCGCGCACGACCCGAACCTCATCGAGCTCCGGTGCCGAGACGAAGGTAACGTCCTTCCCCGTCGCGAGCGCGATCGCGCCGTCCGGCGCTACTGCAGGGAGATCGGCGCGCCAGTCGGTCGCCACTGCGCCGACGATACGGTTCGTTGCGACCGCAACGACCCACGCCGAGTCGAGTCCGGCGGCGCGAACGAGGAGGAATCGGCCCAGAGGATCCATGCGCAGCGCGTCCGCCTCACCCGGCAGTTCCACTGTCGCCGCCACGCGCTCCCTGTATCGATCCACGACAGCGAGCTCGAGACCATCGCCGGTTATCGCGTACACGCGGTCGCCACTCGGCGTGGGCGTCAGCGCGATTATCGAGGACTCGAGGTCGATGCTCGGCACAACGGAGAGATCCCGGCTGCGCACACCCACGAGGCCGGCATCGACAGGCAGATACAGTCGGTCACCCACCTGCGTGCGGACCGCGCGTTCGGCCTGGGGTACGCGCGCAGTGTCGAGAAGCCGCGGCTCAGGGGGAATGAGCCGCCAGATCGTGAGTGAATCGCCGGCATCCGCGACGGCGAGGAGCGATCCGTCGGGCTGAGGGAAGACCTGACGCACGGTATCGGGGAGTTTCACCGACCAGTTACCGGTGGGTGTGAGTCGCAGCACGGTCCCGGAGTCCGTGACTCCATAGATCGCCCATCCGTCGGCCGATGCGATTGACGAGAGCTCAGCGCTCGTCGCCCGTCCTGTCGTTCCGTCGCGAAGGTCGATGCGTCCCGGGTGCCCCGATGAATCGACGTAGGCAATGGAACCAGCGCTGTGGTCGAAGGCGAGCACTCGCGCGATGGCGGGAGATCGTTCCGACGATTGCCATACGACCGTGTCGAGCTGCGGGTATGCGTACGCCGTAGCAGTGCCGCCGCCGCGCGGGATGCGGAGAGCCAGCGGATCCGGCCCGAGCCGGGCCATGTCGGAAGCGTCGTCGCCCGCGGCGGGAGAATCAGGGCGATCGGAAGGACCGCATGCGGCGAGAACGAGCGCCAATGCAGCGAGCGTTCGCACGGAGTCAAAGCTATCGATGCTGCTCACTGCTCACAAGGCGATCGACGAGAGACGTTGACGTGCGCTCCATCACAAGTGGGCGACGCAGCCGCGTGGCCGTCGTCGCTTCCTTCCTGGCCTGGTGCACGGGGGTCGGCCGACGGCCCTGCCTCAGAAGCTCGGCCCGATGGTCCACGTCCAGAAGCCATCGCGTTCGACCGTATCGAGCGGGATGGCGTAATCCCAGCGGACGATCGCGAAGCCGAAGAGGTTGAGGCGCAGGCCCACTCCGTAGCTTCGCAGTGGATAGCGCATTCTCTCCTCATCGAAGTTTGCGGGGCGCTCGAACGAGATGGTCTGACCCGATGTCCATGCGATCCCCATGTCGTAGAAGACGAGTCCATCCAGCGGGGGCAGCGCTATCGGGAGTATTCCCAGCTCGAACCGCCTTATCAACGGGAATCGCAGCTCGGCGTTCACCAGCGCGAAGCGACTGCCGAGGAGCTGCGTCGCTGCGCACCCGACAGTGACCCCACCGGGACCGCCGCAGTTTCTCGCGAACGAATCGCCGCCATCGTATCCGCGAACGAACTCCGGCCGCCCGATGTACTTGGGAAGCCAGTCCTCGTCCGGCCCCACGGCCACGCTCGTCATGAAGCGCGTTGCGACCGTGAGGAAATTGAAGAGTATGGGATCGTACCGGCGGTAATCCGCGGTATACTCCGTCCACCTGAGCGAGCCGAGGGCCTGCTCCACCTGGAAGCGATAGCGGCGACCGTAGATGGGGCCGGTGTAACCGAATAGAGTGTTGTCTGACACGTACGCCAGGAATGGCGTGAAGTAGTTGATCCCTGGCTCGTGCGGTGCGCTGTCGAGGAAGAAAGGGTACCGGATTCCCCGTTGCAGGTCGACTACGCTCGAGAAGTAGAAGGAAGTGCGGTCGAAGTTGCTGAACCGTGCTCCGTACTCGGCGCGCGTGAATCGGTTGAAGGGATACTGTGCGACCCCGAACACCTGTCGTATTGTCAGTCGCGTGATGCGCCGTATCTCGGTTCCACCGATCTCCGGCATTTCCGGGTTCACCGGGACGAAGGTCGCACCCGACGGATAGTAGTACGGCGTCTGATAGAGTCCCGTCGTGTACTGCGTACGGCTCGCGAGGCTGGTGTAGGATGCGAACAGACGGGCGTCGCTGAATCGGCCGTTCACCTCTCCGGCAAAGGCGAGACGGTGGCCGCCCAGCATGTCGCTGAGGATGATCGTGGTCCCGCCCAGAAGCCCGCTGCTGTAGCCGCCGTCAACGTAACCGATGGAGGGGCGTGCGATGTAGTCGGGCTGGAAGCGGACACTGTAGTCGTATATCTCGAAGCTGGATGTATCGGGCAACGCCAGCGCAGCGCTATCGAGGAGCGCCACGACACTTATCCGCTCCTCGATCTCCTCCATCTCTCCGCCCGGGAGCTCCGCAGAGGGCCGGAATCCGGACTCGGTGCGGTAGTACGACTCGTGAACGGGGATCGTGTCGCGTAGTGCGAGCACGGTCGCGCTGTCGGCGGCCGCGACGCTGTCGCTCGCAATGGTCAATGCCGCCGTGGTGCCGTCACCTGCGGACGCGCTGCCCCCTGCATCGGGGGGCGCCGCCGTCGCTCCCGGAACGGAGGACGCGTCGGCCGCATCGCCCACCGCGATATCGCCCGCCGCGATATCGCCCGCCGCGATGAGGTGTATCGAGTCCGTCGCGGGCGGTCGGTACGGATGCCTCTTGAGCCGGCGGGGATCGCTCACGGACCACACCGTGTAGTCGTCGTCCTCGAAGAAGGTGAACGCGAGCCGATCCGCTTCCCGGGCCCACGAGATCGCCGGACTGTACTGCGTCCCGGCCATCACGGCGCCCATGACGTTGGAGAGCTGATAATGCTCGCCGTCATCGAAATCGTAGAGGAAGAGGTTCTGTATGCCCGTGCGGTCGCTGACAAACGCCACGGACCTGCCGTCCGGCGCGAACTGCGGGTTGATATTGAGTCCCGCCTGCCCGGGCACGAGTGTCACATCGCCGTTTGCGACGTCGAGCGTCGCGATGCGCCATTCGCTGAAGCGCAGGACCTCGAGACTGGATTCGTCCGAGCGATCGGTTGCGAACGCGATCCGCGATCCGTCGGGCGACCAGTCGGGCTGCATCTCCGCGTAGAGATCATGCGTCAGCCGGCGAAAGTTCTCGCCATCGCGGTCGATGACGTACAGATCTGTGACACCACCGGCGCTGCCGCTGAAGGCGAGGCGGTTGCCGTCCGGCGCCCATGTGGGACTCGTCACTCCTTCGAGCGGGAGATCGAACCGCTTGACCGTACGGCGACGCCTGACGTCGAGCAGGTAGAGCACGTCCTTCCCCTGCCGTTGCGCCGTGAACGCGAGATACCTGCCGTCGGGCGAGAAGGAACTCTGGGAGTAGAGAAGTCGCAGCTCCTCGAAGTCCGGGTTCACGGTGCTCTTCACGAGCCGCTCGATGCGCTCCCCGGTCTCGGCATCGCCGAGCCAGAGATCGATGAAGATCTGGCCGCGCAGAATGCTGCCGTGCGAGAGGAATGCGATGAGTCGGCCGTCGCTCGATAGAGCCGGCGCGAGAAATATCTGTCCATCGGTGCGCTTGTCCGTGAGCAGTGGCTGCGCGAACGTGCGCACGCGATCCAGCTCCGCGATCTGCGGGAGGTGCCTGACCTGCATGGCATCGCGCCATTCCTCGCTCAGCTCCTCGAGCTCGATCCCCAGCTCGCGCTTGAAGGAGCGCTCGATTCCCATGGACGGGACCATGGACATGATGCGACCGATCGCCTGGTCACCCCAGCGCTCCCCGATGTACGCCCAGAGCGCCTCGCCGTATACGTACGGGTTGAAGCGATCGGGTCGCGTCGTCATCTGCTCGATCGTGGGAATACGGCCATTGATCGCGGCGTCGCGGAGGAAGGCATCCGTATCCTCGCCTCCCGGCCCCGCCTCGAGATATGCGGCCATTCCCTCCATGTACCAGGCCGGCGGCTGCACCTGCGACAGTGCCTGCAGACCGCCGCCCGCCTTGCCGCGCGCGAAGATGTCGTACTGGAACTCGTGCACCATCTCGTGCGTGAGCACGCGATCGAAGCTCTCGAAGTCGCCCGTGAAAGGCAGCAGTATCCGGTGACGCAGAGCTTCCGTCACACCGCCCACGAACTCGCCGAGGTCGCCCGTCACCGTGTTCTGTCCGAAATCGGCGCGAGAGGCGTAGAAGACAATCGGCTTCTTCTCGCGGAACTGATGATCGAAGAGTCGCGAGAGCCGGCCATAGGCGCGTTCGGCCATGCGCGCACCAGCGACCGTAGCCTCGTGCTCTTCAGGATAGAAGTGCACAAGGAAGTGTTCCGTCTCCAGGATCTTCCAGTCGAAGTTGTCGTACTGGACCTGATTCTGGCCGAAGTACTGCTGCGCGCCCACCGGCGCTGCAGCGACCGTTGCTCCCACGGCGATTGCCGCAGCCGCCAACGTCCACGCCTGGTTGATTCTCATGTGACGGCTCCTTGATGGTCCAGCTCGATCACACCGGCGTCGCTCCACAGCCGTTCCAACTGGTAGAAGGAGCGCAGGGCGGGATGAAAGACGTGGACGACGAAGTCCACGTAGTCGAGCAGGACCCATCGCCCCTGCGCCATTCCCTCAACGTGATGCACCCTGACGCCTTCCTTCTTCAGTTCATCGACGACATGCTGGGCAACGGCTCGCACGTGGGTATCGGATGTTCCGCTCGCCAGGACGAAGAAATCGGTCACGTCCGCGACACCCGCAAGGTCGAGCATCACAACGTCGCTCGCCCTGCGATCGAGGCAGAGGAGCGCGGCGCGGTGAGCCAGCTCGGCAGTTGGGAGAGGATCGACTGGATCCATTCAATGGTGGCAGAGGTTCCGAGGTATGACCGCGACGTTGGCAGAAAGTTCCAGAGCCCATGAGCGGCCCATGTCGAAAGCTATTGCGGGTGCCGTCCGGCGCCAGCAACAGGGACGTCCGCCCACGCCGCGACTGCCGAATCCACCCCTACTGCTTGATCACCCAGACCTTCAGTTCCGGCTTGACGTCCGCGTGCAGCCGCACCGGAACGCGGTAGACCCCCAGTGCCCGGATCGGTTCGCTGAGGTCGATCTGCCGCTTCTCGACGTGGATGCCGTTCGCCTGGAGCTGCTCCACGATGTCTGACGCGGTTACCGAACCGAACAGTTTCCCCTCGTCCCCGACCCGGGCCGAGAACGTGAGGTCGACCGTTTCGAGCTTCGACGCGATCTCGCGCGCGGACGAGCGCCGATTGCCCTCTGCGGCCTCGAGTCGTTCGCGCTCGAGCTCGATCTTCCGGCGGTTCCCTGCCGTCGCCTCGTAGGCGAGGCCGCGTGGAAGGAGATAGTTGCGGGCGAAGCCCGGTGCGACCCTGACGATCTCGCCCGGGTGCCCCAGGTTTTCGATCGCCTGCCGTAGGATGACTTCCATTGTCGAACGCTCCCAGGTGGCGCGCGGTCAGCTCGCACGGCCGTTGTTGGCGGCGGCGGAACCGCGCTGATTCGAACTACGTTACCCGGCGCGGTTTGCGCCAGTCGCGCCAGGTGTCGCCGAGACCGAGGCCAAGCGCGACCGCTGTAAACAGGGGCCACGCCAGCACGCCGACGATGCAGGCGAGTGCGATCGCAAAATCGTACGGCGCGAGCAACCAGAAGAGCACACCCACGCCGCGAAGGGCGTACAGAGTGCCAAAGAAGACCAGCAGGTTGAGCCCGGCACTGCGCAACACGGTGAGACCCGGCAGCAGGACGATGGCGATTCCCGCGACCAAAGCCCAGACGAGCTGGTCGCTGAAACGGAATTCGCGCAGCGTGGAGAGCGGTGCGCCTATGCGCACGCGCGTCACTCTGTGATACAGCGACCATGCGAGTGCCAGAGCGGCGAGCGATTCGATGGCGAGTAGCGCGGGGAAGACGAGAATCGCGAGACGCGAAAGGGTGGAGAGCATCTGTTCGCTGTCGGGCAGCAGTCGCTCTGCTCCGGGAAAGCGCTCGACGAAGCTGCTCCACTCGCTCTCATTTCTCGCCGCCCAGCGCCGGAGTTCGGTGACAGCCTCGGCGTTGCGCTGCTCGTACTGCGCTTCGATGGCGCGTTCGGCTCCGGCGAAGGTGACGATACCGACTGCGGAGAGCAGCAGGGCAACGCCCACGGCAATGCCGATGCCCACGAGTGCGCGGGGGAGAAATCGGCGCCCGGGAGCTGCGAGCGACACGAGGCCGAACGTGGCGGCTGCGAGCAGGCCCCAGCCACGCGCGATGCTGGTGTAGGAGGCAGAATCGCCGCCCGCCGCGGGAACGCGGGTCATGATCCAGAAAGTCAGGGCACACCAGATGAGCGCGAGCGTGAAACGTCCGCCGGCCCGCCAGCCGACGAGCGCGCACGCGGCTATCGCCGGCACCAGCAGCACGGGCGTCTGTGCCACGGGTGCGAATGCCCGTACGGGCGGGATCAGGGGCACAAGCAGGAACGCCGCGAGGGCGATCAGGACGTACTTCCATCCTCGCTCCCGCGGCGCCGGCGCGACGTCGGTCGCCATTCTATCCCTGGTGTCCCCTCACGAACGGGATCAGCGCGAGAAAGCGCGCCCGCTTGACGGCGGTCGCGAGCTGGCGCTGATGCCGCGCGCAGACGCCGCTCAGACGGCTCGGCAGGATCTTGCCGTGATCGGTGATGAAGCGACCGAGAGTGCGGTCGTCCTTGTAGTCGATGAATCGCACGCGGCTCTCGCAGAACGGGCAGGTCTTCGTGGGTCGGCGCATGGGTCAGTCCTCGTCGTCGTCGTCATCGTCGGCCCGGCGACGGGCGAGCGCGAGATCCTCTTCGGAGAGCGCCGGAGCGCCGACCTCATGTTCCCAGAGTGTGATGAGATAGCGAACGACGCCGTCGTCGAGCCGGAGGGCGCGTTCGAACTCGGGTAGCACATCCGGCTCGGCCGTGAAGCGCGAGATGACGTAGTAGCCGTTCTCGCGCGTGCCTATCGAGTAGGCGAGCTGACGGCGTCCCCAGTGATCGGACTGGATATCGGCGGACGCGCCGAGCATGTCATTGAAGCGTGTGAGTTTTTCGGAGATGACGGTGTCTTCGAGCGTGGAGTCGAAAATGTACACCGCCTCGTAGGGGCGTGGCATGGCGTGGCAATCCTCCCTCTGGTCGTGTTCCGCCCCCCGCCGGTTGCCGGTGCGGGAGGAGAGTGGTGTGCCCGGGCGGCGCTGGAGCCGGCAGGGGCGTGGACTGGTTGCGAAAGCTAATCGATGACGGCGCGCCGCGGCAGCGGCCAATGCATGTCGCTGTTCACCGTGCGCCATGTGCCGCGAAGGGCCGCCCGGAGCGTCTACACGTTGAACCGAAAGAGCATCACGTCCCCGTCCCGAACCACGTACTCCTTGCCCTCCGACCGGACGACGCCACGCTCACGCGCCCCCTTCCACCCGCCGTGCGAGAGGAAGTCATCGTAGCCCGCTGTCTCCGCCCGGATGAACCCCCGCTCGAAGTCCGTATGGATAACGCTCGCCGCGCGCGGCGCCGTGTCGCCACTATGGATTGTCCACGCACGAACCTCCTGCTCACCGGCCGTGAAGTAGGTGTGCAGGCCGAGCAGCGCATAGCCCGCCCGGATAAGCCGCTCGAGCCCTGCGCTCTGCAGGCCCAGTGACGCCAGAAACTCGCCGCGCTCCTCCTGCGGCAACTCCGCCAGCTCGGCTTCGATCCTCGCGGAGAAGGGAACCACCTGCGCGCGCTCGGCGCTGGCGGACACGGCGCGTCTGAGCGCGGCGACGTGCCGACCTTCCTCCCCGGTGAGCTCCGCGTCGGTCACGTTCGCCGCGTACAGAATGGGTTTGACCGTGAGCAGCGACAGCGGGGCGAGCATCGCCAGTTCCTCCGGTGTCATGCGCATCTCCCACAGCCCGCGGCCGGCGTTCAGCGCCGCCAGCGCGCGCTCCAGGATCGGAAGCTCGGCCCTCGCCGCCGCCTCACCCGAGCGCGCCGAGCGCTGGGTCCGGTCCAGCCGCTTCTCGACCGATGCCAGATCCGCGAGCGCGAGCTCGAGCTCGATCACCTCGCGATCGCGCACAGGATCCACCGAGCCCATGACGTGCATGACGTCGGAATCCTCGAAGCAGCGCACGACGTGCACGATGGCGTCCGTCTCGCGCACGTTCGCAAGGAACTTGTTGCCGAGCCCCTCGCCCTGGGACGCGCCCCTGACGAGGCCGGCAATGTCCACGAACTGCACGACGGCGGCCACGGTCCGCTTCGGCTGCACGATTTCGGCAATGCGGCCGAGGCGTGGGTCGGGGACCTCCACCATTCCGACGTTGGGCTCGACCGTGCAGAAGGGATAGTTCGCCGCGTCGGCACCCGCCGCGGTGAGCGCGTTGAAGAGCGTCGACTTCCCGACGTTCGGAAGACCGACGATGCCGAGCTTCAGCACGTTCCGGCGCTAGCGACGATCAGTGTCCGCCGCCGTACGACGGCGCCTCGGCGGCGCAGGTGACATCGGTAGGATCACAATAGGTCTCCCGGTTCATACACCATGCGAAGCCGTACAGACTTGCCGCGAGCACGACGATGAACACCGCGAACCCCCAGCCCTGACGGGCCGGCCGGAACTCCTTCTCCTTCCTCGTTCGTTCCATTCCGATCGCCTCCTTCAGATCAGGAACCAGGGTGCCAGCACGAGACTGACGACCGACATGAGCTTGATCAGGATGTTCATCGCCGGGCCCGACGTGTCCTTGAAGGGATCGCCCACGGTGTCACCCACCACCGCTGCCCGGTGCGCATCGGATCCCTTGCCGCCGTGTATTCCGCCCTCGATCGCCTTCTTTGCGTTGTCCCATGCACCACCGGCGTTGGCCATGAACAGGGCCAGCATCACGCCCGTGACGGTCGCGCCGGCGAGCAATCCACCGAGCGCCTCCACCCCCATGAACTTGCCGACGATCACAGGGACGAGAACCGACACCACACCCGGAAGAATCATCTCGCGCAGCGCGGCCCTCGTCGAGATGTCGACGCAACGTGCGGGGTCCGGCTTGCCCGTGCCCTCGAGCAGGCCAGGGATCTCGCGGAACTGGCGCCGGACTTCTTTCACCATGCCCTGCGCCGCGCGTCCCACGGCTGTCATCGTCGTGGCACCGACGAAGAAGGGCATCACACCCCCGAGGAAGAGACCGATGACCACGAGCGGATCGATCAGATCGAGCCCCGACTCACGCAGCCCGGCGGCCGAGGCGAAGGCGCTGAACAGCGCGAGGGCGGTGAGCGCGGCGCTCCCGATCGCGAAGCCCTTGCCGATCGCGGCTGTCGTGTTGCCGAGAGCGTCCAAGCCGTCTGTTATCCCGCGAACCTCGGGCCCCAGCCCGGACATCTCGGTGATGCCGCCCGCGTTGTCCGCGATCGGTCCGTATGCGTCCACCGACATCGTGACGCCCACCGTCGCCAGCATCCCGACTGCGGCGATCGCCACGCCATAGAGTCCCGCGAAGTAATACGAGGCATAGGTCGCGCCCGCGATCAGCAGGACCGGAACGATACAGCTCTCCATCCCGACTGCGAGGCCGGCGATGATGTTCGTGGCCGGACCCGTGCGGGACGCTTCGGCGATCCTGCGCACGGGGCCCGCCGCCGTGTAGAACTCCGTCGCGAGGCCGATCGCGATACCGGCAAAAGTACCTGCGAGAACCGCCCAGAAGGGGCCGAGCGCGGAATACGGCGATCCGTCATCGCGCAGCATGCCGAGCGGCAGCTCCCGGGTGAGAAAGAATGCGAAGACGAGGAAGAGCCCGGCTGCGATGAACGTCGTCATCCTGAGGGCGTTGGCCGCGTTGCCCCTTGCGAGCACGCGCATCGCAGCGATGCCGACGAGCGAGGCGACAAGTCCTGCCATGATGTACGCGATTGGCAGAGTGACAGCTCGCAGGACGTTCGGGATCATGGGAGACGTGGCACCGATCGCGATCGTGGCGACAACGGCGCCGACGTAACTCTCGAATATGTCGGCACCCATTCCGGCGACGTCGCCCACGTTGTCGCCGACGTTGTCGGCGATCGTCGCGGGGTTGCGCGGATCGTCTTCCGGAATACCGGCCTCGACCTTGCCCACGAGGTCAGCACCGACGTCCGCCGCCTTCGTGTAGATGCCGCCGCCGACGCGCGCGAACAGCGCGATCGAGCTGGCTCCCATCGCGAAGCCCGAGATGATCTGCGCGAAGGGGCCATAACCATCGCCGCCCACGCCGGTCGCGATCCAGAGGAAGACGCCGCCGATTCCGAGGAGTCCGAGACTGGCGACGCTGAGCCCCATCACCGCGCCGCCCCCGAATGCGACGCGCAGCGCGGTGGCCTGGCCGGAAGCGCGCGCTGCCTCGCTCGTGCGCACGTTGGCAGCGGTCGCGGCCTGCATCCCGGCGAGGCCGGCGAAGATCGAGCACGCTCCGCCGCCGAGATAGGCGACTGCCGTTCTCCAACTGATCGCCCATGCGAGCAGCGCAGCCACGATCACGAGGAAGGGAACCAGCACCGTGTACTCTCGCCGCAGGAACGCCATCGCGCCGACACGGATCTGTGCTGCGAGATCGCGCATGATCTCCGAGCCCGGCGAGTGGCGGACGATGCCGCGATACGTGAGGAGTGCGGCGACGGTGCCGGCGAGCCCCAACCAGAGGGCGAACGAGGCAATGTTTTCGAACATCGGTTGCGGTTTGCTCCAGAGAGTTGGGTTACGATTCGGCGCGGCTGGTGGCGACCGCGGCAATCGCCGCGTCCACACCGTCGCGAAGCCACAGTTCGGCGGCGTCGGTACAGACCGGCATCAGGGCGAGCACGGTTTCGCGCTCGTCGTGTCCGAAGGTTGAAAGCACGAAATCAGAGAGGTCGCGGATAGTTCGCCGCTGGTCGGTGGGCGCGATTCCGATCCTCAGGCGCGCGTAGTCCCGGCCACCGACGGCGGTCTCGATGCTCTTGAGGCCGTTGTGACCTCCGGCGCTCCCGCGGGCACGAAGCCTGAGGACGCCGAGCGGCAACGCCGCATCGTCCACGATCACGAGCAGATCGCTGGCCGCGTCCCACAGCGGACGCCGGCTGTAGGGAGTGAGCACGGCGCCACTCAGGTTCATGTAGGTCAGTGGCTTGATGAGGCGAACATTGGCGGGACCCACGCGCCCTCTCGCCACGAGCGCGTTGCGGTCCTTCTTCCACCCGTCGAAGCGCCAGGCGGACGCAAGATGGTCGACAGTCCACCAGCCGACGTTGTGGCGCGTGGATTCGTACTCCGCGCCGGGATTGCCGAGTCCCAGGATGACCTTCACCGGCTCGTTCTCGTCGGTGTGTGGGCGGAGGAAGCGGCTCAGGATTCCGGGCGAGCGCGGAGCGCGACCTACTCGCCCTCGCTCTCGGCCTCATCCTCCTTCGTCTTGCGGATGAGCTCCGGCTCGCTCGGTGCGGCCTCTTCGCCCTCGGCGGGTGCGGCTTCCTCGACTTCCGCCTTGGGCGCGGCAATGACGCAGATGGTCGCTTCGGGGTCGTCGAGAACCGTGACACCGGCCGGCAGACTGATCTCCTCGACGTGGATCGAGTGGCCGATGCCCAGCGCCGTAACATCGACGTCGACATGGTTCGGGATGTCGGCGGGGTCCACCTCGATTTCGAGTTCGCGCATCGTCTGGTCCAGTATGCCGCCACCATTCTTGACGCCGTCCGCCGTCCCCACCAGAACGATCGGAATCCGGACGGTGACCTTCTCACCCGCGACGAGCTCCTGAAAATCGACATGCAGGACCTGCTTCCTGAATGGGTGCCGCTGGATCTCGCGCAGGAGCGTACGCGACGTACGTCCGCCGACATCGACCTCCACGACGGTGCTGCCGGCGGATATGTGGCCGAGCAGGCGCTCGAGCTCGTGGGTTCCGACGGCGAGTGGCTGCACCTCGCGCGCGTGCCCGTAGATGACGCACGGGGTCTCTCCGTTGCGGCGCAGCGTTCTCGCGACGCCCTTGCCGGTCTCGCTGCGAGTCCGGGCAGTCAGACGTGGGGTATCCATGATCTCTCTCTCCGGAAGTTCAGTCGAACAGCGAGCTGACCGACTGCTCGCTGTATGTGTAGCGGATGGCCTTGGACAACAGCTCTCCAACGGAGAGAACGTGCAGCCTGTCGAAACGTCTCTCCGGACAGATCTCCACCGTGTCCGTCACGCATACCTCGGTTATCGGCGCGGTACGCAGTCGCTCGACGGCGGGGCCGGAGAGCAGGGCGTGGGTCGCGCAGATGTAGATGTCATTCGCGCCGAGGCGCTTGAGCGCGCGGGCGGCCTCGGTGACGGTGCCCGCCGTGTCGATCATGTCATCGGGGATGAGGCAGTTCCTGCCTTCCACCTCGCCCACAACGTTCAGGACCTCCGCGACGTTCGCGCTCGGCCGCCGCTTGTCGATGATCGCGAGCGAGCCGTTGAGCCGCTTCGCGAATCCTCGCGCCATCTTCGCCGAGCCCACATCGGGCGCGACGACGACGACGTCCCTGAGTTGCTTCTTCCTGTAATGCGAAGCGAACACGGGCATCGCGTACAGATGATCCACCGGCACATCGAAAAAGCCCTGGAGCTGGTGCTGGTGGAAATCGATCCCCAGCACCCGGTCCGCACCGGCCGTCTGGATCATGTTCGCCAGGAGCTTTGCGCCGATCGCGACCCGGGGCTGGTCCTTGCGGTCCTGCCTCGAGTAGCCGTAGTACGGCATGACGCACGTCACGCGCGACGCCGACGCCCGCTTGGCCGCGTCGATCAGGAGCAGCAGCTCCATGATGTTGTCGGCCGGCGGGTTGGTCGGCTGGACGATGAACACATCGTGTCCGCGAATGTTCTCGTCGATCCGCACGAATATCTCGCCGTCTGCGAAGCGCGAGATGTTCGTCTTGCACAGTTCGACTCCGAGCTGCTCGGCGATCGCTCCTGCCAGTGCCCGGTTCGCGGTTCCGGCGAGCAGCTTGAACCCGCGCGTCGGTACGGGTGCCCCGTCCATTTACACGACCCCGCAAACCAGAAAAATGAAACGTCCGGCGCAAGCGGAAGCGCCCGCCTCTGTCACGAGGGGCACGCACCGGCGCCGTGGGCGGAGTGCGTCCCGTACAGCCAAACAATGTAACGGGATCGTCGGCTGACCGGCAGTGGGCGCGATCATGCAGGTGAGAGCCCCCACGGTACCGACAATGCAGCCCGACCGCGATCGTCGCCGAACTGACCCGTATTGCCCCGCGTGGATTCGAACCACGATTCTGCGGTCCAAAGCCGCATGTCCTGCCGTTGGACGACGGGGCAGATCGAGAGAGTGAAAAGCTACTGCACCGATTCCACCTCGACAACGCGGTCGGCCGTGCGCGTCAGGAGCGTGCGCCACCCGGGTGTGTCTGCCGGTGGCGGATCGGGCAATGGGGGAACGCCATCTTCGAACAGCCCGAACACGGTGGCGCCCGATCCCGACAGCCGTGTGAGTGCGGCGCCGCTTGCCGCGATCGCGTGCGCGGCGTCCGCGAGCCGCGGATGCTGGGCGAACACTGGCGGCTCGAATTCGTTGAGCGAGATCGCCTCGACCGATGCCCACGACGCGAGCTGCTCGGCGGTGAGCATGCCGACCGCGAGCACGTCGTCCACCCGCGTCGCGTCGACCCAGCGATACGCCTCGGCCGTCGCTATGCCGAACGGAGGGATGACGATCACGACGTCGCGCGGCGGCAGCGGAGGCAGGGCAAGCATGCGCTCGCCACGCCCCCACGCGAGCGCCATCGCATGGCGCGCAGTCAGAAATGGAACGTCGGCACCGAGCGAGGTCGCGATCCGGAGAAGCTCCTCCTCGGGCATCGGCCGTGGCGCGAGATGGTTGAGCACCCTGAGCACGGCGCCGGCGTCCGCGCTCCCGCCGCCAAGACCGCCGCGAACCGGTATTCGCTTGTCCAGTTCGATCGCGAAGCCGGTGGGCCAACCCGCGGCTGCGGTATAGGCGAGAGCCGCGCGATATGCGAGATTGTCCTCCGCCGGTCCGAGTGCGGCCGCGTCGACACGCTCCGCGCGTGCATCAAGCGAGTAATCCGTTCCGCCGACGCGCACCGTCACCGCATCCGCGAGTTCGAGGCGGATGAACAGCGTCTCGATCTGATGGTAGCCCGAGCTCTCGCGGGCGAGTACCCGCAGCAGGAGATTCACCTTTGCCTGTGCGGCGACACGAGCCGCGCGGCGCGCCGTCCTGCCGCTCAACGCCTTTCTCCAGCTCCCTCTTCCGCTTCGCGCAGCTCGCGGAAATGCAGTCCGAGCCGCGTGAAGTAGTACGCACCGATCACGGTGATCGGCACGAAGGAGAGGAGATGAAAGCCGATGGCCCACGACACCGCCTCGGTAGCGCCCACGCCGTACACGGCCAGGCCGGTCTTCGCAAACGCTTCGAAGACGCCGAAGAAGCCCGGTGATGACGGCAGCGCGACTCCTATCGCTATGATGCCCTGGAGAAAGAGCGCGGCCGTGAAGGGCGCACCGATTCCAACCGCACGGAAGCCGATCCAGAACGCGAGTGCGTTGAGCAGCCAGTGCGCGAGCGCCCACCCCAGCACAACGGCAAAGCGGCGCGGGCTCCGCAGCACTCCAAGCCCCGTGGCGAAGGAAAGAATGAGTGCGCGCCCGCGCTCCTCGAAGCGGGGGGCTACGCGCCGCGCGAATGCCTCGTACAGCGACACGATCCACGCCGGGAAGAGCACGATGCAGTAGAGCACGGCGAGAAACAGGGCAGCGATCAGCATTGCCCAGCCCACCCAGCCGGCAACATCATCGCCAATGGACGTGCGATCGGCGAAGGCCGGATCGAGCATCGCGACGAGGAGGAGCAGAAGCAGAACGAGCGCATCGAACAGGCGATCGACGGCGAGTGACGCGAACGAGGCGGAGAAGCTCACGCGCGGTACCTCGCGCGTGAGAGCGAACGCTCGTGCAAGTTCACCCGCGCGCGCGGGAACGACATTGTTCACCATCATCCCGATTGCCGTCGCGCGCCAGAGTGGGCCGAATGCGATGGCCGGTGCGACGGGCTCGAGGATGCTTCGCCAGCGCATCGCCCTGACCGGAAAGGTGATCGTCGCCACGCAGGCGGAAGCGAGAAGCAGGGCAGGGTTTGCAGCGCCCAGCTCGCGCCACACGTCACCCGGGTCGACGCCACGGAGCGCCCAGATCAGGAGCGCGACGCTCAAGGCGAGTCCGAGCGCGCCGCGCCAGCCGAACCTCATCGTCGGTCAATCGCGAACGGGCACGCACTCGCGGACGTGGTGCAGCGGGCCGCCCGATCGTGGCGGCGGTTGGCCGTCACGCCGTCAATCCACCGCGGCGAGTTCGAGCAGATCGTAGAGCTCGTCCAGGGAGTCCTGCCGCGGCGCACCCGCGTTCGCACGCATTTCCGCGCGCAGCTCGAGCGCCCGGTCGAGCGCGGCGCGCCCGCGATAGAGAAGCTTGTCGATAGGCACGAGGGTCGGATCGATGAGCGGGACCGGCTGACTCAGCGGCCGTGTCGAGAGCTGCCCCAGGCCGGCGATGCCGCTCTGAAGCATCGAGTGCAGAGCGCTGCCGGTGGGCGTTGGCGCACGCCGCGGGTGCTGTGCGCCCGGCGCGCCGACCCTTCCGGCGTGAACCGGCGCGCGATCGCGTTGGCCCGGGCTCGCCGTAGCGAGGTCGCCCAGGCGGCGACGGAGCTCGCGCGGTTCCGTGCGCGGGTCGGCGAGCAGTGCGGCGATCCCGTCGAGCTGCTGCAGGGCGTTCGCGTCCAGCGATGCGGCTGCCTCGCCGGATGTGCGAAGAAACCCGGCGACATCGCTCTCGCCAAAGCTCTCTGCGGCGCGGCGAAGCGCCCGAAGCGCGTCGCGGAGCTCGCGTTCGGCACGATCGCGGCCCGGCGTGCCTTCGGCCGCGCGCGCGTCGGCGATGACTCGTCGCAGGTGTTCGGCCTGGCTCACGACTTCGAGCCGAAAGCGCTGCGCCGGAGTCGTCGGCGGGCTCGCGGTGGCTTCCACGAGTCCGGCCGCTCCATCATCGAAAAAGAGATCGGCGATCGGTACGATGTGATCGCCCTCGGACGGTCTGCCTCCGATCCGGGCGGCCGCCACCCGGAACTCGTCGAGTTCCGGTCCTGCGCTGCGAGGGTGCGCGCCCGAACGCAGGTCCGCCGCCGTCTGGCGCAGCAGGCGCGCGGCTGAAGCGAAGAGTGCGACGATTTCGGCGCTCGCCCGCTCATTGCCGAGCTCGAGCGGCTTGGCAGCTCGCTCCAGAGCATCGACAACATCGGGCAGCGGTGGCAGATCTCTGATGGCCGCGACGCCGCGCAGCGCGCGTACGTGCTGCAGCGCGGCGTCGAGGGCGGCGCGGGCCGTGGGCCGGGCGACGAATGCCTCGAGTGCAGTCGCGATCTCCGAGGCCGCGCCCGAAAGGAAGAGTGTTCCGGCGCCTCCGGATGGCGTCGGCGTCGGTGGTCTCGTCGCGCTGGGTACGAGGCGCTCGAGTTCCGCGATGCGCGCGCCCGCACGTCGGTCCTCTTCCGGTCCCCATGCGCGGATGGCCCGAACAAGGATCCTGAGATCATCCACGGCGGCGATGAGTGCGCCGCCGAGCGCAGGATCCCAGCGCGCTCGTCCCTCGCGCAGTGAACGACCCACACGCTCCAGCGCGCCCGCGATCTCCGCGATCGGCATCTGGCGCGCCATCGTCGCACTTCCGCGGAGCAGTCGCGCGGATCGAGCGAACTCGTCGGAATCCGGAGATCCCGCGGTGCCTGACAGTGCACGATCCAGCCGCTCGATGTAATCGCTGGCCTCGAGGGCAAAGAACTCGAGCAGCCCGACGGACGAACTCATTCCCGCTCCATGGGTTGCGGCGGAATCAAGGTAGGTCGCGCGGCATTGGCGGTCAACGTCGCCCGCGCCGCGTTCATCGCTGCACGCATCTCGCGCACGCTCTCCTCGAGCCCAACGAAGATGGCTCGACTCACGATCGAGTGGCCGATGTTCAGCTCCTCGATCCCGGGAGTGGCGGCAACAGCAGCCACGTTCCGAACCGTCAGACCGTGGCCGGCATGAACGGCCAGGCCGAGCCGTACGCCGAGCTCGGCTGCGGCCGTGATTGCGCCGAGTGGCCCGTTGCGGTCGCGGGCGTTCGCGTATCCACCGGTGTGCAGCTCGATGGCGCTGGCACCGAGGTCGCGCGCCCGATGAACCGATCCCGGGTGCGGATCGATGAAGAGACTGGCGCGGATCCCCGCCGTCCGGAGTTGCGCGATCCCTTCCGCCAGCCGGCGGTCATCGCCGCCGAGCGCCAGGCCTCCCTCGGTGGTGATCTCCTCCCTGCGTTCGGGGACGAACGTGACCTGGTACGGAGCGATGGAAGTGGCGATGCGGAGCATTCCGGGCGTGCACGCGATCTCGAGGTTCAGCACCGTGGTGATCGACACGCGCAGCGCCTCGATGTCGGCATCCTGAATGTGACGGCGGTCCTCTCGCAGATGTGCCGTGATACCATCGGCCCCCGCGCGCTCGCATGCGGCAGCGGCGGCCACGGGATCAGGCTCGTCCGTACGTCGCGCCTCGCGCAGCGTGGCCACGTGGTCGATGTTGACATATAGTCGCTGGTGCCGGGACGAGCCCGAGTCGCCGGCCGCGGTCATTCGCGGCCCCGCATCACCTGGTGCCGGCATATATTATCCCCGTCAGGTTCGCACACACCCGAGCGCGGAGACCCGAGTGAACAGTTTGGCCCCTGCGCCCAAGGCGCGCTGGTTGACCGTCCCGCTCCTGCTGTTGGTCCTGGCAGGCTGCCCGCCGCAGCGCACCAGCGATCCCATGACCGGTGCGCCAACGCCGCGCGCGGCGGTCGAGAGATTTCTCGCAGCCGTGCGCGCGCAGGACCTCCAGGCGATGTCCGTCATATGGGGAACGCGCGACGGGCCGGCTCGCGACGAGTTCGAGCGGTCGCAGCTCGAGAAGCGGGAGCTGATAATGATGTGCTTCTTCGATCACGAGTCATACCGCATCGTGACCGAAGCTCCCGGGCAGGCGGGGTCACGGGTGCTGCAGGTGGAATTGACAAAGGGGCCGTACCGCGTCGCAACGAACTTCTATGCCGTGCCGGGGCCGTCGGACCGCTGGTACGTCGAGAACGCGGACCTCGAGCCGGTCGAAGCGTTGTGCAAGGAGCCCCCTGTCGGCTAGCCACCGATCGACGACCGGCGGAACTTTCTGAGCTCGTCACGGATCAATGTTCGGACAGCTCGACGAGAACGCCGCCGGTGGTCGCCGGGTGCAGGAACGCTATTCGTTTGCCCTCGGCGCCGATGCGCGGCGTTTCGTCGATCAATCGGATGCCGTGATCGCGACAGCGCTCCAGCACAGCCTCCAGATCGTCGACCGCGAAGCAGATATGATGGATCCCCGGTCCTCGTCGCTGCATGAAACGGGCGACGGGGGAATCGGGCTCCGCGCCGTCGAGCAGCTCGATGAGCGAGTCGCCGGCCGCGACGCCTGCGATTCGCGAACCATCGGCGTCATCGATCGGAATCTCGGGGAGGCCAAGCACGTCACGATAGAAGGGCAGCATCTCCTCGACGCCACGCACCGCGATTCCAACGTGTGCGATGCGGGTGCCGCGGACTGTTTCTGGCATGGGAATCGCGCTCCGGGGTAGCGGAGTGATCAACTTAATCGGTGATGGCGGGCCGCTGCGAATCCGCCTCGGAGGAATGCAATGTCGAATGCAGTTGCGGTGGATGATACCAATTTCGAGAGCGAGATCGAGAAGCACGACGGTGTCGCCGTCGTGGACTTCTGGGCGGCGTGGTGTGGCCCGTGCCGCATGATCGCGCCAATCGTCGATCAGCTCGCCTCGGAATACAACGGCAAGGTGAAGGTCGCCAAGCTGGATGTGGACGCGAACATCAGGACAGCCACGAAGTTCAACGTACGCTCGATCCCGATGTTGCTCTTCTTCAAGGGCGGCAAGGTCATCGATCAGATCGTCGGCGCCCAGTCCAGAGCATCGATCGAATCCAAGTTCAGGCAGCACGCGGCGTAACGGAACTGGTTCACCACCTCGCGAACCACATTGCGGCGCGCCGAGGCGGGCCGCAATATTGCCTGGAAGCCGGAGCACCGGTTTCCAGGCAATCTGTTTTCATCCCCGCCCAACGCAATGCCCGAAACTCACATGAGGGTGCGCTTCCCCCACGCGCGCGTCCTCCTTCCGCGTACCCGACTCGCCTACGTCCACGTCGGCAATCTGCTGGGCGACGCAAAGCGGGATCGTGCTGCGCGCGTGTTCGGCTACGTTGCGGTGTGGCTGCCGGACGAGCTCGTGATTCTCTTTCTGCAGGAAGGCGAGGTCGTCAACGCGACGGTTCAGGACAGCGCCGGCACGAGACCGATTCCGATCCAGGAAGCGCTGGATCGGATTCCCACCGGATCCGAACTGGGAGAGATATGTTTCCACGAGGCTGATGACGAGCAGCTCGCCTGCATGTTCTCGTCGCTCTCCAGTCCGGTGGAGCCCTGGCCGGAGGGGCTCGACGCGGCGGACCCGGCTGCGCTCTTTCCTTATCTCATGTCGACCACGTTCGACGGCCTCGTCGAGATCAACGTCTGCGGTGCGGTCAACTATCTCATCTTCCGCGACGGGACGGTGAAGCGCGCGTTCCTCAGCGACGGCTCGAGCGCCACGCTGGTGAGCCGGGTTCAGGTGCTCTTCGACGACGCCGCCGGCAACGGCTGGCCCGACGTCAGACGCTGGCCCGTTCCGCCGGCGCTGCCCGTGCAGGCGCCGCACGCTCTGATACAGGCCTACCGCGAGCTGACGGCAGCCATGGTGAAACGCCTCGTGGAAAATGGACGCGAGAGCGCGCCGGACATCGCGGAGCACGCGAGGCAGTCGCTGCTGGACAGACATCCGGCGCTCGAAGCGCTCGCAATCTCGGACCGCGAGCGGCCCGATCCCGTGGCCGATGCGGAGACTCTCACCGACGCCGTCGCAGCCTGGATCACCGAGATACTCTGGACGGCGGCAGACCAGGAATCGGTGACGCCAGAACAGCTCCTGCGCGAGCTCGCCTTCGAGCGACGCCATCTGTTCCAGTCGGTGGGCCTCTTCGAACGACTCCCGTTCGAAGTGGACTGGTAACGCCAGGCAACGCTGGTAACAACAGTGGAGGGCCGTCTCTTCGTCGTCTCGACCCCCATCGGAAACATGGGGGATTTTTCATTCCGCGCTGTGGAGGTTCTTCGCTCGGTTGCGCTCGTGCTTGCGGAGGACACGCGCCACTCGCGCGCTCTGCTTGCCCGCTACGAAATCGACACGCCGATGGCTTCCTATCATGAGCACAGGGAAGCGGCCGCCGCGCCCGGAATCATTCGCCGCATCCTCGGCGGTGAGGACGTTGCGCTCATATCCGACGCAGGAACGCCGCTCCTCTCGGATCCAGGCGCCCGCCTGGTGCAGGCAGCGATCGAGGCAGGCGTCGACACTGTTCCGATCCCCGGGGCTTCCGCGCTGCTCGCCGCGCTCGCGGCGTCGGGGATCGACAGCGAGCGCTTCACATTTTACGGCTTTCTTGCGCGTCGTGGACGCGAGCGCAGGGAAGCCCTCGCCGAGATAGCGGGTCTCGCGCACACGGCTGTTCTGTACGAGGCTCCGCCCCGGGTGGCCCGGACCCTCGCCGAGATCGTCGCCCTGAGTGGCGAATCCCGGCCCGCGGTCGTCGCTCGTGAGCTGACCAAGCAGTTCGAGGAATTCCGGAGGGGAACGGCAGGGGAGCTCGCGGCGTACTATGAAGGGTCGCCGCCACGGGGGGAAGTCGTGATAGTCCTTGCAGCCGCCGAGCGATCATCGCCGGCGGAGGATATGCTTCGCGAAGAGGCGCGCGCCCTGCGCGCGGAGGGTCGCGCTGCGCGCGAGATCGTGACGCTGCTCGTGCAGCGCCACGGAGCCGCGCGCAATGTGGCGTACCGGCTCGCGCACGAGGATGTCTGATGCACCGCCCGCTGCACCGCCTGCTGGTCGCACTCGTCCTGGCGTTTCCGTTCCTCGCGGGCACCGCCGCCGTGAGTCGTTCGGCCACCGCACCGCGCCTGGGCATCGCTCGTCTCCAGTACGACGGCGGCGGCGACTGGTATGCAAACCCGTCCAGCATTCCGAACCTGCTCGAGGCCATCGACGAGCGGACGTCGCTCGACGTCGATCCTGTCGAGGGAAGGGTCCGCCTCACGGACGAGCGACTCTGGGATTATCCGTTCCTGCACGTCACGGGGCACGGCAACATCCGGTTGTCCGAGGAAGAGATCGCTCACCTCCGGGAATACCTCGAGCGCGGCGGCTTCCTGCACGTCGACGACAACTACGGGCTGGATGAGAGTTTCCGACGGGAACTGAAGCGCGTTTTTCCGGAGCGCGAGCTCGTCGATGTTCCATTGTCGCACCCCATCTATCACGTCGTGTATGACTTCCCGGATGGGATCCCGAAGATCCATGAGCATGACGGCAAGCCCGCGCGCGGCTTGGGGATATTCATCGGAGACCGCCTGGCCATCTACTACAGCTACCAGGCCGACCTGGGCAACGGGTGGGAGGACCCCGACGTGCATGACGATCCGCCCGAGAAGCACGAAGCCGCACTGCGCATGGGTGTGAACCTGTTCGCCTACGCCGTGACGAGCCGCCCCCTCCCGTGACCGCGCTGCAGCTCGTCGACCGGGAGCGCTCGGCGCTGCGCGTTGCAATGGCCGCTGCCGGCATGTTCATGGCATTGGCCACGGCGGCGGTCATGGCGGCGGTCGGGACGCTGTCGCTCGGCGGAGCGCGCTGGATTGCACGTCCTTCCGCCCCGATCGTGGTATGGATCGCGATCGCCGTTACGGCCCTGGCGATTGTCTGCTGGACGTACGTTCTCATCGGCCGCAGGGCATCGCGCAACGTTGTCGCGATGGCGGTCGAGCGTGAGCTCGCTCTCCGCAGCGGCTCTCTGCGGGGTGCGCTCGAGGTCGCGGCCGCGAGCGCGCTCGGCCGTCAGGGCGCGCGGCTCATGGCCGAGCGCCTCGCAGCCGACGCGGGAGACCGACCGCTCGCCCCGCTGCTTCGGCGGCGAATCCTCGTGCGGAGCGCCGCCGCGGCATTCGCAGCCATCCTGGCGTTCGGCCTGCTTGCTGCAGCCCGTGCCGCGGAACCGGGTGCCTGGCTCGCGCTCTCGCACCCCCTGCGGACCTTGCGGGGCACGCTCCTCCCGCCGCTGTCGATCGTGAATCCGCCTCCCGACGTTCTTCGTGGGGAACGCGTGGGCCTTCGCATTGCCGCTCCGGGTCGCCCCCATGTCACGGCGCTCGTGCGCTCGACAGGAGAGGAATGGCGCACGCTCGTCCTCGTGGTGAGGGCGGATACGGCGGTGGCCGATCTCGGACCCGTGGACGCCGACATCACGATCGTCGCTACGGACGGGCACACCGCCAGCGACACGGCGCTGATCCGGGTGACGGACAGGCCCTTTGTCGGTGACGTCGCGCTGCGCGCCGTCTATCCGCGCTATCTCGGTCGCGCACAGGAAGCGCTTCCGCTGGGCGAACGCGCGCGCCTGCCGCGCGGAACGGTCGTGGCGGTGACGGGTCGTGCCTCGACGGAGCTCGAGAGCGTTCGCCTCGTGTCGCGCGGCGATGAGCGCGCTACGAGCGATACGATTCTCATGCGCGTCGACGGACGCTCCTTCTCAGGGAGGATCGTCGCCAGCGCCGCCGGGAGCACTCGCTATGCCTGGGAAGCCGAGGGAACCCGGTCGGAAATCACCGACGTACCGCCAGCGCTCGAGCTCGACGTCGTTGCGGACTCGATGCCGCGAATCGAGTTCCTCTCTCCCGTGGCTGACACGATCGTCGCGTCGTCGGACCGCGTCACCCTTCGGATTGCTGCCTCGGATGACCACGGATTGCTCTCCGTCGATCTGCGCAGCGCGCGTCGCACTCGCACGGGCAGAGAGCAGCCGGCAATGGTGCAGCGGCTCGCCGCGGTGGCGCCGTCCGAGTGGCGTGGCGATGTCGTCGTGGACCTTTCGGTCCGCGGACTGGAAGCGGGCGATGCCGTGACTCTGGTTGGCGTCGCGGTGGACAATTCCCCGTGGGAGCAGCGCACCGAGAGCCGCCCTCTGTTGCTTCGCATTCCGACGCTGGCCGAGCGCCGTCAGCTCGCGCGCGACGCGGCGGACAGCGCCCTCGCCCATATCGCGGCCGCGGCGGAGGCGCAGCGCGGGCTCGAGCGACGGACCGAGGAAGCGGCGCGCTCGCGTGGCGATCGAGCGCAGCAGTCGGGCAGCGATGCGCGGCGCGCGGGTGGCGCACCCACCGCTGGCGCACCCGAAGCTGGATCGATGTCGTACGAGGCGGCCGAGCAGGCTCGCGGCCTCGTCGAGGAGCAGCGCGAGCTTGCCGAGTCCGTGGAGAGAGCGGCCGAGGCAGCGGCGGATCTCGAGCGACAGCTCCGGGAGGCCGGCGTGCTGGACACCGCCCTCGCCCAGCGGCTGCGGGAGGCGCGGCTCCTCCTGCAGGAAGCGCTGACGCCGGAGCTCGAGGCGCAGCTCCGCGAGCTCGAGGACGCGCTGCAGCGCCTGGACGGCGACGACGCCCGAGACCAACTCTCGAATCTTGCCGAGCAGCAGCGCCGGCTTCGCGAGAAGCTGGAACGAAGTGTCGAGATGCTGCGCCGCGCGGCGCTCGAAGGAATGATGGAGACTCTGAGCGACGAGGCACGTGAGCTCGCCGCGGCTGAACGCGCGCTCGCCGATTCTCTCTCGCGTGGAGCCGCGGAGAGCAGATCGCGCGCGTCGGACAGCACGACTGCCGCCGAGTCGCGCGCCCTGTCGAAACGCTCGGCCGCGCTGACGAGCGATGTCGGCGAACTCGCCGCTCGTCTGGAGCGCGAGGGTGCGGAAGCCGGAGCAGCCAAGGCAAGGGAGGCCGAAGCCGAAGCCGGCGCTTCGACGAGCGCTCTGCGCGACGCAGAGCAGGAGGCCGCAAGTTCCGGTGGCGAGAACGCCGCGGATGCTGCCGGGAAGGCCGCGGATGCGATGGCGCGCGCGGCTGACGCACTCTCCCAGGCGCGTGCACAGCAGGTGGAGGCCTGGAAATCCGAGCTGACAGACGAGCTCGACCGCGCGATCCAGGAACTGCTGCAGCTCGGACGCGAGCAACAGGAGCTGGGCGAAAGAGCGGGTCGCGGCGCCGAACCCGGGTCACTCCGATCGGAACAGAGCGCGATTCAGCAGGGCGTGCAGAAGACCGCGGAGCGGCTGGACGCGGAGAGTCGAAAATCATCGCTGCTCTCAGGGCAGGCGCAGGGAGCCGTTTCGGAGGCGCAGCAGCAGGTGGCGGATGCGACCGAAGCAGCGGCCGAGGGCCGGAGCGGCGAGCTGGGCGAGCAGATGCGCAACGCGGCAGAGGCATTGAACCGGGCCGCGGCGGCACTCGTGCGCGACCGCGAGCGCGCAGCGCGCGCGAGTTCGGCGTCAGGTTTTTCGGAGATGCTCGAGCGTCTGAGGGAGCTCGCCAGACAACAGGGCGGCCTCAACGCACAGGCGTCGGGACTCATGCAACTCCCGCTGGGTCAGTCTGCTGAAGCCAGCGCAGCAGCGCGCGAGCTCGCGCGACAGCAGCGCGCGCTCGCGCGGCAACTGGAGGAGCTCGGTGACGCAACCGGAAATGGACGCGCGCGCGAGCTCGCCGCCGAAGCGCGGAGGATCGCGGCGACACTGGAGCAGGGGATCGTTGATGCGACCACGCTCGCCCGCCAGCAGCAGCTCTTCCGGCGGCTGCTCGACGCCGGACGCACACTGGAGCAGGACGAACGCGACGAGACCGGAAAGCGTGAGTCCGAAGTGGCGACTGGGACTGCCCGCTTCTCTCCGGCGTCGGAAGCGGCATCCGGCGCCGAGGGCGTTCGCTTCCGCGAGCCGACATGGGACGATCTTCGCGGGCTGAGTCCCGAGGAGCGCCGGGCGGTGCTGGAGTACTTCCGGCGCATCAATGCTGGCTCGCCCTGACGCGATGGGATCGTGCGTTTCGCCGAACGCAACGGGCGTGAATCCGGGCCCGCCGTGCGGCACGGGCGGTCTGGCCGCCATGGTCGCAGTCAGTGCGGTCGCGCTCGCCATGCTCGGCCCCGTACCCCGTGATCTCGGCGCTCAGTCGGGTGGTCCGCCTCTCGTGCGCGGATTCGCGCTCGAGCAGGACGGTCGTTTTGCGGAGGCCGCGGACGCGTACCGCGCGGCGATGGGCGGAGCGGACGGAAACATGGCCGCTGCGCTACTCGGACTCGAGCGAGCATACGCCGCGCTCGGTGTCAGCGACTCGTTGCTCCCGCTGCTCGACTCGTTGATCGAGGCCAGGCCGGCCGAGCGCATCTTTCGCAGCATCCAGCTCCGCACGCTCCACTTGCTCGGCAGGGGCGAACTGCTCAGAGCTGCTTTCGAGAGCTGGGTCGATGCGACCCCGGGCGATGCCGGCCCCTATCGTGAATACGCGCAGATGCTGCTGCGCGCCGGGCGCTCGCTCGCGGCCGACACCGTGCTGCAGCGCGCTCAGCGGGATCTCGGAAGCGCGCGCGAACTCTACTACGAGATCGCCCAGCTTCGCGCTGCTCTCGGCCTCTGGGCCCAATCGGCCGAGGCATGGGCGGCCGCGCTTGCACGGCAGCCCGGCCTTCAGCAGGCGGCGACTCTCGCCCTCGTGCGCACGCCACCCGATGAGCGCCCGGCGGTGAGGCGAGCTTTCCGCCAGGGACCGCGTGAGATCGCTGTCCGGGGTGCGCTCGCCGGGCTGGAGCTGCGCTGGGGCGAGCCGGGTCGGGCATGGGAAGCGCTCGCCGATCTGCCGGTGAGCGACGAGACTGTGCAGGCATGGCGCGCCTTCGCCGGTGCCGCCGAAGACGCGCACTCCTGGATGGCCGCGAGCGAAGCGCTCGGTGCGGTGTTCGCCGCGACGGACGAACCGGGTCTGGCGATAAGGGCCGGAGTCGCGGCGCTGGAAGGTGGCGATGCGGAACGAGCGCTGTCCTTCGCACGTTCAGCGAGCGGCGCGCCCGGCGACAGCATCGCGAGCGAAGCGCTCAAGCTCGAGGTGAGGGCACTGAGCGAACTGGGCCGTCCGGGAGACGCCGAAGAGAGGCTGGCGGAATCCGGGCGCCGGCTTACCGGTGGCGAGCTGGACGTCCTGCGTCGTGCGATTGCGTGGGGGTGGGTACGCGCGGGCGACATCGCACGCGCACGGCGGGCGCTCGCCAGCGCGAACGCCGGCACCGACGGATCGGACGCACTGCATGGCGCGACGGCTGGCTGGCTCGCCCTGTACGAGGGTGACCTGGCTGCGGCGCGGGATGCGCTGCGGGGTACGCTCCCGGACACGCCCGATGCCGTCCTCGCGCTCTCGATACTCGCGCGTACAGGCGCGGACAGTGCGCCGTCTCTGGGGGGTGCGTTCCTCGCGCTCGCACGCTCCGACACCGCTGGCGCGGTAGCAGCCTTCATCGATGCGGCCGCCCTGCTGCCCGATGTGGCCGCGCTCCTGCTCGCGGCTGCTGCGCGGCTGCACGCCGTTCGCGGCGAGGACGGACAGGCGGCGCCGCTCTGGGAGCGCATCGTCACTTGGCACGAGTCGGCTCCCGAAGCGGCGGAGGCGGATCTCGAATGGGCGCGCATTCTCCGCAGGCAGGGGCGCAATGCAGACGCCATAGCACGCTTGGAGCATCTGATCCTCAGCTACCCGCGCAGCGCGCTGGTGCCGCAGGCACGACGCGAGCTGGAGCTCGCGCGCGGTGGAACCCCCAGCACATCGTGAACGGCTGTCTGACCGTCACGCTCGCCCTCGCCCTCGCCGTCGCACCGTCGCTGGGCGCGCAGCAGCTCCTCGTGCCCATGGACGACGCACAGGAGAATCATCTCAAGGCGTACGGGTTGATGTACCACGCGCTGGAGGCGGGGCTGAAAGGCGAGTGGCTGCTCAACTTTCGTGGCGGCGCCTTTCTTCTCCCCGACACACCCGAGCTCCGGCGCGAAGCCGCGCTCGAGGGAATCACGACGCAGCCGGTCGATGCCGGAGTCGTGGGTGCGATAAGGGCGGAGATGTCCGCGGGGAACATGGACGCCGTACCGCTCGAAAAGGCGCCGCGGGTCGCCGTGTACACGCCCCCCGGGTCGCAGCCGTGGGACGACGCCGTGACGCTCGCGCTCGAATACGCCGGGATCGCGTACGAAACCATATGGGATGAAGCGGTCATCACGGGAGACCTCTCGCGCTACGACTGGCTGCACCTTCATCACGAGGACTTCACCGGTCAGTACAACAAGTTCCACATCGCGTATCGCGGCGCGCCCTGGTTCATCGAACAGGTGGAGCAGAATGAGAGTGTGGCAGGGAAGCTCGGATTCGAGAGCGTTCCCGCTCTCAAGAACGATGTCGCCGAGCGCATTCGCGCGTTCGTGCAACAGGGCGGATTCCTCTTCGCCATGTGCGGCGCGACCGAGACGATCGAGCTCGCCATCGCCGGTCACGATACCGACATTGCGGGGAGCTTTGCCGACGGTGACCCCGTGGCGGAGAACGTCGACAATCTCATGGCGTGGGCTCGTTCCTTCGCATTCGAAGGCGGCCACGTGGAGCAGTCCCCGTTCGTCAACGCGATGAGCGACATCGACGGTCATCAGGTCAACGTTCCCGGGCGACGGCAGCCCCTGGGCACGTTCACGCTGTTCGACTTCTCGGCCAGGTTCGATCCTGTCGCCTCCATGCTCGTTCAGAACCACCGCAGCGTGATCCCGGATTTCTACGGCGTGACGACGAGCTTCAACAAGTCGAAGCTCAAACCCGACGTGACAGTGCTCGCCTTCGAGGAAGGCGCGCCCTGGGTGAAGTACATTCACGGCAGCTATGGCGAAGGCACGTGGACGTTCCTCGGCGGTCACGATCCCGAAGACCCACAGCATGCCATCGGCAGCCCGGCAACCGACCTCTCGCTGCACCCGAACTCGCCCGGCTACCGGCTCATACTGAACAACGTCCTCTTTCCGGCGGCGAAGAAGAAGCCGCTGAAGACATAGGCGGGGCAACGCCGGAAGCGAGAGTCGCGCCGCGGGCGGCCGCGGCGATCAGAGGAGCGATCACGCTCGCCGCCGGCCGCGAAGTGTGTTTCGCCTGTGGCTGCGAGCCCAAGGGGATCGTGGTCAGCGCACGCGTCGTCGCCCGCGGTGATGTCCGCAGCGTTCTGGCTCTGCCCGGCTTCGCCGAGCGAGGCGAGATGCTGGTGCACAATCATCCGTCGGGCAATCTCGATCCATCGGAGGCCGACCTCTCCGTTGCGGCGGCGATGCACGATGCCGGAATAGGCTTCGCGATCGTCGACAATCGCGCGACCCGGCTGTATGTGGTGGTCGAGCCTCCGCGCGACCGCGAGCTCGAACTCCTCGACGAATCCTCGATAGGGAATGACCTCGGACCGGACGGACCTGTCGCGCGATTGCACCGGCGATACGAGGATCGCCCGAGCCAGCAGGCGATGGCACGGGCGATCGCCAGGCTCTACAACAGGGGCGGGGTTGCCCTGCTCGAGGCCGGCACCGGGGTGGGCAAGTCGCTCGGCTATCTGCTGCCGGCGCTGCGCTGGGCAGCGGCCAACAACGAGCGGACCGTGGTATCCACCAACACGATCAATCTGCAGGAGCAACTGGTTGGCCAGGATCTCCCTTTCCTGAACACGGCGCTCGGCGACCAGCCCGTGCGATTCGCAATGCTCAAGGGTTGGCGCAACTACGTGTGCCTTCTGCGGCTCGAGCAGGCGCGCGGCAACGCCACAGCGCTCTTCGAGGACTCGATGGCGACGGAACTCGCCGAGCTGGCGGCGTGGACCGACAGGACGAGCGATGGCTCGCGCGGCGATCTGCCGGTGGAGCCCAGTCCGGAGATCTGGGATGAGATCGCCGCCGAGCCTGATCTCTGTACGCGGTTGAAATGCGAGCACTACAGCCGCTGTTTCGTGTTTGCCGCGCGGCGCAAGGCCGCAGCGGCGGATGTCGTCGTCGTCAATCACAACCTGCTCCTGTCCGACATTGCTGTCCGGCGCATCGCCGATAACTGGCAGGAAGCCGCCGTGCTGCCGGCGTACAAGCATCTTGTCATCGACGAGGGGCACCACCTCGAGGACGCAGCCGCTCAGCACCTTGGGGCGACCGTGACGCATCGCGGCCTCGCCCGCCTGTTCAATCGTCTGGACCGCCGCGGCAGGGGCCTCTTCAACGCGCTCTCCGAGCGACTTGGCGCATCGCGCGACCTGCTCAGCATTGCGAGCGGCGATCTCGTGAACGACAGTCTCACGCCTTCCCTCGCGATGGCGCGCGACCGGGCGACGCTGCTCTTCGGGATCCTCGACACGCTGCTTCGCGAACGCGGGCAGAACGTCCTGCGCCTCACGGATTCCTTCGCGGCCGATCCGGTCTGGCCCGCCGGGTTGCGCACAGCGCTGGACGATCTGCTGAACGAGACCGCGCTCCTGCGCGAGGGCCTAGGCACGCTTCGCGAACGGATTGAGGCGACGCCCGGCTGCGATGAAGCAGCCGAATCGCTCGCGAAGGAGATGCACGCGATCGCGCGGCGCTTGGCCTCGGCATCCGATGCGCTCACCGGAACGCTGAATCCACCGCGTGGCGGCGAGCCCATCGTGCGCTGGATCGAGGTCAGGGGACGCGACCGGGCGGTCTCGGTAAGCATGGTGCCGCTGGACCTTGCGCCGATCATGCGCGAGGACCTTTTCGAGCGGATGAACACGGCCGTGGTGACTAGCGCGACGCTCGCCGCCGGATCGCGCTTCGACTTCCTCGCACGCCGGCTCGGTCTCGACGTTGATGGTTCGGATCCTCCCGTGACGGGCATATTCCCATCGCCGTTTGCCTACCGCGAACAATCGCTGCTCGCCATCCCGACCGATATACCGGCTCCCAACGCGGACGCCGAGGTGCACTTTCAGGGCGTACTCCGCTGTACTCTGGACCTGGCGGAGTGCTCGGGCGGTGGTCTCTTCATCCTGTTCACGAGCCATCGCGACGTTCGCGCCGCTGCGACCGAACTCAGGGCGCGGCGTATCGGGAATCGCTGGCCGTTGCTCGTGCAGGGGGAAGGGGACACGCGTGATTCACTGCTACGCCGCTTTCGCGCGTCGGGAAACGCGGTGCTGCTCGGCACGGCTTCCTTCTGGGAAGGCGTGGATGTACCGGGGCGCGCGCTCCGCGGACTCGTCATCGCGAAGCTTCCCTTCCGGGTTCCCACCGAGCCGATCACGGCTGCGAACTGCGAGGCGATCGCGGCGGCCGGGGGCGATCCGTTTCGAGAGTACATGCTTCCGCATGCCGCACTTCGACTCAAGCAGGGGTTCGGACGTCTGGTGCGAACGTCCAGCGACCGGGGCGTGGTGGTAGTCGCTGATCCCCGGCTGCGCACCATGGCCTACGGTCGCGCCATGGTCGCGTCCCTTCCGCCGGCCAGGCGGATCGCCGGCCCATGGGCGACCATTCGGCGAGTCGTGGCCAAGTTCTACGGCGAAGCGAATCGCTTGCAGACCGACGCCGAGACCGACGCCGAGACCGACGCCGAGACCGATGACGTGATGACGGACGCCTGATTGGACTGGGCGCGAACGCGTGAATAGCTTGCGTCGGTGCCCAGGCCGTCCGCGCGATTTGTCCGGCTCCCGGAATACCCCCTGGCGGCAATCCCGCAGCGAAAACGCGATCTCATCGCGCGCGGCGTTGACGTCATCGATCTGGGGGCGGGCGACGCTGATCTTGCGCCACCGCGCGCGGCGATAGAGGCGCTGGCCGAGGCGGCACTGAATCCGGCGATGAGCCGGTACGGATTCGGACTCGGACTGCCGGCGTTCCGCGAAGCCGTATCGGCGTGGATGCACACGAGATTCGATCTCGACTTCGATCCATGGTCGGAAGTAGTGCCGCTCATCGGGTCCAAGGAGGGAATCGCGCACGTGGCAGCGGGATTCCTCGAGCGCGGTGACGTTGCACTCATCCCCGAGCCCGGCTACCTCGCCTACCTCGGAGGGACGGAGCTGGCAGATGGTACACCGCACATCGTTCCTCTGACATCGGAGAACGACTTCCTCGTCGATCTGGACCGGATTCCCTCAGACGTTCTGAAGCGGTCCCGGGTGCTCTACGTCAACTACCCCAACAACCCCACTGCCGCGGTGGCGCCGCCGGACTACCTCGAGCGACTGGTGCGCCGGTGCAGGGAACTCGACGTCCTGCTGGTGTATGACAATGCCTACTCGGAGCTCGCCTTTGATGGCTACCGCCCACCGAGCATCTTCGAGATCGACGGAGCCCGCGAAATCGCGATCGAGTTTCACTCCCTCTCGAAGACGTACAACATGACGGGCTGGCGCTGCGGCTGGGCTGTCGCGCGCCCGGAGATCGCCGGCGTGCTGGCGAAGGTGAAGTCTTTCGTGGATACGGGGGCATTCATGGCGATCCAGGCGGCCGGTGTGGCCGCGCTCGCTCAGTGGGCGAATTGGGTTCCGCGGAACGTCGCGATCTTCGCGGAGCGACGCGACTCGGCCGTCGCTGCCTTCGGTGAGGCGGGATTCGCATGCGAATCACCCAGGGCGACGATGTATCTCTGGGTTCCGCTCCCGGAGGGCGTTCCGAGCGCTCTGTTCGCCACGCGCCTTCTGGAGGACGAAGGTGTCGTGGTACTCCCCGGCTCGGCTTTTGGCGCAAGCGGCGAGGGTTACTTCCGCGTCTCCTTCATCACCTCGCCTGCGCGCATTGCGGAGGCCGCCGTGCGCGCGGGGCGCGTGCTGGCTCGCATGGAGGCCGGCGTTTCGTGACGCGGAAGAGCCTGCAACATCCCTCGGGCTCGCTGCTCGCCTCGATCGCGATCCATCTGCTGCTCGTCGTGGCGCTGGCTCAGGTTTTCACGCACCCGTATCGCATCCGCCCCATGGCGGACCCCGTCGAAGGAGAGATCGTCGTCGAGCGCATCGGCTTCCTGGCGCTCCCGACAACGGGCGCCGAACCCCGTCCGGGACGGAGCGGAGGCGACGGTCGCCCTGAGACTCCGGAGCGCCCCGCGCGACCGGTACCGCGGCTTGTCGCGCCTCGGGAAGTCCCGTCGGGGCTTCCCGCCCTTCCGGAAGCGCAGCCGGAGGCTGCAGCCGGCGGAAGTGGGGAGGTGATCGGCGCAGGCGGCCCGCTGCGTGGCATGCGGCCGAGCTTCTCCGATCCGCGTGTCTGGACCGTGCCAGGCCCGTTCGTGACGGCGCCGCGAACGCCGAGCCAGCGGCTGGACAGTCTGCTCGCGTCGCGCCTGGGCGCGCGTCAGGATTCCATCGACGCGCTCGGCACGCCGCGCGAGCCGGGTGACTGGACATTCGAGCGTGACGGCAGGACCTGGGGAGTCGATCGCGACTACATCCGCCTCGGTGATGTCTCCATTCCCACAGCGGTCCTCGCACTTCTCCCGCTAAACGTCCAGGCGAATCCGATAGCGATGGATAACGCGAAGCGTCTGAACGCGATGCATGCCGACATCGCCGAGCACGCACAGCGCGCCGTGAACGAAGCCGAGTTCCGGGACGCCGTAAAACGGCTGCGCGAACGCAAGGATCGCGAGCGCGCAGCGGCGCGGGCGAAGCTGGCGGGAACCGACGGTGAGGAGGAGAAGATTGTGCGGCGAGCAGGTTCCTCCGGCCGCGTCCCATGAGTGGCCGGAGTTGCTGACGCTCAGGCCGGAAGCTTTTTCCCCGGCTTTGCTGATCGGTCGATGAATGGGCGGAAGATCCCGGAGACCGCGCCGAGTACGGCGAAGTCATCTCCGGGCTGGATCTCGATCTCGCGGTCCGCCGGATTTGACGGAACGAGAACGGTCGTGCCGCCGTGCTTCGTGAGAGTCTTGACGGTCGCTTCCTCGCCAAGCCGGGCCGCGATTATGTCTCCGTCCTTCGCGGGTGTGGACGGGATGACCATCACGTAGTCACCGTCGTTGATTCCGCGGCCGATCATGCTGTCGCCCTTGATCCTGAGAAAGAATGCATCCTCGCCGGGGATGAATCGGCGATCCATGGTGATGTAGCCCTCGCGGTGTTCGGGGAGCAGGGCGGGCTCTCCGGCATGTATGCGCCCATAGTACGGCACCGGCTGGGTCTGTCCCACTGCGGCGAGGCCGAGGATATTGACCCCGCGTGAGCGTGCCCTGTTGCGCGCGATGTAGCCCTTGTCCTCGAGCGCGTGCAGGATGTCCGAAACTGTCTTCGTGGACTTGATCCTGAACTTCTTCGCGATGTCGCGGATGCTGGGCTGGTATGTATTCTCGGCGAGAAAGTCGATGAGATAGTGATAGACTTTGCGTTCGGTGCTGGTGAGTGGCTGCGACATGTGCCCCCCCGGCATTGTGGTCGGTAGTGAGTGAGCCGGCCGGCGCAAGGCTGTGTGCTCGCGGCGGGCCGGCTCGCCGCGTAATCTACGCGCCCACTCATTGCCGGGCAAGAATCGCCCCAGCACGAGTACTCGTGCGCACGCGCCCTCAGGCGCGGTCGCCCAGAATACGCACCGCGGCCGCAATCCGTTGCAGCGAGCGTTCTCGCCCCATCATGTGCAGAACGTCGAAAATGCCCGGGCTGACCGACATCCCGGTGAGCGCAATGCGCAGCGGCTGGTAGATCTTCCCGGCCGACGTGTCGCGATCCTGAGCAAGGGCGCGCATCGCTGTCTCCATTGCCTCCGGTGTCCATTCCCCCAGCGAGGCGAGGCGCTCAGAAGCAGACTCGAGTATTACGGCCGAGCCAGCGGGATCCTTCCATTGTCTGGACGCGGCTTCGGAATCGTATTCGATCTCGTCGCGGAAGTATGGAACCGCCTGACGGACAACGTCGTCGATGAGGCGCGCGCGGATCTTGAGAAGGTCGAGGAGCGCCAGATACCAGTCGCGCCGCTCGACGAGATCCTCCACGGTCGCGAGCCTTTCGGCCACCAGGGCGGGTGTCACGAGCGGCTCCAGCTCCGCGGCCGGCATGCGGCTGAGATGCTGACCGTTCATCCATTCGAGCTTGGCGGGATCGAAGACGGCCGCCTTTCGCTGCAGTCCTTTCGCGGAAAAGAGCTGCACCATCTCATCGAGCGTCATGACCTCTCGATCGCCGCCCGGCGACCAGCCGAGGAGGGCGAGGAAGTTCAGCATCGCGATGGGGAGGATCCCGCGATGCTGGTAGTCACCAACGGCCGTTGCGCCGTGGCGCTTGCTGAGCTTCTTGCCGTCTACACCATGGATCATCGGAATATGAGCGAAGCGTGGCAGCCGCACGCCGAGCGCGCGGTAGAGCATGATCTGCTTCGGCGTATTGGAGATGTGGTCGTCGCCGCGCATGACGAGAGTGATCCCCATGGCGATGTCGTCGGAGACGACCGCCATGTTGTAGATCGGGGTGGCGTCCGAGCGCAGGACCACGAAATCCTCGATGTCCGCGTTGGGGAAGGCGATGCGTTCGTGCACGAGGTCTTCCCACTCCGTGATCCCGTCCGGGACACGGAAGCGGACGACGAACGGCTCGGCAGCCGCAACTTTTCGTTGCACGTCTTCTGTCGTGAGGCGATCGCACCGACGATCGTACTTGAAGCTCTCCTTCCGTGCCTTCGCTTCGTTGCGTCGCCTGTCGAGTTCTTCGGGCGTGCAGAAGCAGCGGTATGCAGCCCTCGTTTCGAGAAGACGGGCAGCATCGCCTCGGTGCTGCTCGACGTTTGCCCCCTGATGGACGACGGCTTCGTCCCACCCGAGTCCCAGCCATTGCAGCCCGTCGAAGATGGCCCGCGTGCTCTCTTCCGTGCTGCGCGCCCGATCGGTATCCTCGATGCGCAGGAGCAGCGTGCCGCCGTATCGCCGTGCCCAGAGCCAGTTGAAGAGCGCGGTTCGGGCGCCGCCGACGTGCAGATATCCTGTTGGAGAGGGGGCGAAGCGCAGGCGCGGGGCTGGTTCGGCAGTCACGGTAGAGCACACGGCGTCTGGTGCGGAAGCCATCTTGCTGGTTCGTTCTCGTGGAGGTGGGGTTCCATCGAGCGTTCGCGTGGTGCTCGCGCTGAAGGTTGGTGTTCGGGCCGGTACTCGAAACGCTGCGGGCCCGCCGGCAGAGCAGCGGGCCCGTGGAGCGGAGAGGGGGGGATTCGAACCCCCGATAGGGCTTTAAACCCTATAACGGTTTAGCAAACCGCCGCCTTCAGCCACTCGGCCACCTCTCCACTGGCGACGCCACGCCGTCCGGTGAGACGGGGAGGGGTGCGCGAGTGAGCGGGAAATGTAACCACGACTCGTATGAGCGTCCACCCGAACAATCGGATCACGCGCCGAGGATACGCGCCAGCTCCTCTCTGGATGGCTTCCGTTCGGCGTAGACGTAGCCCACCACGCTGGAGTCCTTCGTGATTTCGAACCGGTGGTAGATGCGCTCGGCGAAATCCTCGACCGCGGGGTCGGGGTGGAACTCGGGCACCGCGATGCGCGACGGCGTCTTCATGGGTTTCTTGGGATCGGCCGGTTCGAGCTCGCGGAGCCCGCCGCCGGCTTCGAGCAGCCAGACTTTCATTCCACAAATCTGTCAGGCGGCCGGTGGAGCAGCAACCGGCGCCGCGTGCTTGACAGTGCCGCACATTTCGTTTCCGATTCCCTGTAATGACCGCGGAGATTCGCATCGGGACGCAGGGTTGGAACTACGCCGATTGGATCGGCCCGTTCTATCCCGAGGGTACGCGGCCTGTCGACTTCCTTCAGGTATACGGGCGTGCATTCGATACGGTCGAGATCGACTCGACGTTCTACGCGATCCCATCGGCAAGGATCGTTCGAGGGTGGGTGGATCGCACGCCCGGCAATTTTGTCTTCGCGCTCAAGCTGCCGCAGGAGATCACGCACGAGAAGCGGTTGCTCGACAGCGAGTCGACGACCGCCCTCTTCTTCGATCGCGCGCGTGAGCTCGGGCACAAGCTTGGTCCCGTGCTCGTCCAGCTCGGCCCGGACTTCGGACCGGAGGAACTTCCTGCGCTGGTGAGATTCCTGCCGCTCGTCCCCAACGACCTCATGGTTGCCATCGAGTTCCGCCAGCGCGGCTGGATCAACGACGGTGTGCTCGCGCTCCTGGCCGACCACGGGATCGCCCTCGCGCTGAGCGATGGCCGCTGGATGTCACGGAAAACGGTGCTCGCGCTCGCCGCACGTCCGACCGCGCCCTTTCTTTACGTGCGGTGGATGGGACCGGACCGGAGCATCGTGGACTACTCACGCGTGCAGTTCGATCGCACGCGCGAGATGGAGGCGTGGGCCGCGGTGCTTCTCCCGATCGCCCGGCGTGGGACGAATGTCTTCGCTTACATCAACAATCATTTCGCGGGCCACAGTCCTGCATCCGCGCGCGAGCTGCAGCGGATGCTGGGACAGGAGCCGATCGATCCCGAGCTTCTGGGCGAACAGATGTCGCTGTTCTAGCGAGCGGGAGGCGGAGGCGACCACGGATCGCGCTGATTCTCGTCTTCACCGCCGGCGCTGTCGTCGTCGCATGTGTCGGCCTGGGCGTCGTCTTCCCAGTCGTTCTCGTCGTCGCCGTCGTTGTCGTTCGCTCGGATGTCGCCGGCGGCTTCGGTATCCACAGCGTGCGTGTCTGGAGTCTGGAGGATCCGGATTGCCTCCTCCGCGTGTTCGCGCCGGACTGCGAGCCGCACAGGGAACAGCGACTGGAGCATCGGCAGCATGCCTCCGGCATTATCGGGGAGTACAATCGATGGAACACCATTGGCTTCGAGGGCCGCACATGCAATGTGGGCCTCGATCTCGTTCGAATAGGTGCGGACAACGACGATGCTGTCGGGCATGGTTGAACACAAGATGGCAGGTGTGTCATTCGCGCGAAAGCGCGAGTTCATTCTCACGGCGAGGATCGTTCGATAGACGCGCATCCGGCGCGCTGGCGCATGCTCGCACTGCTCTCCGTGGCGGAGCTGCTCGGCATGTCGCTCTGGTTCACCGCCAGCGCAGTGTCGCCGCAGCTCGCGGACAGGTGGTCGCTCACCCCGCTCGAGGCGGGGTGGCTCACAGCGATCGTGCAGCTCGGCTTCGTGGCCGGCACCGCGCTCGCGGCGCTGCTCAACACGACCGATGTGTTTCCGTCACGCTGGTACTTTGCCGCGGCCGCAACCCTCGCGGCGCTGGCGAATGCGGCGATGCTCGCGGCCGGAAGCTTTGCGGCGGCGCTCGTGCTGCGCTTCGCCACTGGCGTCTTTCTGTCGGGCGTGTATCCGCCAGCCATGAAGATGATCGCGACATGGTTCCAGGCCCGGCGCGGATTTGCCATCGGTACCATCGTCGGCGCGCTCACGGTGGGCAAGGCCACGCCGTACCTTGTGCGCACCATTGAAGGAGCGTCGACCTCGGCGGTGATCGTCACAGCGTCGGCAGGTGCACTCGTCGCCGCGCTGCTGGTGGCGTCGGGCTACCGCGACGGGCCGTACGAGTTCGCGCGCCGGCCGTTTTCATGGGCACTGGTCGGCACCGTGCTCCGCGAGCGCGAATGGCGGCTGGCGACCGGCGGCTACCTCGGTCACATGTGGGAGCTGTACAGCTTCTGGACGTGGATCGCGGCGTTCATGGCTGCAAGCGCGGCTGCGCGCGCTGCCTCGGGAGTGGCGGCGCCATCAGCGCAGATGGTGGGACTGCTCTCATTCGGTGCGATCGCGATTGGCGGTGCAGGTTGCATCTGGGGCGGCATCGTTGCCGACCGGATTGGCCACGAACGGCTGGTGATCCGCGCGATGGCAGTGAGCGGCGCGTGTGCACTCGCCATCGGGGCTCTCTTCGGCGAGAGCATCTGGCTCCTGGCGCCGCTCACGTGGGTATGGGGCTTCTTCGTGATCGCGGACAGCGCACAGTTCAGCACGCTGGTGACGCGAGCCGTGCCGGCGCACGCCGTCGGCACAGCGCTCACACTGCAGACATCGCTGGGATTCCTGCTCACGATGGTCACCATCCAGCTCGTTCCACCGATCGTCACCGCGGTGGGCTGGCGATGGGCATTCGTGATACTCGCGGTGGGGCCCGCCTTTGGCATCGCTGCCATCCGGCGTATGCCGGTCGGGCGATGACTCGTGCGGCTGCGGGGTCAAGCGGAGGGCACAGGATTCGAACCTGTAAGCGCCTTTCGGCGCGACGGTTTTCAAGACCGTTGCAATAGCCGTTCTGCCAGCCCTCCGATCGTAACAATCGTAACATCGGTACGCAGCGCGCCACTCGCAAGCGCTGGCGATCCCTGCGCGCCATCGCGCTGCCGCTTCTCAGGAACGTAGCGTCGAGTTCACCGACGGGCGCATATTCCCCCGATGCCGACGGCGGAACCGCTCGCTACCGCATTGCTTCTGGCCACGTTCGGGCTCCTGCTCGGCGTAAGCATCATATTCAGCCGAGCATCTGAGCGCTTTGCTGTCCCCGTGGCGCTCGTCTTTCTCGTCATCGGGATGCTGGCGGGCTCCGAGGGCATCGGCGGCATCGACTTCGAGGACTACGGCGCTGCGTTCCGCCTGGGCACCGTCGCGCTGGTGCTGATCCTCTTCGACGGCGGCCTCAATACGTCGCTGGCCGCCGTTCGAGAGACGATTCGCCCTGCCGGATTGCTGGCTACGGTTGGCGTCATCGCCACCGCAGCCATCGTAGCGGCGGGAGCGCATATGCTCGGCTTCCCCTGGCCGCAGGCATTCCTTCTCGGCGCGATCGTCTCCTCCACCGACGCGGCCGCAGTCTTCTCGGTGCTGCGCGGGAGTGGGCTGCACCTGAAGCGGCGTGTCGGGACAACGCTCGAGGTAGAGTCCGGTCTCAACGACCCGATGGCAGTGATCCTCACCATGGCATTGACCGGCGAACTGCTCGCGCCGGGGAGCAATCTGGGATGGTCGCTGGCAGTGAACGTCGCACTTCAACTGGGAATCGGTGCAGTACTCGGAGTCGCGCTCGGGCTCGGCGGGCGGGCGTTGCTCACGCGCATCCGCCTGCCCGCGGGCGGGCTGTATCCGGCGATGACGCTGGGGCTCGCGTTCCTGTCGTTCGGCGTGCCGACGATCTTCTTCGGCAGTGGCTTTCTGGCCGTGTATCTGGCAGCGGTGGTACTCGGCAACGGCGCGCTGCCGTACCGACCGGGGCTGCTCCGCGTCCACGATGCGCTCGCATGGCTCAGCCAGATCGCGATGTTCCTCGTTCTGGGTCTGCTCGTATTTCCGTCGCGGCTCATCGACGCGGCGTGGGTGGGACTCGGGCTCGCGCTGCTGCTCGCGTTCGTCGCGCGTCCGCTTGTCGTCGCCCTGTGTCTTGGGCCCTTCGGCTACGACCGGCGTCAGGTCGCGTATGTCGGATGGGTGGGGCTGCGCGGCGCAGTCCCGATAATACTTGCCATGTTCCCGGTTCTGGCCGGAGCGGCCGGGGCGGAGCGCATCTTCGACGTAGTCTTCTTCATCGTCGTGGTCAATGCGCTCGTACCCGGCGCGACGGTGCCGTGGGTCACCCGCCGGCTCGGTCTGCAGTCTGCCGACGTGCCGCAGCCCCCAGCCGTGCTGGAGATCGAGTCCCGACAGGCGCTCGAGGGAGAGCTTATGTCGTTCTACATCGATCCCGTGCTCGCGGTTGCCCGAGTACCGCTCGCCGATCTGCCCTTTCCGGAGGGCGCTGCCGCGACGCTGGTGATCCGCGGCCAGAAGCTTATCGCGCCCAGGGGGAACACGACGCTCGAGCCAGGTGATCACGTTTACGTGTTCGCCCGGCCCGAAGATCGCGCATTCCTGCTGCTGATGTTCGGGCGACCCGAGGAGCGCTGACTCGGCGTTTCCTACGGCGTCGGCAACGGTATCTGCTGCGAGCGCGGCGTGTCGCCCACGGGTGCCTGTGGCGCCTGTGGTTGTGGCAACGCATTGAACATCCATTCGAGTCGCGTCGCTTCGGCGAGCGAGCGCGCAGTATCGATGGCGTTCTCCGCAGCCTCCGGCTTGCCCGTTCGATACAGCGACTCGGCGAGGATGAGGCCGGTGCTCACGTACAGCGATGGGATGCCGACAGATGCGCGATCCACCCAGTCACCGCGCTCGATGATCGCCTCTGGCGCCTCGAACACGTCCTGCCAGAGCGCCTGCGTCCGGTCGACGTCCACCCAACCTTCGCCGGGAATGATCAGGGTATCGGCGCCCGGTGTCGGGACGTCGGGCACGAGCTTGCGCGCGAGACCTTGCGTCACGAGATACGGACCGAAGCCGAGTTCCTGCCCGTACGCGCCGGAAGTCCGGCTGAAGTAGACCGGACGCTCGCCGTATGAATCCTTGATCATCTGCAGCACGAACAGGTCGGCGCGCGTGAGAGTGCGCGCCGGAATCGTCGCCACGATGTTCCCCTCGCGAAAGACGCTGGGCTGGCTGACCGGGAAGTAGAGCGGAACCCTGTCGGATTCGTCCAGGGTGAGGTCGACCGGCGGGCCTTCGGGCTTCTCCCACTCACGACCGGAGTATATCTCCGGACCTGCTTCACGATCGTACTCGCGCACGGGGCCGCGGATGAGCTGGCGGGTGTACCAGTCCGTGTTCAGCAGGGACGTATTGGCGACGATCACGTCCCGCCGGATGCCCTCCACTTCCTGCGCGTACCAGAGTGGGAACGTGTCGTTGTCGCCCACCGTCACCAGAATCCCGTATGGCTCCACGGAGTTCAGCAGGTCGTGCGCGAAGTCGCGGGTGAAAGTCTCACCCGCCCGGGAGGCCGAGCTCCAGTTGACGACGAGCGGGACGAGCGCGATGCCGAGCAGGGGTGCTGCGAGCGCCCAGCTCCTGGTGCGCGGCTGTTCCACGAAGTCGCGTCCAAGTTTCACCTGATCCGCGCCAAACATGGCCGCGATACTCTCCCAGGCGTACATGAGGCCAAGCGCCGCCCAGACGCTCCATGCCGAGAAGCTGAACAGGTAGAAATAGTCGCGGTCGCGCACTTCACGCTCCACGGAGTCGCCGAGCGCGGGTGCCTGCGAGTATCCATACTTGAAGTTCAGGTAGAAGATGAGCAGCAGCGTCACGGAGAACATGAACGTTCCGAAGTACCAGAAACTTCGTCGGTCGCGGACCCAGTGGACCCAGGCACCGAGCAGGCCGAGGCCGAGGAAGACGACCGCGAGTATGGTCTGCGCGAAGGGGTGCTCGATGTGCACATCGCGCAGCCACTGCCATCTGAAGTACAGCCACCACATGCCGATCTGCCCGGTGAAGAAGGGCGCCTGACGATCCAGCAGGTCCGGCTTGCCGTACTGTCCGCGATTGAAATTGTACTGGAAGCGATCCAGCGTCTCCCGCGAGAACGTGCAGTCGATGCCAATCTCGGTCGCGCAACCGGTGGTCTCCCCTTCGTTGATGGCGGGGAAGTACGCGGCGCGGATCGGCTGGATGAGGAAGGGCGTCATCCCCAGCAGCAGTACGCCCGCCATCGCGGCGAGAAGGCGCCCGCGCAGCAGCGTCTGCGGGCGGCGCAGCAGGACGGCAACCGCCGCCGCGGGGCCGGCGAGGAATCCGGCCATGTGATTCGAGTAGCCGAGTCCGAGGAGGAAGGCGACCAGAATCAGAAGCCGGTCCGCGTTCGGCCCGTCGGGATCGTCCGACCAGCGTATCATGAACCACGAGATGAGCGCGAGCCCCACGAGGCCGACGGTGTACACCTTCTCGTTCACTACCGACTGGTTCCACACCGTGAACGCAGTCGCTCCGATGAGCGCGGCGAGCGAGCCGCCGACGATCCGCTGCCAGCGCTTTGCCAGCCAGGAGACGAGGACGCGCTCGGTGACCAGAAACCACATTCCCGCCGAAACCGCACTGCTCAGCGCCGCGAGAATGTTGATCTTCATCGCCACACTCGCCCCCGGAATCGGCAGCACGGCAAAGACGCGTCCGATCAGGACGAAGAACGGGTTACCCGGTGGATGCGGCAGCCCGAGAACGTAAGCGGCCGCTATATACTCGCTCGTATCCCACATCGCCGTGGACGGGGAGAGCGTGAGCATGTAGAGGAGGAAGACGAACATCGCGGCGATGCTCGCCGCGAGGTATGATGGCCGGTAGTCCAGTTCGTATGCTGAGTTCGGCGGCATTGCGGCGGGTGGATGACTGACAGCACTCGCCCCGCCGGAGGGCGGGGCGGAATGGTTGAAACATGAACCCGTGTGGGTCGATCGGCTAGTGCCGAACCGGCGGCGAAATCGCATTTGCCGAGGCGGGTCGCTCTGGATAGACTCCGCCAATGACAGCGCGCATTACTCCCGCGCTCATGCTTCACGAGCGCTGGTTCACGTCGGGAAACTTCCCGGTCCGGTTCGATCTCGCTTCAGCATCCCGGACCTGGATTCCCATCGGCATCGCGCTCGGCCTCGCTGTCGCGGCTGCGATCACCTGGCGACTGCGCGGCCGCAGGGATCTCGTTCCGGGTCCGCTGCGGCTCGGGATGGCGTGGGAGGATTACGAGCGACTGCTCTCATACATGCCGCTCGTGATCGGCGTCCATACGGCGGTGTTGTTGCTCGTGAGCGGAGTGGAGCTGCAGCTATTCGTTCCGAATCTCCGGTTGCCGAGGAATATCCTGGGGGGAGTGCTCGCGCTCGGAGAGATCGTTGTCGCGCTGAGCTTCATCTATGGTGCAGCCGCGCGAGGGGGCGCGTTGCTGCTCGCTGGCGTCTGGCTCGCCGGCCTGCTGCTGTTCGGTCCGTTGTTGCTGCTCGAGCACGCCCTCTTCCTGGGGATCGCTTTCTTCCTCCTGGTGACTGGGCGAGGTGCGCTCTCGTTCGACATGACATTGAAGATCCTGCATCGCCCGTTCGAGCGGTTTGTTCCCTACGGCGTCCCCGTGCTGCGCATCCTCACCGGCGTGAGCATCGTCGTGCTCGCGTTCACGGAGAAACTGTGGAATCTCCCGATGGGGCTGGATTTTCTCGAGCGGCACAACTTCAACTTCTTTCCGGCGCTTGGCTTCGACAGCATCGGCAACGCAGAGTTCCTGCTCATCGCGGGGACGGTGGAGCTCACCTTCGGAATGCTGCTGGTATCGGGCGCGTTCCTGCGTCTCACGATCCTGCTCCTCTGGGTTCCGTTCAATCTCACGCTGCCGTTCCTCGGATGGCGCGAGCTCGTTGGCCATCTGCCGATGTATGGGGTGATGGCCTTGATACTCATCTGGGGCGAGGAGCGGCCGGCGACACAGGGGGCGTTCGTCGAGGGTGTGAGGGACAAGGAGCACCGGGCGCGATCCGCTGCGGGCGACGGGCCGAAGGCGGGAGTAACGCGCGGCGACTGATCCGTGAAATACGGGATGAAGATGGCAAGACATGATTCCAGCTTTCGCGGGAAGGATGCCGTTCAACGAAATGAATCAGCGGTTCTGCGGGAATGACGGAATAAACGGAAATGGATTCCCGCGTTCGGGATCCGCCACAGCTTCGACGGTGAGTCGAACGCTGGCGGTTGCACTTCCATCAATGTCTGAACAGCCGTTGCCCCGTGATGATCATTGCCATGCCATGCTCGTCGGCGGCCTCGGTCACCTCGGCGTCCCGCACGGAGCCACCAGGCTGGATGATCGCCTTCACTCCCGCCTCCGCCGCCTGATCCACGCCGTCCCGAAAGGGAAAGAAAGCATCCGAGCCGAGCACCGCGCCGGCCGTGTCGTGTCCGGCACCGCGCGCCTTGTGCACGGCAAGGAACGCGGCATCCACGCGTGACATCTGGCCCGCGCCGATGCCTATCGTCGCCCCGTCGCGCGCGAGCACGATCGCATTCGACTTGACGCTGGCCACCGCGCGCCACGCAAACAGGAGGTCGCGCCGCTCGGTCGCCGTCGGCGCTCGCCTCGTCGCAACGGTCCAACCCTGGTCCGCGACGATGCTCGGCGTCCGCTCCTGCAGCAGCATGCCGCCGCGCACGCGCTTGAAATCGAGCGCGCCCTGCGGCCAGCGCGCCATTCCCTGGAGGACTCGCAGGTTCTTCTTGCGGCCGAGTATCTCGATCGCGCGATCCGTGAACGACGGCGCCACTATGCATTCGACGAACAGGCTCGACACCTGTTCGGCGGCCCCCTCATCGACCGGCACGGTGAAGGCGATCACCGAGCCGAAGGCGGAGACGGCGTCGCAGGCCAGTGCCTTCCTGTACGCGTCCACGGCATCCGCACCGACGGCGAGTCCGCAGGGCGTGGTGTGCTTGATGATCGCGCAGCAGGTTTCATCGCCGAAGGGATCAGTCGCGAGGAGCGCCCCTTCGAGATCGAGAAGGTTGTTGAACGAGAGTTCCTTGCCGCCGCGCTGCACCAGATCGGCCAGCCCGCCGGCAGACCGCTCGACGTAAAACGCGGCCTGCTGTCCCGGGTTCTCGCCGTAGCGAAGCTGCTGCTGGCGCTCGAGCGCGAGGGTGACGCGCTCGGGGAAACGATTTTCGTCTTCCTGTCGGGCAGCGAACCAGCCCGCTATCGCGGCATCGTACGCCGCCGTATGTGCGAATGTCTTGCCGGCGAGGAGGCGGCGGAGGTCGACGTCGTCGTCCTCCGACTCGAAGGCGGAGAGCACGCGCGGATAATCCGCGGGATCCACCACCACGGTGACCGACGCGAAGTTCTTGGCTGCGGAACGCAGCATCGACGGCCCGCCTATGTCGATCTGTTCGATCACATCCCCGGCCGCGATACCCGGGCGTGTAGCCGAGGCGGCGAACGGGTAGAGGTTGACGGCGACGAGATCGATCGGTTCGATCCCGTGCTCCTCGAGGGCGGTCATGTGCGTCCCTTCGTCGCGTCGCGCCAGCAGCGCTCCGTGCACAGCGGGATGCAGCGTCTTCACCCGACCGTCCATCATTTCCGGGAAACCCGTGACGTCGCTCACGTCGCGCACGGGAACGCCCGCATCACGCAGCGCGCGTGCGGTTCCGCCGGTCGAGATCAGCTCCCAGCCGAGGCCCTCGAGGCCCCGCGCGAAATCGACGATGCCTGTCTTGTCGGATACGGAGAGGAGGGCACGTGGCATGATCGGGCCAAACTACCATCGACACGTCGGCCCGGTAAGCGCCGGGACTCTCGATGCCTCACGCTTAGCCTCACACCGCGCGGCTCCGGTCGAACAGCCCTGCCAGGTCCGCTACCAGGCTCGTTTCCGGCGTGTCAGCAATCGCAAAGGCGGAGTGGCCGGCCCCGAACGGGCGTGGCTCCACGCGCCCGGCTTCGTTCAGCGCAACGCGACCGCCGGCGATGGCATCCACGATGCGGGGGAAGAGGGCGTGCTCCACGCGCAGCACACGGGCCCCGAGAGTGGCAGCGCTGTCGCCCTCGAGCACGGGCACCGGCCATTGCGCTATTATCGGGCCGGCGTCGTACTCCGTATCGACGAAGTGGACGGTCGCACCGGTGATGCTGACACCGGCCGCGATCACGGCCTCGTGAACGCGCGCGCCGTACATTCCCTCGCCGCCGAAGGCCGGAAGAAGTGAAGGGTGAACGTTGACCATTCGCCCGCGGAACCGCGCCGTCACCTCATCCGGGATGAAACGCAGATAACCTGCCAGTGCGACGAGATCGATTCGCTGTTCCTCGAGGAGTGCGCCGATCTGTCGTGGCGGAACGACTTCGGCGGCAACTCCCGAGGCACGCGCGCGCTCGAGGGCCCCGGCTCCCGCGCGATCGGAGACGACGACCACGACGTCGGCTGCACGCGCCGCGCCGCGAGCGCAAAGGTGATCGAGCAACGCCTGGAGATTGGATCCGCCACCGGACGCAAGCACGGCCAGTCGCGCGCGGCCCCTCGCTCTCCGTGGCGCCATCATTCAGACCGTGGCCACCCGGACCGCAACAGCATGTCGACCGCACTGCCGAGCGTAGGCGCGGTCTCGGCATCGCGTCCGGCGCGTTCGCGCTCATCGGCGGCGGTCGCATCGCTCACCAGTAGCACTCCGCGGCCGCCGAATCGGAGGGCCGCCGCGACATCGCGCCACCTGTCGCCAATGAAGACCGATCGTGACAGATCTATTGCGTGCTCCTTTGCAGCCAGTTCGTAGAGCGCCGGGCCGGGCTTGCGGCAGTCGCACAGCCCTGTGATGTCGGGATGATGCGGGCAGTGATAGCTGGCGTCGATGCGTGCATTCATGCTCGCGAGCATCGCGTCGACTTCCGCGCGCACGACTTCGTATTCTCCTTCGCCGAAATAGCCCCGTGCGATGCCGGACTGATTCGTTATCACGATCACGGGTATGTCTGCCTCATTGAGCCGCGCGATGGCGGCACCGGCGTCCGGCAACAATCGCACGTCCTGCACACGGCTCACGTGGACCGTGTCGGCAATGACCGTCCCATCGCGGTCGAGAAAGGCGCCCGCTCGTGCGCCATCGTCCATCCGCCGAGGAAACGGGCTCATTGCGCCGTGCCGGCGGCCCGTTCGACGGCGGCAGCGAGCGCGTCGTCGGCGGAGGGCATGACGCTGCGGAGATCGAGCATCAGATGCTCCTTCTCGATCCTGCCGACGACGGCGGGCGAGGCGTGCCGGAGCCGTTCATCGACATGTCTCGCATCGCCCCCGAGCGAGATTGCCGCCGAAGGAATGCGCGCCGCTGGATACGCGCCGCCTCCAACGCTCGCCTCGCTGTCGATCACCGTCGCCCGGATGCCGCGAGCAATCAGGATTGCGCACAGCCGCTCCGCACGGTCACGAACCGACTCCACAGGGATTGTGAGCATGCGGAGGGTCGGAATCTCCGCCAGCGCTCGGCGCGGATCGCGATAGATCGTCAGTGTCGCCTCGAGCGCCGAGAGCGTCAGTTTGTCGACGCGCAACGCGCGCGCGAGCGGGTTGCTTCGCAATCTTGCGATGAGGGCAGCGTCGCCCGCCACGATCCCGGCCTGCGGACCGCCCAGCAGCTTGTCTCCGCTCATCGTCACGACGCTCGCGCCGGCGCGAAGCGCCTCCGCAACGGTAGGTTCGCCGCGCAATCCGTACTCATCGAGTGGGAGAAGCAGGCCGCTGCCGAGGTCATGGATCACGGGCAGCCCGCGCTCGCGACCGAGCTCTGCGAGCTCGCCCATCTCCACCTCCGCCGTGAATCCCTCGAGGGTGAAGTTGCTCCTGTGGACTCTTGCGATCGCGCCCGTTCGCCCGCTGATCGCGCCGGCGTAGTCCTCGAGGTGGGTCCTGTTCGTGGTGCCGACCTCGATGAGGCGCACACCGCTTTCGCGCATGATGTCGGGGATGCGAAAGCTGCCTCCGATCTCAACGAGCTCGCCGCGGGACACGATTACCTCGCGGTCACAAGCGACCGTTCGCAACGCGAGAACGAGCGCAGCGGCCCCATTGTTGACGACGAGCCCGTCCTGCGCGCCGGTGAGCTCCCGGAGCAGCGCCGTGCAGTGCACGCCGCGCGACCCACGGTGGCCACTGTCCAGGTCATACTCCAGGTTCGAGTGACCCTCCGTGCATGCGCGCATCGCGTCGATTGCTGCAGCGGGGAGCGGTGCGCGACCGAGGTTCGTGTGGAGGACGACACCGGTGGCGTTGATCACCGGGCGCAGTGAGGGCCGCTTGCGAGTCGCGAGGTCCCTGGCCACAGCCTCCGCCCAACCCTGAACGCTGCCGGGCGCGCGCGCCGGGTCCTCGCGCGCCGCATCCACGATCGCTCGCACTGCTTCGGTGACGAGCGGTCGGGGATGGCGTTCGAGCATCGCCCGTACGGGCTCGCTCTCGAGCAGGGCATTCACGCTCGGCAGCCGTCGCCGCGGGTCGGTCATCGTCCGGCAATCACGTCGGCGGTGACGGCGGTTCCAGCGGCGCCGGCACTGCCAGCGAATCCGCCGCTGACGGTGTGCGACGAACAGGCGGCGCCTCGAAGACGCGGTCGCTCGTGCGCAGCCTCGACTGAAGATCGCGAATCGCGATCGCGCGCAGGCGGTAGGCTGAGTCGGGCGCCAGCGGCCGCGCCAGTCGGAGCACAACCTCCGTCGTGGGGAGGGGCCGCGTCACGGGCGGGCTGGGCGTGTCGGTCACAACGCTGTCCGCCGGCGCTGGTGCCGCGGGCACGGCTACCGTGTCTGCCGCGCTGTCCGCCGCAGCCAGCTCCGCCGCAACCCGTGCAGAATCCTCGGCGGCGAGCCGAGCCTTCTCCTTCGCCTCCCACGCCCTCGCCGTCATGACCTCCGCGATGCCAACGGCCGTCGAGTCGGCGGCGAGCAGGACGAAATTCGACACGTCCAAGGTCTGATCCACATCGATCGGCTCGTCGAACGTGACACGCACCGTAACGGAATCGCTCACCGCTATCCGCTCGATGCCGGGACCGACGCTGTCGTGCACGAACGCAAGCAGTTCGACGATCGCGCTGTCCTGCACGGTCACCCTGGTGCTGTCGTAAGCTTCGCGTCTGTCCTGCGTTCGATTGCCGTTGGGGTCCGCGTGACCGCGCACCATGTAGACATCGGGTGGGAGATGCCGCAACTCGAAGCGACCCGCGCTGTCAGCGCGCGAGACGTACATCGTGCTGTCGTCGACGGCGACGACCTCGACCCAGGCGTTCGCGATCGGGCGCCCCGATTCCCATTCGATGACCGTTCCCGCGAGCCGCGTGTCCGGGATGTCCGGGCCGGTCGAGAAGACGACCGTCGCGCCCTCGCGCCGCACGTTGCCGCGGAGATCGGCGAGCCCGGGGAGAAGCGTTACGGTATAGACGGTGTTCGGCCTGAAGCCACGACGCGGTTCCACGCGTACCTCCTCGCGCGCCCAGTCGACTTCCGGATCACCCTCGCGGGGCGAGATGATGAACAGGTCGGCAAGCTCCGTTGCGCCCTGCGGGCGCTCGCTGACCACTTCGTCGAACATGAAGACCACGCGCCGCGCCTGCACCCTCACGCTGCTGTCCGCGGGCGCGGTGGCGACGAGGACGGGCGGTTCGGGATCCTCCGGGCCACCCGGTGGCATCCCGGGCGATGCGCAGCCGAGGAGAGCGAGCGCGGCGGTCACACGCCGCAAAGTGCCTTGACCTTGACGGCGAGCTGTTCTCGCCGGGCGTTCCATTGGCGCAGCTTCTCACGCTCGCCGTCGACGACGTGTGCCGGCGCGCGCCCGGTGAAATCCGGGTTGCGGAGCCGGTCATCGAGCTTCGCGATCTGGGCCAGCAACTGTTCCAGTTCTCCCCTGAACCGCGCGCACTCCTTCTCAACATCGACGAGATCAGCGAGCGGAATGATCACCTCCGTGCCTTCCGAAAGTACGCTGTGCGCCGCCGCGCCCGACGGAGCATGACGGCTGACCGTCAACTTCGCCTGCGTGAGCCGGCCGACAAGTTCGCGTTCCGCGCTCAGCGTTCCGCGCGCCCGCTTCGACCGTCCGCTGGGAACCGTGGTCACGGCAACCGTGGCCGATCGTGCGAGCGCGTACTCGCTGCGAACCTGGCGGATCGCGGACACTGCCTCCCGCACGAGTTCGAAGTCGCTCGCGAGAGCATCGCCGGCGAGCAGACGTGCCCTGGGCCAGCTCGCCGTTGCGAGAAAGTCGTTCACATCGCGCTGCAGCGGAAGCATCTGCCACAGCGCCTCGGTGATGAACGGAACGATGGGATGCAGCAGCCGGAGTCCGCGATCGAAGACGTGCACGAGCACGGACCGCGCGACCTCGCGATCGCGCGAACCCGAGCGCGACTCATCCGCGAGGCGCCCCTTGACCGCCTCCAAGTACCAGTCCGCGAGCTCGTTCCACATGAATCGCCGGGCTGTCTCCGCGAACTCATCGAGGCGGAGCCCGCTGCGGCGCTGTGGCTCGTGCCAGAGGGCGCGAACATGATCCGTCGCCCCGGCCCTGCCGGGCCGCGCCGGACCGAGGGCTGCGTCACACTCTCGTACGGCCGCGTCGAGACGAGCCAGGATCCAGTGGTCGGCGCGCGTGAGGTCGCTCGCCTTCAGCGCAGCAACCGGTTCGGCTGTTTCGCTGCCGACGTTCGACAGAAGATAGCGGCCGATGTTCCACAGCTTCGTGGCGAAGTTTCGACCAGGAGCGAAGGACCGCTCGAGGTCCTGTGGATCCAGGATTATGTCTGCACCGATTCCCAGGCCGGATACGACAGTGAATCGCAACGCGTCGGCGCCGAATCGCTCGACGACGTCCAGGGGATCGATACCGTTCCCGAGCGACTTCTGCATCCGCACGTGGTCGGTGTCACGCGCTGTGCCCGTCAGATAGACTGTGTGGAATGGCGCATCGCCCGCGAAGTAGCAGCCGGCCATCACCATCCGTGCGACCCAGAAGAAAAGGATCTCCGGCGCTGTCACCAGCGCATCCGTCGGGTAGAACGCCCGCAGATCATCCGCCTCGCGATCCGGCCAGCCGAGTGTGGAGAAGGGCCACAGCCACGAGGAGAACCATGTATCGAGCACGTCCTCGTCCTGGCGCAGGGGGCCCTTGCACCTGGCGCACTCGGTGACGTCGGTACGGCTCGCCGTCACCTTGCGGCAGCCATCGCAATACCAGACCGGAATGCGATGTCCCCACCAGAGTTGCCGCGAGATATTCCAGTCGCGGATTCCTTCCAGCCAGTTGACGTAGACGGCCTCCCAGCGCTCCGGAAGAATCCGCACCTGGCCCGTTCGTACGGCCTCGAGCGCCGGACGTGCGAGCGGCTCCATGCGAACGAACCACTGATCCGACAGCCGTGGCTCGACCACGGTGTCGCAGCGGTAGCAGTGTCGCACCGAATGCTGGTGCGCTTCGGTCTTCACGAGTCGACCACTGTCCGTGAGCATCTGCACGATTCGATTGCGCGCCGCGAGCCTTTCCAGCGAACGCAGCGACTCGGGGATCCGGTCGGCCGCGTCGGCCCACTCCGCCATCCGGCCGTCGGGCGTGAGCACGATCGGCATGGGAAGGGAGTGCCGCCTGCCTACCTCGAAGTCGTTGGGATCGTGGGCCGGAGTGATCTTGACGACGCCCGTCCCGAAGGCCGGATCAGCGTATTCGTCGGCAATGATCGGTATCTCGATGTTGGCGATCGGGAGCACCACCATCCTGCCGACGAGATCACGGTACCGGTCGTCCGCCGGGTTCACGGCGACGGCCACGTCGCCGAGCATCGTTTCCGGCCGTGTTGTTGCGACGGTGAGCGAGCGTCCGGCCGCATCTGCTCCGGCCAGGAGATAGCTGATGTGATACAGCTTGCCGCTCTCCTCCGCGTGCTCGGCCTCCTCGTCGCTCAGCGACGTGAGGCAGCGGGAACACCAGTGGATCACCCTGTGCCCACGGTAGATGAGGCCGTCGTCGTACAGCCGGACGAACGCTTCGCGCACGGCGCGCGATGGTCCCTCGTCGAGAGTGTAGGCCGTGCGCGTCCAGTCGGCGGACGCCCCGATCGCCCTGAGTTGCCGGAGGATGGTCCCACCGGTGTTCTCGACCCACGCGTGCGTGCGCGCGACGAAGGCTTCGCGACCGAGGTCGAAGCGAGTGATGCCTTCGCGCGCGAGCTGCTTCTCGACGACGTTCTGTGTCGCGATCCCGGCGTGATCGGTGCCCGGCACCCAGAGCGCCTCGTCGCCGCACATCCGCCTCCACCGGATGATCACGTCCTGCACCGTGTTGTTGAGGCCATGACCCATGTGCAGAACGCCCGTGACGTTGGGTGGCGGCATCGTGATGACGAAGGGGGGGCGTTCGCCACCGACCCGGTCCGATCGCGCAGACCGGGCCGTGAACACGCCGCTCTCCATCCAGCGGCGGTACGTTTCTGCCTCGGTCGCAGTCGGGTCGTACTGCGCCGGGAGCTCTGCCGTCTGTTCGGGCGTGGTCATCCGCGCAAGTTAACCGCGCGCTTCAGCTCCCTCCTGTCCGGTCGCCGTGGAATCGTCCGCGCCCGGGACGTGATCGCCCTTCGGCACGCTGCGCTGGGTCTTCTTGCTCCGGCTTCTGCGCTCGGCGATGCCGGCCGTGTCGCCGGCCGCGTTGCGGATTGCCTCCTCCTCGCTCAGCCAGCGTTCCTCCAGCTCCGGCCGCGGGTCGGCGTGGCGATCAGGCTCGTTCGAGCGACCCTGTCGCCGCTTACCCGTCCCTACCTGCTGTCCGTGCCAGTGCGCCTCGTTGAGCGCTGGATCACCCTCCTCGAAGCGGCGAGCGGTGTCGGCCAACTCGGCCTCGGCTTCGCCTATCGCCAGTCGATTGACGACGGTGTCCACCCCGGGGACGCCGCGCGCGATCGTCATGGCGTGCTCCGATTCGTCCTCGGTATTCACCCATCCGGCGAGCTCGATCACGGCATCGCCGATGGAACCGATGTCGATGCCGCGTTCGGCGAGCACGGGATCGTTGCTGAACGCCTCGAGCACGCGCTCCTCCAGCTCGGCATCGGCCGCATAATCGTCGTCCTCGACGAACTGTTCTTCCTCCTCCTCGAAGCGGCGGCGCACGGATGCGCCGATCTCGTGGGTACGGCGGCGAAGCCGCGCCGTGAGCCCGTCGATTCCGCCGAGCCGCTGTGCTACGAGCACGCCAACGGCGAATCCGGCGATGGCACCCGCGGCGGCGCTGAGTACGATCCCGGCAGGCGAATCGTCCTCGTCCAGGTAGCGGAAGGTGGGCATAAGCAGAACCTGTGGCGGAGGTGATGGTGGATGAATAACTTGCGAACGCCTGCGTCGCTCCGATAGGGAGTGTACAAGGAGTGTACAACGCGATCGCGGCGCTGGGGAGGGGGTTCAGCGGGTGCAAGAAGAAGGCCACCTGTAGACAATGAGCGGGAGCAAGTCCGAGCGATGTCCAGTGAGAAGAACATGCGTGAGTCCGAAGCATCCGCGCCGCGCTCGGGCGACGACGCCGAGGGACGCGAACCCGATGCGCGCATCCCGCTGCGGCGAGCACTGGTCTGGGCGGCCGTGGCGATTGCTCTGATAGCCGGTCTCTACTTCTACTTCCATTATGCCGGAACTATCACGCCGGTGCTGGAGCGCGACGGTTGAGCGAAGTGGGATATGACGCAGGGCTCTTGAAGCTCACTCTTCCGGATGGCTCCGTTCGCGAAGTGGAACGGGATACTCCGGCGCGCGATGTCGTGGCATCCATCGGCTCGGGGTTGCTGAGGGCCGCCGTCGCCGTCTCGGTGGACGGCAAGGTGCAGGATCTGGTGACGCCTGTCCGCACCGCAGGGGCCTTCACTGTCATCACCGAGAAGAACCGTGTCCGGCCCGGGGAGAGCGATCCCGCCGCGCTGGCCGTGCTGCGTCATTCGGCTGCGCACATCCTCGCCACGGCCGTACGCCGGCTTCGCCCCGAAGCGAAGATCGGCTTCGGCCCGGCGATCGACGACGGCTTCTACTACGATTTCGACGTCGCCGAGCCATTCACACCGGATGACCTGGAGGAGTTCGAGCGCGAGATGCGCGCGGTCGTGAAGGCGAGTTTCCCCTTCGTGCGCGAGGAGGTAAGCCGCGCCGAGGCGGAGATGCGTTTTGCCGGCGACCCGCTCAAGCTGGAGCGGCTCGCCGAGCTGGGCGACGACGAAATCATCTCGATCTACACCGACGGTCCGTTCTTCGATCTGTGCCGCGGGCCCCACGTTCCGGATACCTCGCGACTCGAGCATTTCTCGCTGCTCCACACGGCGGGCGCGTACTGGCGCGGTGATGAGCGCCGACAGATGCTGCAGCGCATCTATGGGACGGCGTGGTTCAGCCGCGCCGACCTCGAGGCATATCTCCACCGGCTGGAGGAGGCGAAGCGCCGCGACCATCGCACGCTCGGCCATGCGCTCGACCTGTTCTCTACTGATCAGCGCGTGGGCTCCGGGCTGATTCTCTGGCATCCCCGGGGCGCGATCGTACGCAACGAGATCGAGCAGTACGAGCGCGATCTGATCCTGCGCCACGGCTACGACCTGGTGTTCACGCCGCACGTCGTGAACGAGAAACTGCTCGAGATCTCGGGCCATCTCGTGAACTTCGCGGAGAACATGTTCGGGCCGATCGATGTCGAGGGCGCGATGTACCGCCCGAAGCCGATGAACTGTCCGGGGCACATCTGCATCTATCAGTCGAAGCAGCGTTCGTATCGCGACCTCCCGATCCGTTTCGCGGAGTTCGGAACCGTGTATCGTTACGAGCGCAGCGGTGTGCTGCACGGAATGCTGCGTGTGCGCGGGTTCACGCAGGATGACGCGCACGTCTTCTGCACGCCGGAGCAGGTTTTCGATGAGATCGCCCGGCTGCTCGACCTCGTGCACGAGATGCTTGGCGTCTTCGGCTATCCGTACACGATCGAGCTGTCCACGATGCCGCCGAAGGCGCTCGGCACCGAGGAACAGTGGCGCGAGGCGGAAGCAATGCTGGCGGCGGTATTGCACGCGCGAGGCCGGGAGTTCGAGCTGGACACTGGTGGGGGCGCCTTCTACGGTCCCAAGCTCGACTTCAAGCTCATCGATGCGATAGGTCGCAAGTGGCAGGGACCCACCGTGCAGCTCGACTTCAATCTCCCGGAACGGTTCGAGCTCGAGTACACGGGCGCCGATAACGTGCCGCACCGGCCGGTGATGCTGCACCGCGTTCTTGTCGGGTCGATGGAACGCTTCGTGGGAGGCCTGATCGAGCACTACGCGGGTGCGTTCCCGCTCTGGCTGGCGCCGGAACAGGTGCGCGTGATCCCCATCTCCGAAGATCTGGCCGAGGTCGCGGCATCCGTGCGAGACCGGCTAGCGGCGCGCGGCGTGCGCGCAATGCTCGATGCGCGTTCGGAGACGCTGAACTACCGGATTCGCGATGGCGAGGTGCTCAAGGTTCCGTACATGGCGGTCATCGGCCGGCGCGAGGCAGAGGGAGACACCGTCGCATTGCGCGTGCGCGGTGCGGGGAAGAAGCAGGAGATAGTCGCGGTCGCCGACTTCATTGCGCGGCTGCAGGATGAGCTTGCGACGCGCGCCCTGTTGCCGGCCGTCGGCCTGGGCGATCGAGGCTGACGAGCAATGCTGTCATCGAACCCGGGGAACCTGTCGTGATCATCGTCACGCGGCCGCGCATCAGCGACGCCGAGCTCGACCACATTCGCGAGCGCGTCGAGGCGCTGGGCTGTCGCACACACATCTCGCGCGGCGAGCATCGCGTGATAATCGGTTGTGTCGGCGACGAGAGTGCGCTCGCCGAGGTTCCACTCCTCGCCCTGCCGGGTGTCGAATCCGCAACGCCGATACTGAGACCGTACAAGCTCGCGTCACGGGAGTTCAGTTCCGCGCCTGACGGCGCAACGGTCATTAATGTGGGCGATGCCGCGCTGGGCGGTGCCGCGATCACGATGATAGCCGGCCCGTGCTCCGTCGAAGGGCGTGAGATGCTGCTGGAAACGGCGCGTGCCGTGAGCGCGGCGGGCGCGTCGATGCTCCGGGGCGGCGCGTTCAAGCCGCGTACATCGCCGTACGCCTTCCAGGGGCTCGGCGAGGAAGGCCTCGAGATACTCGCCGAGGTCCGCGAGCTGACGGGATTGCCGGTCGTCACCGAAGTGATGGACACGAGGCAGGTGGAGCTGGTGGCGCGCTATGCCGACGTGCTGCAGGTCGGTGCGCGTAACATGCAGAACTTCAGTCTCCTGGCCGAGGTTGGCCGGGCTGATACGCCGGTGCTGCTCAAGCGCGGACTCTCGGCGACTGTCCGGGAACTGTTGATGGCGGCGGAGTACGTCATGGCGCAGGGCAACCATCGCGTGATTCTGTGCGAGCGTGGCATACGCACGTTCGAGACCGCGATGCGCAACACGCTCGACATAGGTGCGATCCCGATTCTGAAAGAGGAGACGCACCTGCCCGTGCTCGTCGACCCGAGCCACGCCGCGGGTCGCGTTGCGCTCGTAGCGCCTCTGGCGTGCGCTGCGATCGCTGCGGGCGCCGACGGCCTGCTCGTTGAGGTGCACCCGAGTCCGGAAACCGCCAGGTCGGATGGCGAGCAGTCGCTGACGTTCGACGCCTTCTCGGCTCTCGTCGGGCAGCTCGTGCCGCACGCGGTCGCGGCGGGTCGGTCGCTGGAGGTGAGGGCAGGCGGCACGCGACGCGAAGCCGCGGCGCACGTAACCGGACGCGACTCCGCGACGGATGACACCGTGCACGGGGCCGCGCCTCCCGGTCCTGTCATTCCCCCGAAAGCGGGAATCCATTCTCGGCCCCGTGTCTGATGACCGTACCCCGCCGTCGCCGCCAACGGTAGCCTTTCAGGGCGAGCTCGGCGCCTTCAGCGAGGAAGGGATCATACAGCTCTGGGCAGGGAGGGCGACGCCGGTCCCGCATCGCGACTTCGATGCCGTCGCCAGGAGCGTGGGGCAGGGCGATGTCGACTACGGTTTGCTTCCGATAGAAAACACCCTGGCGGGCAGCGTCATCGCAAGCTACGACGCACTCGCTTCGAACGAAGATCTGCACATCGTGGGTGAGACGGTTGTCGCGATACATCACTGTCTGCTGGCGCTTCCGGGAACAGCGATCGACGAACTGCTGTCGGTCGCCAGCCACCCTGTTGCCCTGGCCCAGTGCGGCGACTTCCTGCGCGGGAACCCGCAACTCGACGTCCGGAGCTGGTACGACACCGCGGGCGCCGCGCGCGATCTGGCGGCGAAGGGCAACCGGGCGGCGGCAGCGATTGCCGGTCGCCGTGCTGCCGTCCGCTACTCCCTCGACATCGTCGTAGCCGACATCGAGGATCGTCACGACAATCAGACGCGATTTGTCGCGCTGGCGCGCGTCGCCGCCGCGCCCGAGGCAGGGGCCCCCGCACGTACCGCTCTCGTGCTGGAGACCGACAACGAGCCCGGCGCGTTGCTACGCGTTCTCACGCCGATCGCCAATGAAGGGATCAACCTGAGCAAGCTCGAGTCACGGCCGACTGGCGAGCCGTGGAGTTATCGCTTCTTCGTGGAGATGGAGCACGCGGCCGGCGCAGCCGCGCTTGATCGCTGTCTCGACCGGATGCGCGCAGCGTCGCGCGCCCTCAGGGTTCTCGGCACGTACGCCATCTGACAACGACCGCCGCGCCGCCTCCGCACCTTCGGTTGAATCGCCCGTGGAGCCGGAATACCTTTCGAATCGCCTTCGCGAACCTCGCGATGCGCAAAGCCCCCACGTCCGGCCAGCCCGCAACCTCCTTCGATGTCGGATCCATCCCGCACTCCGGTCATAATCGCCGCTGCACGAACGCCGATAGGAAAGTTCCTCGGGGCGCTTGCGCCGCTCACCGCTCCCGAACTCGGCGCGATCGCCATTCGCGAGGTGCTCGCACGCTCGGGCGTTCCGGCCGGTGATGTCGACGAAGTGATCATGGGCAACGTGGTCCAGGGCGGCGTCGGGCAGGCACCGGCGCGCCAGGCTGCGATCAGGTCCGGACTTCCCGCTACGGTGTCGGCACTCACGATCAACAAGGTATGCGGTTCCGGCCTCAAGGCGGTCATGCTGGCCGCCCAGGCGGTGAAGGCAGGCGATGCACGCGTGATAGTGGCCGGCGGGCAGGAGTCGATGTCGAATGCCCCCTACTACGTCTACGGAATGCGCGGTGGGGTCAAGCTCGGGGATCAGACCCTCGTGGACGGCGTGATCCGCGACGGCCTCTGGTGTTCCTTCTGCGACGTGCACATGGGCGGTCACGCCGAGTACACGGCAAGCAAGGCGGGCATCACTCGCGAGATGCAGGACGAATTTGCGGTTGCGTCGCACCGCAAGGCAGTTCGCGCGATCGAAAGCGGAAGATTCAGGGCGGAGATCGTCGCGGTCGAAGTGCCGGGGCGCAAGGGATCGATTGTCGTCAGTACGGACGAAGGGCCGCGTTCCGATACGACAATACAGACGCTCGCGCGTCTGCGTCCCGCGTTCGCCGGAGGGAATGGCAACGGTGGGCGTGACGGCGAGCAGGGGCCGACGGTCACGGCGGGCAACGCGTCCAGCCTCAACGACGGTGGATCAGCCCTCGTCGTCGCTTCGGAGGAGTATGCCGCGGCGCACGGCCTCGCGGCGCTCGCACGAATCACCGAGTACGGAACAGGCGCTGTGGAGCCGAAGGACCTCTTCTTCGCGCCGGTAAAGGCCGTGAAGGGTGTCATGCAGAGGAGCGGAACGACGATCGGCGATTATGATCTGATCGAAGCCAACGAGGCGTTCGCCTCCCAGGCGCTAGCCGACGGCAAGGGACTCGATTGGGACTGGGACCGTGTGAACGTCAACGGGGGCGCGATCGCGCTCGGACACCCCATCGGAGCGAGTGGAGCGCGCGTACTCACGACGCTCCTGTATGCGATGCAGGACCGTGACGCCGCGACTGGTATCGCGACGCTCTGTCTCGGCGGCGGCGACGCGGTGGCCCTGAGTGTGGAGCGAATGAACTGATGCCGAATATTTCGTTGTCGACGCGGGCGACCCCGGCGCAGGAACGCGGGCTCCCGGTCCTGATCGTCGGTGTCGTCGGGTTCGCGCTCGCGCTCGCGGCCGCCTCTCAGGTGGCGATTCCGTTGCCCTTCACTCCGGTGCCCATCACGTTGCAGCCGCTGGTGGTCGTGCTCGCAGGCTTCTGGCTGGGACCGGCGGCGGGGGCGGCCAGCATGGTGTTGTATCTGATCGCGGGTGCGGCCGGGCTGCCGGTGTTCGCGCCGATGGGCGCGCCCGGTGCGGCGCGGCTCGTCGGCCCCACGGGGGGTTATCTGATCGCGTATCCCGCTGCGGCATTCGTCGCTGGCTGGCTGATCGCGAGAGCGCGCACCTTCCCGTTGCGACTCGTGGCCGCCTCCGCCGGAATACTGGTGCTGTATATCGGCGGGCTCTCACAGCTCGCTCTCATCACAGGTGACATTGAACGTGCGGCTGTTCTCGGCGTGCTTCCATTCCTCGCCCTCGATGCGGTGAAGGCGGTCGTCGCCGCTCTTCTCGCCCCGAAGCAAACCGATCGCGCGCCTGCTTGAAGGCGCGCGCTTTTCTTTTCACTGCCGAGGGCGCGCTTCGCGCCCCGTGGCGGCTCCTCGCCTTTCTCGCCGCTGCAATGGTCGCTCTGGCGATCACGCAGCCGGCGGGATTCATGCTGGCGGGTGTTTCGCTCGAGGACGCTGCTCCGGACCGCCTGAGCATGCCGGTCCTCCTCGCGTCGTCCTGGGGAATGATGATGGCGCTGCTCATCGCCCATCTCGTCAGCGTGCGCTGGATCGATCGACGCGACTGGAGCTTTGTCGGAATGGACTACGGGGCGGCGCGCGGCATTCCGGTCGCTCGCGGGTTCCTTCTGGGCGCCGCGACGATCGGTGCACCAACGCTTCTGCTTGTCGCCACACGGTGGATGACCGTCGTCCCGGCTGAGAACGGTGACTGGCTGTACGCGGCCGCAGTCGTCACGCTCATCGTCGTGCCCGCATCACTGGCGGAAGAGCTGCTCTTCCGCGGCTATCCGTTTGCCGTTGTGAGCGAACTGTGGGGCAGTGTGGCCGCCGTGGCTCTCACTAGCATCGCCTTTGGGGTGCTCCATTTTCAGAATCTCTCGCTGGTCGATGGGCCGGTCCATGGAATACAGGCGATCGCGACGGTGATACTCGCGGGCGTCTTCCTGGGCGCCGTGAGATTGAAATCAGGCAGTCTGTACGCCGTGTGGGCCGCGCACGCTGCCTGGAACTGGACGCTTGCCGCGCTGCTGCACACGGAGGTCAGCGGCATCCCCTTCGCGTCGCCGGGCTACCGTGTCGTCGATTCCGGACCCGACTGGCTGACGGGCGGCGACTGGGGACCGGAAGGCGGTGCGGCTGCGGCGATCTTCATGCTGATCGCGCTGGCATGGCTCATTGCCCGACCGCGTCGTCGCGAGGAATCGTGATGGCGATCTCGCATGTGGCGGTCGTGGGGGCGGGGCAGATGGGCAACGGCATCGCGCACGTGATCGCGCTCGCAGGAACACCGGTGGTGTTGATCGACGTATCCGGGGAAGCACTCGCCAAGGCGCGCGGCACGATCGCCCGCAATCTCGAGCGGCAGGTGACGAAGGGTGAGATCGATGCGGCCGGTCGCGATGCCGCCCTGGCACGGATCACCACGGCGCGGGAGCTGGGTGCGGTGACGGACGCCGATCTCATCATCGAAGCCGCGTCCGAGAGCAAGGATCTCAAGTTCCGCCTGTTCGGCGAGCTCGATCGCGAAGCGGCACCCGGCGCCATACTCGCCTCGAACACGAGCTCCATTTCGATAACCGAGGTCGCCGCCCGCACCGACCGGCCGGCACAGGTCATCGGAATGCACTTCATGAATCCGGTGGCAGTGATGCGGCTGGTGGAGATCATCCGCGGCCTCGCGACTTCGGATGCGACGACGCGCGCCGTCGTCCAGCTCGCGGAGCGGCTTGGAAAGACGCCTGTCGAGGTGAACGACTTCCCCGGCTTCGTCTCGAATCGCGTGCTCATGCCCATGATCAACGAGGCGGCCTACTGCGTGATGCAGGGCGTCGCGTCGCCAGAGGCTGTCGACACCGTCATGACGCTGGGCATGAATCATCCCATGGGGCCGCTCGCGCTCGCTGACCTCATCGGGCTGGACACCTGCGTCGCGATTCTCGACGTGCTGCACGAAGGGCTGGGGGATCCCAGGTACTGTCCGTGCCCGCTGCTCCGAAAGTACGTCGCCGCCGGCTGGCTCGGCCGCAAGAGCGGGCGGGGGTTCCATGAGTATCCGCCCGGCGGGAAGCGCTGATGTCCTGGGCACTCATTCCGCTCGATGAGGAGCAGCGGGAGATTCAGCGCCTCGCTCGCGAGTTCGCGCGCGCCGAGATAGCGCCGCACAGCGCCCGGTGGGACCGCGAATCCTGCTTCGACTCATCCATAGTCGACAAGCTCGGTGAGATGGGATTTCTCGGCATGCTGATTCCGGAAGAGTTCGATGGACTCGGTCTCGACACGCGCACCTATCTCGTCGCGCTCGAGGAGATCGCCACCGTGGATGCATCCATGGGTGTCCTGATGAGCGTGCACAACTCGCTCCCCACGCAGATGATTCTTCGCTACGGTTCGGCCGAGCAGAAGTCGCGCTTTCTCGGCCCCATGGCGCGCGGCGAGTTGCTCGGCGCGTTCGCGCTCTCGGAACCCGAATCCGGTTCCGACGCATCGGCGCTGCGCACGCAGGCGGTTCGCAGCGCTGATGGCTGGGTACTCAACGGGACGAAGGCCTGGGTCACGAGTGGCAGCGTCGCGGACGTCGTGATCGCGATGGCTCGAACCGATACGCCGGTGGAACGACGCGGGGCGCGCGGAATCGGGGCCTTCATCGTGACGCCGGACCTGCCGGGATACAGGGTTGGACAGAAGGAAGACAAGATGGGCCTGCGCGCTTCTCCCACGGTGCATCTCATCTTCGAGGACATGCACGTGCCGGAGGGCAACCTGCTCGGCGACTCGCACAGGGGCTTCATCTACGCAATGCAGTCGCTCGACAACGGCCGGCTCGGTGTCGCCGCCCAGGCCATCGGCATCGCACGTGCGGCCCTGGAAGCCGCGACGGAGTATGCGGCGCATCGCAAGCAGTTCGGGCACGCCATCAAGGAGTTCGAGGCGATCCAGTTCAAGCTGGCGGACATGGCCATGCGCGTCACGGCCGCACGCGCCATGTTGTACGCCGCCGCCGCGGCCAGGGATCGCGGTGAACCCATCACGCAGTTCAGCGCCATGAGCAAGCTTTTCGCAAGCGAGACGGCAATGTGGGTCACGAGCCAGGCGATACAGATCTTCGGCGGCTACGGCTACGTCACGGACTATCCGATGGAACGACTTTTCCGTGATGCCAAGGTCACCGAGATCTACGAGGGAACCTCGGAGATCCTCAGGATCGTCATCGCGCGGGAGCTGTATGCCCACACCTGACGGCGGACTCCTGGCGCAGATCACCCACTTGGGAAAACACGCCGCATGAATGTCTTCGACATGATCGCCGAGATGGGGCACGAGCAGGTCGCGCTCTGCCACGACCCCGCCGCGGGCTACCGGGGAATCATCGCCGTCCACAGCACCACGCTCGGTCCCGCGCTCGGTGGTACACGCTTCTGGACCTATGGGAGCGACGATGAGGCGATCGTCGATGCCCTCCGTCTGGCGCGCGGGATGACGTACAAGAACGCTGTCGCCGGGCTGAATCTCGGGGGCGGCAAGTCGGTGATCATCGGCGACAACAGGACATCCAATCGCGAGATGATCTTCCGCGCGCATGGCCGCTTCGTCGAGAGCCTGGGTGGACGTTACATCACAGCCGAGGACGTCGGAACGAGCACGGCGGACATGGATTTCGTGCACATGGAAACCGAGAACGTGACGGGTCTGGCTGGGCGCTCGGGCGATCCATCACCGGTGACGGCACACGGGGTGTTCCGCGCGATCCAGGCGTCGGCGAATCACCGCTGGGGATCGGACGACCTCTCGGGGCGCACCGTATCCATTCAGGGGTGCGGCCACGTCGGCTATTTTCTCGCGAAGGAACTGCACGAGGCAGGGGCGAAGCTCGTGGTTGCTGACATCGACGCGGGGCGCCTGAGGCGGGTTACCGGAGAGTTCGGAGCCAGGGGCGTGGATGCCGACGCGATATACGGCGCGAAGGCCGACATATTCGCTCCATGCGCGCTGGGTGCGATCATCAACGATGAGACGATCCCGAAGCTGAAAGTGGAAATCGTGGCGGGGGCGGCAAACAACCAGCTTCACGAGGAGCGGCACGGCGACGAGCTCGAGAAACGCGAGATACTCTACGCTCCGGATTACGTCGCAAATGCCGGTGGAGTGATAAACGTCTACAGCGAACTCGCCGGATGGAACGCGCAGCGCTCCTTCCGCAAGGCCGCCGAGATATACCAGACGACGTTGAATGTCTTCGAGATCGCCAGGCAGGAGCGGATACCGACCTACCGTGCGGCGGACCGCGTCGCCGAACGTCGCCTGAAGGACGTGGGCTCACTCGTCCGGACATGGCCGCAGTGGCCCAACAAGTAGCAGGCATCCCCGGACTCAGGTACCCAGGATTGAAATGACTGGTGAGCGCATACCCATTGCCGCTGATCATGCGGGCTACGAGATGAAGGAGAGGCTGCAGCGCGTGATGCGCGACCTGGGCTATGACGTCGAGGACCTCGGCACCCACTCGACGGCGGCCAGTGACTATCCGGACTTCGCGCATCCGCTTGCCCGCATGGTGTCCAGCGGCGAGGTCCGGCGCGGCGTGCTGCTGTGCGGGACCGGGCTCGGCATGGGCTACGTGGCCAATCGGTACCCGCACGTGCGCGCCGCTGTCGTCTGGTCGCGGCAGGTCGCGGAGCTCGCGCGCAGTCACAACGACGCCAACGTGCTCGTCCTTCCGTCGCGCTGTATATCGGACGAAGAAGCTGTCGCGATACTGACGGCCTTTCTGGACACACCGTTCGATGGCGGTCGCCACGAGCGTCGTGTCGAGAAGATCGAGACGGAGGAAGACGCATGACGGCGTCATCCTGGGACCGGTGTCCCCCGGGGTCCGCGCTGCGCGAAGCCGATCCGGACATCGCCGCCCTGCTGGAAAAGGAGATACGCCGCCAGCAGGAAGGGCTCGAGCTCATCGCGAGCGAGAACTTCGTATCGCCGGCGGTGCTCGAGGCAATGGGTTCGCCCCTCACGAACAAGTACGCCGAAGGCTACCCGGGCAGGCGCTACTACGGCGGCTGCGAGTTCGTCGACGGCATCGAGCAGCTCGCGATCGACCGCGCGAAGGAACTGTTCGGCGCCGAGCACGCGAACGTACAACCGCATTCGGGCGCGCAGGCCAACGCGGCGGTCTATTTCACGTTTCTCTCCCCGGGCGAAACTCTCCTCGGGATGGACCTCTCCAACGGTGGTCATCTCACGCACGGCTCTCCCGTCAACTTCTCCGGAAAGACATACCGGGCCGTGCACTACGGTGTGGACGAGCGCGGTTATCTCGACTACGACAGCGTTCGGGACGTCGCGCGGCGTGAGCGGCCCCGCGTGATCGTGGCCGGAGCGAGTGCGTATGCGAGAATCATCGACTTCGCCGTCTTCGCCGGCATCGCTGGCGAAACGGGTGCGCGTCTCGTCGTCGACATGGCCCACATCGCCGGACTGATCGCGGCGGGGCTGCATCCATCACCGATTCCGCACTCCGATGCCGTGACGACCACCACCCACAAGACGCTCCGCGGGCCTCGCGGCGGGTTGATCCTGTGCCGCGCGGAGCACGCGAAGGCGATCGACAAGAGCGTGTTCCCGGGGCTCCAGGGAGGTCCGCTCGAGCACGTGATAGCGGCGAAGGCCGTCGCTTTCCGCGAAGCGCTGCAGCCGTCGTTCTCCGAGTACTGCCGCCAGATCATCGCGAACGCGCGCGCTCTCGCCGGCGCGCTCGCGGATCACGGACTCGGCATCGTTTCCGGCGGAACCGACAATCACCTGCTGCTTGTCGACCTCCGCAACCGCAAGCTCACGGGGAAGCTCGCCGAGCAATCGCTGGACCGCGCAGGCATCACGGTGAACAAGAACACGGTGCCCAATGAAACGCAGTCGCCCTTCGTGACGAGCGGTATCCGGATCGGGACGCCCGCCGTCACAACGCGCGGGATGAAGGAGTCGGAGATGTTGCAGATCGCAGTGCTGATCGATCGCGTACTCACCGCGCCGGAAGATGCAGCCGTGCTCCATGCCGTGCGAGCCGACGTTCGCGAGCTCGCGGCCGCGTTTCCTCTCTACCCCGGTTGCGCCGCGGTCACGGCGTGAAGGGTGGGGGCGTGGGCGCCGGTATGCCGAGTGCCGAGTCGACCAGCGCGCGCGTGCGAGCTCCGATGGATCGCGACACGCTGTCAATGTCGATGCCGGTTGGAGTCGTCTGCTGCACCGCTGCCGGCTGAACCGATTCCGCCGGAGACCCTGCGGATGTCCGCTGCGGCGCGCTGCCCTTGCCAGGTGCGGCTGCGGCCGCAGTCGTATCGCGCGCCGCGGCCGAAGTCGCGTCCGTGCTTTCGGAGGCGGTACTGCCGGAGCTCGAGCTGTCCGTGCGCGCAGCGGCCGCGCTCGCCGTGCCTGGTGCCGTAGCGGGTGACTGCGACGCGATAGCCGGCGAGCTTTGCATCGAAGGCCCGCTTCCATCTTTCCTCGGCTGCCCCGGCCCCGGCCCTCCCCCTCCCCCTTCCCCAACTGTGCCAAGAGCGGAAGCGTTCGTGACCACCATGGGTGTGCCGAGCAGGGACTCGAGCAGCACGGCGGCGAGCCCCACTTCCTCTGCGAATCGCCGCTGCAGCTCCCAACCGCCGGCACCCGACAGGGCCATCGACGCTAGGAGCAGCAGCGCCCTGCTCCGCGCGCGTGACGGGCGTCGCGGAACAGGCGCAAGCAACCAGTCGGGCGTGTCGTAACGCGCGTGCGGCGACGCCTTCTCCGATCGTGCGGGTGATCCGCGTTCGGGCGCGAGCGATGCCGTGATGGGCATCGCCACGATCGGCGGAATGGGCGCCGATGGTGTGAGATGCCGCGGCGGTCGTGCCACCGCGCGTGGCGGGTGGGGGACTGCCCTCGGACCGACCGGTGTCCGCGCGCCGCGCCGCACACGTGATGGGCGAGTGGCTGATGGCGATGCTGACGGCGAGGATGGTGACCGTGGTGACAATGGTGACGGTGGTGACGATGGTTGTGGTGCTGCCGGCGGTTTCGGCCTGGGCGGGGGGGGGGGGGGGGGA
>JBOHTO010000019.1:0-24136 GCA_050733695.1 Gemmatimonadaceae bacterium | reverse complement strand
CTGCAACAGGAGGAGTCGGGCCGAAAGAACGCAACGTCCAACGAGGCCCGTCATAGCGACCTCGAGTTCACTCTTCTCGAAACGCGTTGGCACCTGAATGCAGACCTGCGCGAGCTATACTCGAAGGCGGCGTGTTGTGCCCTCGATAGCAACGCTGATCCCGATCATCGTATTCAGGCTGCCAAATGGGCTTGCATATTCGCGGAGAACATCTGCGAGCCGACGGCCGCTAAGGATATATACGGCGCAGTTCAGCCTGTTCGCGACGCGGCGAGTGTCGAGCACTCGCTACATCTAGACCTGATATTCAACACGAGCTTCGGCGATCTGGACTTGGGCGTTGAGGCTGCGACAGCGTACTTGGCGTGCGTGAAGGACCGAAACGCCGACGCACAGACGGTCGGGGTCGCGCTGCGGCACGCAGCGGTCGCGTTTAGGTATGCGGGTTTCTCGGCAGACGCCGCCAAGTTTCTCCGAGAAGCCTACGAGTTCTCTAATCGCCATGGCCTCGTGGCAGACGCCCACTCGGCCGCTGTTCAGCTAACCTGGATCTTTCTTGATACGGAAGACATCGACGGAGCCGCAGCTTGGCATTCACTTGCAGTTCGACAGAATGTTGCAGGCGAGGAGCTACAGTTTCGAGCGGGACACGATGAAGCCGCCGTCCGCGTTGCCCTCGCCCGCGGTGAGAACGACCTAGCGCTACGCCTCGCGGAGCAAGAACTCTCTGCGACAAGCGATCTGTCCTACCGGTCACGGATCGCGGCCCTCGCGATCTATGTACGTGCTGCTGCTGCACACGGAACGCCCATTGCGGACCGGTTCATTCGGGAATTGGAGGCGCTGCAACGCCAAGCGCGCGGCGTGAATGGGCAGGCATACCCGGCGTATTCCCTTTACATAGCTTACGACCTGATCGGCCGCAGACCGGAAGGACTGGCGCTTCTCAAGGAGTACGTGCACAAGTATCGCCGCGATCGCGTGCCGCTCTCCGCAGAGATAATTGCAACCCTCGCTTCATCGCCTATGGACGCTCATGATACGGGGGCACGATGAACTGTTCGCTGAGGGGATCGCGTAGCGCTGTTAGCGACTACCCCCCATGACGCGCTTACGGCCAAGCGCAAACCCAGGTGTAAAGTTCGGCGTTGCAAGAGGCGCCCTTTGCGAGAACAGTTGGGAGAAGAGGGGACTATCCAAGAGCAAGCGGCACAGTTCGGGATCGAATTGCTTCCCCGCAAAGCGCGTAAGTTCCCGCCTTACTTCCGCTTCTCCGAGAGCCTGTCGATAAGGCCGATCGCTCGTCATGGCATCGATTGTATCCGCGATCATGATCACCCGTGCGCCGAAGGGAATATCCGATCCGGCGAGTCGATCGGGATAGCCGGTTCCGTCCCAGTTCTCGTGATGATGGCGTATCGGTGCTACCACGTCTCGCAACTGACCGATGTTCGCCACGAGCTCGCTGCTCTTAATTGGATGCGTCTGAATTACCGTCTGCTCTTCGACCGTGAGTCGATCGGGTTTCTGAAGAATGGGGGCGTACATTTCGTGGATCTTACCGACGTCGTGCAAGAGCGCCGCAATGCCAATTCGTTCTACTTGGCGAGCAGGGAGGCCCCGGGCCTTCGCGATTATCTTGGCATATTCCGACACGCGGCGCGAATGTCCAGATGTGTAAGGATCCCGAGCTTCAATCGCGGCGACCATGAGTTGTAGCAAGTCTTGATTGACTTTCTGAAGATCGGAGTTGGTCTTGTATAGCTGGCGAAGTCCAAGAATCGGGAGCGCCAGCATTAGGGCGCCTAAGGGGCCAAACTCTCCGTAAACCCTCGCGAAAACGTACACGACCGGCAGTGCGAGCAGGTCGTACACCAGTGTTCCGAGTGTGTTCTCCTGCCAAACCTCCCATACCGTCTTGTGCTCGACCAAGGCAAGCACACCGCTCACGCTGAGCGTGTTAACAGCTACAAAGGTTAGGAACAGGCCAATGTAGGCCGTGAACGGCACTGGGGCATCGAAGAGGAGCGAATGCCCGCCCAGTACAAGGTATGCACTGATGCTGACCCCGCCCGCCAAAGAGTACTGCGCAATATTGAAGACAACTTTGAGCGTAGGTCGCCGCGATTGTATTTCGACGACAGCAACGGCGGCGGCAATCGCAACGACAGCGAACCAAGATGGCGCGACAGCCGTGATTGTGATGTAGACGACGAAGGCGATTGATCCGACCGCACCGCGGGCGAGTTGGAAGCTAAGGAGGTGCGCGAAGATTCCCAGAGCCGCGAACGACGCTGCGGCCAGAACGAGTCGACGGTCCAAGGCCGCACCGGAATCGACTAGATACAGACCCACCGCAGTTATGACTGCGGCGACGGTAATGGCGGCGACGTAAACGCGAACTCGAAGCATAGTAGGCGTGGCCCCCCGGCCCGCTTAATCTCTCAACCCCAGTGCTGCCCGTTCGACAAAACGAACGACATCAAATTACTAACGAGCCCGGCCAGGAACTCCATTTGGCGTCACCTCCCCTAGCTACGTTTCACACGGACTTCGTGTGCAATTCGGGTTGGCTCCGCTCGCCTTCTTACTGCCCTGTGGCCTGCTCGCTCATCTCCGCTACAAAGCGGGACGGGGGTCCTTTTCGTTGGTCAGCGGCTATATACCACAAGAAATGCATCTCCTGCATCCTTCCCTACTTCGCTTGCTCAATCCACCTGTTCGTCGCATCAAGCACCGACAACACAGCAGCCGTCTCCGGACTGTCCTTGATCTCGCAACTCCCGGTCAAAAGCGCGTTCTCACGACCCACCCTGGCCGTCACGCCCGCAAACACAAAAACGCGCTCGAAGGCGTCAATCTGCTTGCAGCCGTCGAGTGCGAGTGTCCGGGTGTCTCCCTCCGCCTGGACGATGGCCGTCAGTGCCGCGCGGGCCGCGAGTTCGATGCGCGAACGCTCGTTCTCCAGCCCCTCGGCTTCTCCAATGAACGACTTGTCACCCTTGCGCAGCGTAACGCGGCATGCCACTCCCATCGTCCGCGAACGCCGAACCTCCACATCCTCGAAGTAGAGCCGCCGCCGCGACGTCGCCAGCGCCGCCGTTCCCTCGCCCACAACCGCAGCATCACCGCCGGCAACGGCACCCCGGTCACCCGTCACCCTCTGCGGCTCGATCGTCGTCGCCACGGAAATCTTGCGATGATCCACCTTCATCCCGAGATGCGCGATCAACGCGCTCTCCACGTTCCGGACCGTCTGCTTCGGCGTTACTTCGGCCGTCGTCAGAAGATGTATCTCGCTCACTGCACCCAGGTCGCTCGCCACTATCCGCGCCGCAAGCACCCCCGGCAGCGTCCCGAGTAGCTCCTCGGCGCGCTTGAGCGGCAGGACGCTCCCCGCTATCGGTGACGATGTGTGCGATTGTGACGAGTTGGCAGACACGGTCAGCGGCTTTTCCAGCGCGGACATGGGTGAGCGTTGTTGTGGCGGAGGTCGTTCCGGTAGCCCGACGTCGAGGCGGCGTCAGCGGAGCGACAAGGCAGGGTTGACGATTCGTGCGCCAATATGAGGACCATCTCCGAATTAATCAAGCGAACCCGACGCCGTTTCACCCATCCCGTACTCTCTCATCTGATATTCCTTCAGCTTCCGGTAAAGCGTCCGCTCCCCGATACCCAGCAACTCCGCCGCGCGCCGCCGGTTGCCGCGCTTCTCCTTCAATGCGGCCTCGATCACCGCCCGTTCGATCTCCGCCATCTTCATCCCCGGCGGGATCGTCACCACGTTCGGCGGCTCGGGCACACCCCGCGGCTCTATCGCGCCCACTCCCACGAAGGCCCCCGTGCCCGGCACCCCGGAACCGCCACCCGACCCGCCGTCCGGCCCGGAGTCACCACCGGAACCAAGCAGAGCCCCGCGCCCCGGACGCTCGGAATCAAGCCGGCGCCGCAACTCCTCCACCTGCAGTTTCAGTTCGACGAGACTGCGCACGATGAACTCGAGCTCGCGACCCTCGGTACCACCCGTCGCGCGCAGGATCGGCCCGACGTGCACGGGGAGGAAGCGCGCGACCCCACCCTCACGGATCACCCTCGGCAGATCCTCCGGCACGATCTCCCGCCCCGGAGAGAGGACGACCATGTTCTCCACAAGGTTGCGGAGCTCGCGCACGTTCCCCGGCCAGGAGTACCCCACCAGCCGCTCCATCGCCTCCGCGGATATCCCGTGGAACGTGCGGTCGTGCTCCAGGGCGATCGTCTGCACGAACCTCCGCACCAGCAGCGGGATGTCCTCGCGCCGCTCGCGCAGCGGCGGCAGATACACGCGCAGTACGTTGAGCCGATAGTAGAGATCCGACCGGAAACTCCCCTCCTCCACCTGCCCGCGCAGCGATCGGTTCGTCGCTGCCACGACACGCACGTCCACCTTCAACGGCTGCGTTCCGCCGACGCGCGTCACGGTCCGCTCCTCCAGCACGCGCAGGAGCTTGACCTGCGTGGAGGGAGGGATGTCGCCGATCTCGTCCAGAAAGAGCGTGCCGCCGTTCGCCAGCTCGAAGCGCCCCAACCGCCGCTCGGCCGCGCCGGTGAACGCGCCCTTCTCGTGCCCGAATAGCTCGCTCTCCAGCAGTGTCTCCGGCAGCGCACCCACGTTCACCGATATGAACGGCCGGCCACGCCGCGGACTCAGTTGATGGATGCCCCGCGCAACCAACTCCTTGCCAGTGCCGCTCTCACCCTCCACAAGCACCGTGCTCGAGACCGGCGCGATCTGCTCCACGCGCACGAGCACCTCGCGAATCGCCTCGGAATCGCCAAGCAGACCGATGAGCGACTGCAGCCGCCGGCGGTCGAACACACGGTTCACCGCACCGAATACATCGGCCGGATCAACCGGCTTGGAAAAAACCTCCGCGAATCCGAGCGCGCGCATCCGGTCCGCGACGGCGGGGTCGTCCACATCCGCGAGCCCGATCACGGCGCCGCCGTCCCAGAGCTGCTGTCGCACGAGCGCCATGTTGGATGCGTCCAGGAGATTCCCGGTGAGTACGATGACATCGGGCCGCTCCCGCCGGATTGCCGAGGGCATGTCGTCGAGCGGCGAGACCATCACGGTTCGTAGCTCGGCGCCCTCCAGCAGCGCGTTCAGTCGAACGGCCGGCTCCACGTCGGCGAGCGTGATCATGACCTTCATCCGGCGCCCCCCAACACTCCCCCGCCGTGATCGGTCGGCTCGCCGCGCAGTATGGCGCACGCGTGGTCGACGATCGGCTGCAGCGCGGCGAGCGCATCGCGCACTCCGCCGGGCGAGCCCGGGAGATTCACTATGAGCGTGCCATGCCTCACCCCGGCGACGCCACGCGACAGCGCCGCGCGCGGAAAGCTCTCGATGCACGCGATGCGCAGTCGCTCGGCGATACCCGGGGCCATGCGTTCGACAACGGCGCAGGTCGCCTCTGGTGTCACGTCGCGTGGGGCGAGACCCGTACCGCCTGTCGTCAGCAGGAGATCGGCGATGTCGTCGTCACACCATTCAATGAGTCGGGAGACGATGGCGACGGTGTCGTCGGGTACGATGTCTCGCGCCGCGAGCGTGGCACCGCGCGCCTTCGCCCACGCGGCGATAGCGTCACCCGATCCGTCGGCGCGCTCGCCGCGCGCGCCAGCGTCGGAAATCGTAAGGACGGCGACGCGCATGGGCTCACATCCCCCGGTCAGCCCGAACGGAAGGCGGACGCGCTCACCTGTGCGACGCCTTCCTGTAAAAAGGCATCTTCGCGACGACCGCCGGCACGCGCTTGCCGCGTATCTCGACCTCGAGCTCGCTCCCCTCCACCGCGCCCGCCTTCGGCAGATAGCAGGTCCCGATCGGAATACCGAGCGATGGGCTCATCGTCCCGCTCCGCACGACGCCGCTCGGTTCTCCCTTCTGAAAGACGGGGTAGCCATGGCGCGGGAAGGAGCGCTCCGTAGTGGTGAAGCCGGCGAGCTTCTTCCCGATTCCGGTCTCCTTCTGCCGGGCGAGTGCCTCGCGCCCCACGAACTCCCCCTTCTTCATCTTGACGAGCCAGCCCAGGTTCGCCTCGAGCGGCGTCACCGTGTCGTCGATGTCGTTGCCGTAGAGTGCCATCCCCATCTCCAGGCGCAGCGTGTCGCGGCAGCCGAGCCCCGCAGGAGTGACCTCGCCCCCGGCCACGATGGCGCTCCAGATCGCCTCCGCGTGCCCGCCGCTGAAATAGAGTTCGAAGCCGTCCTCTCCCGTATAGCCGGTGCGCGATATCACGATGCCCGGCGCGCCGGCGACTGTTCCCTCCACGAAATGGTAGTACGCGATGCCGTCGAGATCGGCGTCCGTGAGTGGCTGCAGGATCCGCTGCGCTTCCGGGCCCTGGAGCGCGAGCAACGCAATATCGTCGCTCACATCCTCGAGCGTGCAGCCGAAGCGCGCGAGGTGCGGAGAGATGTGCTCCCGATCCTTCGCGATGTTGGATGCGTTGACCACGAGCATCAGACGATCGGCGAATCTGTAGACGAGACAGTCGTCCTCGATCGTGCCGCGGTCGTTGAGCATGGTGGAATAGTGCGCCTGGCCCGCGGCGAGCGCTCGGACGTCGTTCGTCGCCACGTGGTTCAGGAAATCGACGGCGCCAGGGCCGCGGAGGAGGAACTCACCCATGTGGCTCACATCGAAAAGGCCGCAGCGGGTGCGCACCGCCATGTGCTCGGAGGTGATGCCCGTGGGGTACTGCACCGGCATCTCGTAGCCGGCGAACGGGACGAGCTTCGCGCCGAGCGCTGCGTGGATGTCGTGGAAGGGCGTGCGTTTGAGCGAGCCGGTCGCGGCGGCGTTGGCCATCTGCCGTTCTCCGTGTTCAGTGCGGGACCGAAGAATATGGGCACGGCCGCCCGGCGACGCCACGCTCGCAGTCAGCGGAGCTGCTCGACCGCCTCGGCAACCTCCGTGGCATGCCCGGCCGGCTTCACCTTCTCGAATACGCGCGCGACCGTTCCGTCGGTTCCGATGATGAACGTCGTGCGCGCGTTGCCCCAGTGTTTCTTCCCATACATGGACTTCTCCGTCCACACGCCGTAGCGCTCGGCGACCGCGTGCTCCGTGTCGGCGAGCAGCGCGAAGGGAAGGTCGTGCTGCGCCTTGAACTTCCGGTGCGACGCGATGTCGTCCGGGCTCACTCCGAGTATCACGGCATCGAGTCCCTCGAACCGAGGGAAGGCGTCGCGGAACTCCAACGCCTCGATGGTTCAGCCGGAGGTCGCATCCTTTGGATAGAAGAAGAGCACGACGGGTTTGCCGCGCAGATCGCTCAGGCGAATGGTAGCACCGCTGTCGGCTTGTAGCTCGAAGTCGGGAGCCTGCTGGAGTTCGGAGATCATCAGTGAATCGGGGAAGGTGGATTCCCGCTTTCGCGGGAACGACAAAGGGGGGTGTGCGGCGGGAATGACTGCGTGGAGCGGGTGGGCAGGCGGCGCAGGGTGAGGCTCACAGCTTCTCCCCGCCCATGAGCGCAGCCATGATCGCCTTCTGGATGTGCAGGCGGTTCTCGGCTTCATCCCAGACGCGACTCTGCGGACCGTCGATCACTTCCGCTGTCACTTCCTCGCCGCGGTGTGCAGGAAGACAGTGCAGGAAGATCGCGTCGCGCCTGGCGCGCTTCATGAGCGCGGCGTTCACGGTGAAGCCGGCGAACGCGCGCTCGCGCACCTTCTGCTCCTCCTCCTGACCCATCGAGGCCCACACGTCGGTGTTCACGACGTGCGCGCCGGATACGGCTTCGGCGGCGTCACGGTGGACGGTGACCCTGGTCTCGCGTTGCGCGCGGCTGAGTATGGTCGCATCGGGATCGTAGCCCTCGGGGCAGGCGAGCGCGAGCTCGAAGCCAAGCTGCCCCGCGGCGTTGATCCAGGAGTTCGCCATGTTGTTGCCGTCTCCTATCCACGCGAACTTCCTGCGCCTGTATCCGCCGAGGTGCTGGATGACGGTGAGCACGTCCGCGAGAATCTGGCAGGGATGCAGCAGGTCGGTGAGGCCATTGATCACGGGCACGGTCGCATGCCGGGCGAGGTCCTCTACCTCGCCGTGGCTGAACGTGCGGATCATGATGCCGTCCACGTAGCGCGAGAGCACGCGAGCGGTGTCGGCGACCGGCTCGCCACGGCCGAGCTGGATGTCGCGCGGCGAGAGAAAGAGAGCGTGCCCGCCGAGCTGCCACGCGCCGACCTCAAAGGACACGCGCGTGCGCGTGGACGATTTCATGAAGATCATCGCGAGCGACTTGCCTGCGAGCGGCTTGCGGCGGTACGCGCCCTTGCGCATGCGCTCTGCGAGAGCGAACAGCTTGTCCAGCTCCGCGCTGGAGAAGTCGGTGATCTGCAGGAAGTCGCGGTGTGCGGATTCCCGGCTCTTTCTCTTCGTGGCCATGGCGTCTCGGCGCGTCGGGTTGTGTCTCGGGCGCCGAAAGGTAAGCGGCGGCTCGCGCGCGGAGCAACCGCACAGGTGCACAGTAGAACTATGGATTCGACAGTCAGTCCGGCGCTTTTCGCGCGACCAGCATGAGCGAGCTGCCGAACGGCAAAGGGAGGTGCGCCGTCAGCCGCTGCTCCAGCCGGGAAAGCAGATAGAGCGAGCGGTTGGCCCAGCCGGCAGGAATACGCGGCAGTTTCGATCCACTTTCGCGTCCACCGCTCCGGCTTGCGGGCGCGACGAGCGCCAGTGCCCGCTCAGCCAGCTTGGCCGGATATCCCCAGTGAAAGAAGTATCTGGCCGACTCCACCTCGAGGTTCGCCTGGTTCGCGAGCTCGGAGAGCGTGCGTGTGGTGTAACGCGTGCGATGGTGATTGAGATCGTCGTGCGCGGTCCACAGAACGTTGAACGCGGGGACGGTCACCATGATAACACCGGCCGGCTCCAATAGCGCTCGGGCGTGCCGCAGCGCCCCCACGGGATCGTGCAGATGCTCGACCACATCCAGCATGAGCACCAGGGAATAGCGCCTGGCCGGCTGGAACGTCTCGTCGAAGTTGCCGATGTGGATGCGGCCGTTGTGGCGGCCATCGCTGCTCACGAGCGAGGCATCGGCCTCGATGCCCTCGACATCACCGATCTCGGCGAGACGATCGAGGAAGAGGCCGTCGCCGCAGCCGACGTCGAGAATCCGTCTCCACCCGCCGGTGGGCACGATGCGGCGCAGCGTGTCGAGAATGAGGCGCTCGCGCGCGCGCCACCACCAGTGGCGTTCGTACAGGGATCGATATGCGCGGGCGTAGTCGGCGTCCACAACCGTATCAGCGCGAACGCCGTCCGGCGGGGGCGCGGTATACGGCCGCAGCAACCGGCACGGCGGACGGAGTCCGGCGGATGATCCGGCTCACGATGTAGAGCGGCCGGCCCTTCACCTCCTCGTAGACGCGACCGACATATTCACCTATCACGCCGAGGAAGAACAGGTTCACACCGGACATGAAGGTGATGAGTACGGTGAGCGCCGTGAACCCGCGAGGTGATCCCTGAAGGAACAGCTTGGCTCCGAGTGCATACAGCTCGAACGCGCCGGCCAGGAGAATTGCGAGCGCACCGAGCAATGCCGCGGCACGGATGGGCACGATCGAGAATGCGAAGAGCCCGTCGAAGGCGAGACCGAGCAGCTTGCGCGGCCCGTACTTGCTCTGCCCGGACCGCCGACCAGGGCGCTCCACCGGAACAGCGATCTGACGGAATCCGATCCACGTCCGCAGTCCGCGAAGAAAGCGGTGGCGTTCGGGCGTTCGCCTGAGCTGCTCCACGACCCGCCGCGACACGAGGCCGAAGTCGCCGGCGTCCAGCGGAATGCCGATGCTCGAAAGGCGATCCAGAATGCGGTAGAAGAGAAAGTAGGAGAAGCGAAGCCACCAGCGCTCCCGCCGCTTGAGCCGCTGCGAGTAGACGACATCGTATCCCGCCGCGTACTCCTGGAGAAAGCGAGGGATGAGTTCGGGCGGATCCTGAAGGTCTCCGTCCATCATGACGGTGACGTCGCCGGTCACATGGTCGAGCGCCGCGGTGAGCGCTGCCTGATGGCCGAAGTTCCGCGAGAGCGAGAGCACGACCAGTCGGCTGTCGTCCGCGGCCGCGGCTTCGAGAAGCTCGAGTGTCCGGTCGGAGCTTCCGTCATCGACCAGCACCACCTCATGCGGACCACCCGCAATGCCGTCCAGCACAGATAGCACCCTGGAGAGCAGCTCGTGGATGCCCGATTCCTCGTTGTACAGCGGAATCGCCACCGAGATACGGGGTGGGACGGTGGGAACGGGGTAGAACGGATCGTTCATCATCGCGCACGTCCCTTGAAATACAGCATGCTCCACAGCGTCACGTTCCAGGCCTTGAGGGGATACGGCTCGAACACGACCGGCTCGAATACGTCCACGAGCAGATCGCGCCACTCGGCGAGCATCCGCGGATATTCGCCCCGGTCCCAGCGCGCGAGAGCGCGGGCGACACAGCGCTGCTCCGGCAGCACGAGATCAAGAATGTGGACGTACCCATCGGCGCCCAGGAGCGCGCGCATGCCGCGCAGGACGCTCTCTACGCTCGCGGTATCGAGGTGATGCAGGAGGCTGTTGGCGAGAACGAAATCGAACGTGCCGGGCTGCCCGACGCTCGCCAGCGGCGCAGGCGCCGCAGCGTCTGCGACCAGGAAGGTGCCGGTGCAGCTCCGGCGCGCGTGCTCGATGTAGCGCTGGTTGACGTCGACGCCGACGTATTCCGTGTGACTGAAATGGCGCGCATTCGTGCCGGGCCCGCACCCGACATCGAGCACACGGCGCGCTCCGCCCAGGTCGTTGTGCGCGAACAGCGGCTCGAGCTTCCGCTCCGCGAAGGGCGCCTGCCAGAGCCGGTATGCGAGCGGATTCTCCATGAGGCTCGTGGTCGAGATCATGGGCGCCACCTGACTTCGAATCGACCCACAATCTCGCTCGCCGGGAAACGCTCGATCAGACCCGCCACGAGATCGGGCGGGAGCGGCCCGGAGAAGTCCGGCTCGCGGTTGATCGCGATCGCCGTGACGCGCCGTGCGTCGAGCACGCCCAGAATGCGGCGCCCGCGGTAGGGAGCGTCATCGAAGAAATCGAAGATTGTCCGCGTCGGGTTGCGCCGGCCCGTGAGAAAATAGACCTCGGGCGCGTCAGGAGCCGCGTAGATGTAGTCACCCGCAGAGCGTGACTCGAGGAGAGCGACCAGTCGTTCATACTCGTCGCGATCCGCGGCCGATACCAGAATGCCGCCGCGATCCAGCTCCAGGCGCTCGGTCTGCGCGTCGAGTCTGAAGGATAGCCCCATCTGGTAGATGAATCCCGGATGAACGCGGGCGGCCGAGAACGCGACATGGAAACCGAGAAGAGCCAGGGCAGCGAGTCGCGGACCGCGCTCCTGCACCGCCAGCAGGGCGAGCCCGGCCAGCGCCGCGAGCGGAGCCACGTAGAAGAAGTACACGGGCGCCGAGAACGGGAACTGCACCAGGCTGCAGATGGCCGCGACACTGAGCAGCAGGGCGAGCTGCTGTCGATAGATCGCGGCGAGGCTGCGTCCCGCGTCAGTCCGCGTCATGAACCATACGCCCGCGATCACGAGCACTGGCACGGTGAGTCGCAGGGCGAGCCACACCGTTCGATACGCGGACCAGTTGAAGGCCAGAACGAGCCACGCCGTGAGCGTGACCGCGACAGCCGGCCCCGCCAGCCCGCGCAGCCGGTCACGCGCGAATGGCATGAGGCCGAGCAGCACGACAAGCGGCAGCGCAACCAGAAGCGCGTAGCGGCCAGGTGGACGCACTGCGGCGAACTCCAGCCGCGACATCGGCTTCAGGAAGACACCATCGACAAGCGATCCCAGCGAGCTGGCGCTCATGTACGGGACAAGGAATACGGCGACCGGCAGCAGCACTCCGACAGCGAACGGAAGCATCAGACGCAGCATCTCGCGGTACCTCTTCGACCCGCCAGCCGGCGTGCGCGCCCACTCCTCGTACAGCAGCAGTTCGGCCAGCGCAGCTCCCGGAAGCACGAAATGCAGCACCTCGACAGTTCCCAGGCGTGAGCCCAGAAGCGCCAAGAGAAACACCACGAACGCGACAAGCCCGACGGTGAGCATCACCGAGTAGCTCCCACCGCGTACGGGCGCGGTTCCGCGCGAATCGCGAGAGAGATGCTGCTCGCGCATGACGAGCCAGAGAAGCACCGCGGCCACGAAGTGGAGCCCCGTGATCTTCACGAGGCACGACAGTCCGCCACAGACGCCCGCCAGAAGGAGCCACCGGCGACCCGCTCGCTCTTCCCCTCGTTCGCGCCCCTGACCGGCGATCTCCATGTAGCGGAAGAGGGCGGCCGTGCCGAACGTCGCCAGGAAGAGGTTGTACCACGATGGCATCGCTGCCGAGTAGTTCGGCACGCTCCACGCGATGGCGAGCACGACCACGCCTCCGGCCACCACAGGTCTCGCGAGCCGCGTCGCGATGTAGTAGACCGCCGGCACCCACAGCAGAAAGGCGGAGAACAGCACGAGCCGAAGCGAGAGGAGATCCGTGCCCAGCAAGCGGAACGCTGCCGCGTTGAGGTAGCTCAGCCCGCCGGTATAGATCTCGTCGAAGTCGACGTGCGGCACCTGTCCATGAAGCACGCGCTCCGCGCTGTGCGCGAGCGTTCCCTCGTCGTGCGGGACCCAGCCGCGATCCAGATAGTGCAGCGCGTAGAATGCGCCGGCGAACCATACCAGCAGCAGGACGCCCCACCACGCGATTGCCCTGCTTCGGGTTGTAGGCGGTGCGAGCATCGAGGACGTTGCCGCGATCGCGCGAAACGCGAGCGATCAGAAGAGGTTGTATCGGATGGTGCACCATGCGCCGCTCACACCGTCGCGCCACCCGATCTTCTTGCCCTCGGAGTAACTCCGTCCCCAGTACGAAATGGGAACCTCGTACACGCGACAGTCCTTTCTTGCAATCCGCGCCGTGATCTCGGCCTCGAATCCGAAGCGATTCTCGCGCAGCGGAAGTTCGTGGAGCACCTCACGCCGAAAGGCCTTGTAGCAGGTCCAGACGTCGGTGAGATTCAGATTCGTGAGCACGTTCGACAACATGGTCAGCAGCTTGTTGCCCACCGAATGCCAGTAGAGCAGTACGCGGTGTGGCCCGCCTCCCATGAATCGGGAACCGTAGACGACGTCGGCAACTCCCATGTCGATCGGCTCCAGGAGCCGGTGGTACTCGCGCGGGTCATACTCGAGATCAGCGTCCTGAACGATGATCACGTCGCCCCGGGCCTCCTGGAAACCGCGGCGCAGCGCGGCGCCCTTGCCCGCGTTCACGGGCTGAAAGAGCACCCGAACATTTCCGACAGGGAGGGGCCGGCCGGTGCTCGGAAGGGTCAGCGTCCTGCCATTGCCGGTGGCGCGCGCCACGGACTCCAGGAATTCACGCGTCCCGTCGGTGGACCCATCGTCGACGAGCACGATCTCCTTGTCCAGATCGATCTGCTGGACGCGCCAGAGAATCTCCTCGATCGTCTTCCGCTCGTTGTACATGGGGATGACGACCGACAGCTTCGGCCGCGATTCTGAGTCGCTCACGGGACAGATACCTCGAGGAAGGACGGGCTCGATCGACCGCGGGACAGCCGTCCCAAGGACGACGCGCCGGAACGACCCGTCACCGGATCGCTAGCCGCCAGCCGCTGCGAGTCCCCACGCAAACCGCAGCGAATCACGCGCGAGCGGGACAAACACGGGAGGCGCCCCAACCGCGGCGGACATGGGTCGCAGCAGATACACGGGACGATCGGGAAATCGACGAAGGACCGCGGCATTTCGCTCGTGCAGATCGCGGATGTACGTGTTGCTGCCGCCGCGCGCGAGCACCAGCGGCGGGAGTAGTGTGAACCCGCCGCGGTCTTCGCGGAGTCGCTCGATACAGTGCGGCGAATAGCGCGTTCCTGGGAGAACGCGCTGGGACCGGTCCGAGGAATACGTCGTCCCGACCACGCGCGCGGAGTCCCGAAGGAGCGGGCGCAGAGCCTCGAAGGCCGACATCCCGCGCGCGGACCCGCGTTCCAGATCGTGAACCGCGGCATCCAGAATGCAGGTGTCCGTATGTTGATAGATCAGCTCGGCTTCCGTGCGCGGAATCCCCAGCCCCCACATCCGGGCCATGACCTGCGCGCCCCAGCTCTCTCGCACGAGCACGACCGCTCCTTCCACACCGGCGGCGGCCGCCGCGCTGTCGGCGTCCCAGCGCATGGTCACCAGCCCCGCGGCATAGTTGCGCCCCCTGAGCGGGATACCCACGCCAACGGCGATCAGACCGGCAATCGCGTAACCGTACAGGACGCTGCGGTACGGAAGGCCATCGCCAAGCCGGTCCCTGAGCAGCACCGGGAATCGCGCCGTCCACAGGGCCAGCATGGGCGCGAGAGGCAGCATGAAACGGGGACCAAGGTAATAACCATCGTGCCAGTAGGCGAAGTAGAACACTGTCAGCAAGCCGGCGCTGGCCAGGAGATACCGGTCGAATGCATCGAGCCGCCTGGCGATCGCGAGCGCGCCAATGAAGGGGATGAGCCCTGGCAGGGACGCTTCGAACAGGTATGTCTGAAGGCGGAGAAAGTAGATGTTGATGAGCTCGAGCCCGCGGGCCGGCGTATGTGCTGGTCCCCACGGAGCGGCGTGAAAACCCATGGCGTGGGCCTTGCCCCAGAGCACCTCGTACCCGAAACGGAACGGCGCCCCGGTGGTTTCCGCGTTCACCCAGAGCATCACGAGCATCGGGAGGGCAACACCGGCGCCGGCGGCGAGCACGTCGATCCAGCGACGGCGATCACGGAAGGCGAGAGAGAGAAACCACACACCGGCGGGGAGCGCATAGACGAACGCATCCACCGGTCTGATCGTCGCCGCCAGCCCCAGCGAGAAACCACTCAGCGCCGCGATCGCGGGCCGCGGCGACGGCGACGTGACGACGCGCGACATCGAGGCGAGAGCGATCAGCAGGCACGTGAGCGTCGTGACGTGGTTCATGTGCGAGCCGGACATGAACGCAACGAATGGCGCAAACGCGAACAGCAGCGTCGCGCCCAGCGCAACGCCCCGCCTCGGCTCGGCAACGCGGAGGTATGCCGCGAATGCCGCGACGGAGACCGCGCCGCTCACCGGACCCACGAGCCACGGAGCGTTCACGACGGCGCCAAGTGCGAGCAGCGCCGGACCACCGGGCGGAAACTGGGAGTATACGCGCCCCTCCGTGTCCACCACGTGCATGATGCTGAAGAACTCCGCGGGCTCCGCTACCGGACGCCACAGCCGGCCGTCGAGGAAGATGTCCGCCTGATAGAGCTGAACGATCTCGTCGATCAGGAGAGGGCTGGCGGAGAAGATCGCATGCGCGATGATCACGTAGACCGTGAGCGCGGCGAGAGATATGAAGATCACGGCGAGCAGTGGTCGCCGTTCGATCGCGCGCATCACGCGACCGATCGCCTTCGCAGGGCGCGTGCCTCCGAGGAACGGTATGCGCCGCGCCAGGATGGCCGCGATCAGGCCGCCGCCGGCGACGATCGCGGTCGCTGAGAGCCATTCCTCGCGGAGAGCGGCGTACAAAGGAACCGAATGCCCGCCCGGAATCCAGTTGGCGAGCGGGAGGAATCCGAGAGCGGCGACGATCAGCGCGACAGCCGGTGCGACCCAGTGTCGAAGAATATGGGCTGGAATGGCTCGGCCTTTCCGGGGTGACGTAACCTGCACCAGGAGACGATCACCGACAGAACTTCGTTTCGGTCCCGAGGTCAGCGCGGAAGGGTCAGAGGAGCGATCAGAGGATGTACTTCCGCAGGTCCTCGTCCTCCACGATCGCCTTGAGCTTGTCGCGCACCGTTGTGGCGTCGATGATGATGTTGGTGATAGCGCGGTCAGGTAGCTCGAAGAGCTTGTCTTCCAGCAGCGTGGTCATCACCGTGTGCAGCCGCCGCGCACCTATGTTCTCCATCCGGTCGTTCACGAGCGCGGCAATGCGCGCGATCTCCGCGATACCATCCTCCGTGAAGCTCAGCGCCGCGCTCTCGGCGTCGATCAGCGCCGAGTATTGCTTGGTGAGCGCGTTCTCGGGTTCGGTCATGATACGCACGAAGTCCTGCTCGGTGAGCGGCCTGAGCTCGACGCGAATCGGGAAGCGGCCCTGCAGTTCCGGAATGAGGTCGCTCGGCTTCGCGACGTGAAACGCGCCCGCGGCAATGAAGAGGACGTGGTCCGTCTTCACCATGCCGTACTTGGTCTGGACGTTCGAGCCCTCGACTATCGGGAGCAGGTCGCGCTGCACGCCCTCACGTGACACGTCGGGTCCGCCGACCTGCGCGCGCTCGCCGGTGATCTTGTCAATCTCGTCGAGGAAGATGATCCCCAGCTTCTCGACGCGCTCCAGCGCGTCGGAGGTGACGTCCTCGACGTCGATGAGCTTGTCGAACTCCTGCTCGAGGAGAATGCGCCGCGCCTCGGAGACCTTGACCGTGCGCTTCTTCTTTCGCTTGGGCAGCATCTCCTGGAGCATCTCGGTGAAGTTCTCCATCCCCTCCGGCGCGCCCTGCGGGATCATCATGTCGAACATGGCCGGCCCCTGCTGAGTCACCTCCACTTCGACCTCACGCGATTCGAGCTGACCGTCGAGGAGGAGCTGTCTCAGCTTCTCGCGCGTGCGGCGGTAACGATCCCTGCTCGCGGGGTCCGCGTGAGAGGCGTCCGGTGCGGAGCCCCCCGGTGCGGAGCCCTCCGATTCCTGGGTGACGCCGGCCGAGGAGACGAGGAAGATGTTGCTACCGCCGTCGCGGGCGCGGCCAGCGGCCTGGGCATCGCTGCCACTCACGCCGGCCGCTGCGCCCGCCGGAGCCGGTGCGGCCGGGGTCACGGCCGGCGTCGCCGCCGTTTCAGCGGGACGCGGGAGGAGGAGATCGAGCAGATTCTCCTCGACGCGTTCCTGCGCCAGGTCCTCGATCTCGCCCTCGCGTTCCGTGCGCACCATGTCGATCGCGCTGTCGACGAGATCGCGCACCATCCCTTCCACGTCCCGTCCGACGTAACCGACCTCGGTGAACTTCGACGCCTCGACCTTTATGAAGGGTGCACCGGCGAGCTTCGCGAGGCGCCGCGCTATCTCGGTCTTGCCGACTCCGGTGGGCCCGATGAGGATGATGTTGTTGGGGGATATCTCTTCGCGGATTGCATCGGGTGCTCGCTGGCGGCGCCACCGGTTGCGCAGTGCTATCGCGACGGATTTCTTCGCGTCGCCCTGACCAACTATGTAGCGGTCAAGCTCGGCGACGATCTGCCGCGGAGTGAGGTCGGCCAGGCGCGCCAGTGCCTGCTGGGTGCGGTTCGAGGACATCCTGAAACGTAACGACCCGCGGCCGGGATACTGAACGGTGTCGCACGGCGGCTCTGGGAGCGGCCCGATACGCAGCCGGCCGGCCGGCGCACCCGCGGGTGCCGCTAGATTGTTCCCGGCGACACTGCCAACGTCATCATTCGCGCGAGACGGCTCAACGTCGTCATTCCCGCGCGATGGCTCAGTCGTCATTCCCGAGATGGCTCAACAGTCGTCATCCCGGCGACAGCTCAACAGTCGTCACTCCCCCGACAGCGAAATCCATCCTTGTCAGCCCGGTACGAAACCGCCATTGATCGATGACCCACCACTCGAAACTCGAACAGGCGATGCGCCAGAGGCGGACGTTCGCGATCATAAGCCATCCCGATGCGGGCAAGACAACGCTCACCGAGAAGCTGCTGCTCTACGGCGGCGCAATCCATCTCGCCGGCTCGGTCAAGGCGCGCCGCGCCGAGCGTTACGCGACATCGGACTGGATGGAGCTCGAGCGACAGCGCGGCATATCGGTTACCTCGAGCGTCATGCAGTTCGCGTACGATGGCTACCAGATCAACCTGCTGGACACGCCGGGGCACGAAGACTTCTCGGAAGACACGTATCGCACGCTCATCGCGGCGGACAGCGCGGTCATGCTGCTCGACAATCGCAAGGGCGTGGAGGAGCGCACGCGTCAGCTTTTCGATGTGTGCAAACGACGGCGGATGCCCATCTTCACATTCGTCAACAAGTGCGATCGCGTGGGTGAGGATCCGCTCCGGCTCGTCAGCGACGTCGAAGCAGACCTGGGCATTGCCTGCTATCCCATCATGTGGCCGATCTACCGCGACGACGTATTCGCCGGCGTGTACGACCGCCGGCACAGCCGCATCCATCTGTTCGAGCGCGGAGTGGACCACGGCGCCACGCGCGCCACCGTGCAGGTCGGTGCGCTCGACGACCCGGCGATCCGCGACCTGCTCGGCGCCGATGCACATTCCCGGCTCGTGGGAGATGTGGCGTTGCTCGACGCGGCGGGACACGCATTCGACCACGAGGCGCTGCTCGCCGGCCAGCAGTCGCCGATGTTCTTCGGCAGCGCACTCACTAACTTCGGCGTGGAGCCCTTCCTGCGCGAGTTCCTCCAACTCGCACCGGCTCCCACCGCCCGCGACTCCACCGTGGGCATGATCGAGCCAGCGTACGAGCGGTTCACGGGCTTCGTCTTCAAGATCCAGGCGAACATGGACCCGCGGCATCGCGACAGGATCGCATTCGTGCGCGTGTGCTCCGGCCGGTTCGAGGCGGGGATGCAGGTCGAGCACGTACGCTCGGGGAAGATGATCCGCCTGTCATCGCCGCAGCAGTTTCTGGCGCGAGACCGCAGTGCGATCGAGGAGGCGTGGCCCGGCGACGTGATCGGCGTGGTGGACAAGGGAACGCTGCGCATTGGCGACACGCTCTCGACCAATGGCGCGCTGGAGTTCAGCGGGATGCTGCGCTTCGCCCCGGAGCACTTCGCGAGGATCATCGTGGCGGACCCGCTGCGGCGCAAGCATCTCGACACCGGCCTCCGGCAGCTCACGGAGGAAGGAGCGGCGCAGGTGTTCTACGCGGAGAGCGAGGCGGGGCCCACGCCCATAGTCGGCGCCGTGGGGCTGCTGCAGTTCGATGTCATGCTGCACCGCCTGCACCACGAGTACGGCGTGCCGTGCCGGCTGGACCGACTCTCGTACCGCTACCCGCGCTGGGTGGTGGGCAGGGAGGAAGACATCGACCGGGCGGCGTGCGGCCGCGGGCGCATGCGGTTGTACGACGCCAGGGGGAACTCGCTCATCATCTTCGAGGACCTGTGGACGCTGCAGTCGATGCTGCAGCACGAGTCGGCGCTCACGTACCACGACGTGGCACCCTGAGCGATCGTCACTCCGTCTCGAGCACCGTGATATTCGTGTTCGTGTAGATGCATATCTGGCCTGCGATCTCGAGCGCTTGCTGCACGATCGCGCGCGGTGCGAGGTCCGTGTGCTCGAGCATTGCACGCGCCGCGGCGAGCGCATACGCCCCACCCGAGCCGATCGCCACGATTCCATCGTCGGGCTCGATGATCTCGCCGTTGCCCGAGATGACGAAGCCGTGCTTCGTATCGACGACGGCGAGGAGGGCCTCGAGGCGACGGAGCACGCGGTCGCTGCGCCAGTCCTTGGCAAGCTCCACGGCGGCGCGCGGAAGGTTCTCGGGATAACGCTCCAGCTTCTCCTCGAACTTGTCGAAGAGCGTGAAGGCGTCGGCGGCGGTGCCGGCGAAGCCCGCGAGGAGCTTGCCGCTGCGTAGTGCTCGCACTTTCTGCGCGTTGGACTTCATCACCGTTTCGCCGACGGTGACCTGGCCGTCGCCGCCGAGTGCTACCTTGCCGTCCCGGCGGACGGCGAGGATCGTTGTCGCGCGGATGCGCGGGAGGAGTCGTGACATGGGTGGAAGATACACGATTGGCCCGCTGGCATCCCCGCAAGAGGTCCTTACCGCAGCCGCATCCGATCCGGCGGCGGCGGCGGCGGCGGCGGTTTGTGTTTGTCCTTGTCGCCCGATGGCGCGCCTCCGCTCTGCCGCCGCTGTGGCGGCGACCCGCCGGGCGCGCGCCGGGCCGCGCCGCGGTTGAGCAGCAGTTCGCCAAGAAAGCGCCTGTTGAGCGCGATGCCGATCGCGAGCAGGATCGCGCCGAACAGCATCGCGAGCGTTCCGTAGCGCCAGTCGTCGCGCCCGATGAAGGCAGCCGCCATGCACAGCGCACCCGCACCCACGATCGCCTCGCCGCCGCGATGCCGTTCCGCGCGCGGGCTGCGGCGGCGCTCGCCGGAGAGGAGCATCTCATCGGACAGCCACGCGTCCGCAATGAGCAGGATGCCGATTGCAGCCGCGATGACTCCGATGACTATGGGAAGGTGCTCGAGGCGCACGGCAGCGACTCCTCAGTTGGAGACGACGTTCTGTGTTTCACATCTCATGCCCGCGGGTGCGCCTGCTCGTACACCTTCTTCAGCCGCTCGACGCTCGTGTGCGTATAGATCTGTGTCGTCGAGATCGAGGAATGGCCGAGCAGCTCCTGCACCGCGCGCAGATCCGCGCCCGCGTCGAGCAGGTGCGTGGCGAAGGTATGCCGCAGCGAGTGAACGCTGAGGTCGGCGCTCTCGTCGATGTCGTCCAGCAGGCCGGTGATCGCCTGCTGGATCGTGCGCACGGCGATGCGCTTCCCCGTGTTCGAGAGAAAATACGCGCTCCGGTCGGGCGGGGCGGCTGCACTTCCGCCCGCCGTGGCGAGCCGTCGCTGCAGCTCGTCCCGCTTCGACTCGTAGTTGCGGAGCGCGAGCTGCGCGTGGTCGCCGAGCGGGATGATGCGCTCCTTGCGTCCCTTGCCGCGCACCTTTACCTGCTGCGCCACGAGGTCGATGTCCTGGCGGCTGATCCCGCGCAGTTCGGAGAGGCGTATTCCCGTGGAGTAGAAGAGCTCGAGCATGGCGAAGTTCCGCACGTCGAGAAAGCGGCCCTCCATCGCCCTCAGCTCCGCCGTCTGGAAGAGCAGGTCGACCTGCGCGCGGTCGAGGTGACCCGGGAGGTGCCGGTCGAGTTTTGGCGTCGCGACGCCGCGCGCCGGGTTCGCGTCGACCAGTTCGTTGCGGTGCAGATAGCGGTAGAAGCTGCGCACGGCGGAGAGTGCGCGCGCGATCGACCTGCGCGCGAGTCCTCTGCGTGCAAGCGAGCCGAGAAATCCGCGGATCGCGAGCCGGTCGATGCCGCCCCACGACCATTCGGTGTCGCCGTAGTAGCCGGTGAGGAAACGCACGAAGGCGTCGAGATCGCGGGAGTACGCGCGCACCGTGTTGGGCGACACGTCGCGCTCCTTCTCCAGGTGAAGAAGAAAGTCAGCGACGTCGGGCGGGACGGGATGGGTGGGTTCGGTTGAAGGTGCAGTGGGATGATGACGGTCGTCGGCCTCCGCCGGTGTATCATCTTTTTCGGGGGGGGCCCCCCGCACCTGATCCGGCTTCATGCCACCCCGCCGGCCACGAGCTCGCGCTCCTCCACCCAGTGCGCTATGTCGGCCAGCGCGCGCTGCGCGAGCAGTTCCCGGCGCCGCCGCCTGTCGCGCACCCGCTCCGCGAGATCGTCAACCAGCCCGAAGTTGGCGTTCATCGGCTGGAAATGCGCCGGCTCCGCCTCGCGCAGATAGCGATACAGCGCGCCGAGCATCGTCGTCGGAGGCGGAATAGCCGGCTCGTCGCCGTCGAGCACGCGCGCCAGGTTGATGCCGGCGAGAAGTCCCGTCGCCGCGCTTTCCGTGTAGCCCTCGACACCGGTGAGCTGGCCCGCGAAGAGCAGCGTCCGGTCATCGCGCAATGACAAATGCGCCGAGAGTGTGACGGGCGTATTGATGTACGAGTTCCTGTGTATGGAGCCGTAGCGCAGAAATTCCGCGTTCTCCAATCCGGGGATCATCCGGAATACACGCTGCTGTTCGGGAATACGCAGCCGGGTCTGGAATCCCACGAGATTCCACATCCTGCCGCCGCGATCCTCCATTCTGAGCTGCGCGATCGCCCACGCCTCTCGGCCGGTGTGCGGATCGCGGAGCCCGACCGGCTTCATGGGGCCAAAGCGGAGCGTGTCACGCCCACGCTGCGCCATCACTTCCACCGGCATGCAGCCCTCGCAGTATGGTACCTCGTCGAACTCGTGGCCGTGATACTGATCGGCGACCGCGAGCGCGTCCATGAACGCGTCGTACTGCTCGTGCGTGAAGGGGCAGTTGAGGTATGCGCCTTCAGCGCCGGCCGCGTACATCGTCTCCCTGCCGTAGCGCGAGGCGCGGAAGACGACGGAATCGTCAATCGATTCACGGTCGACGATGGGCGCGATGGCGTCGTAGAAGGCAAGCGCATCGACGCCGAGTCGTGCGCGGATCGTCGCGGCGAGAGCGTCCGACGTGAGCGGGCCGGTCGCGATGATTCCGGGCGATGGCAAGTCGGTGACTTCGTCACGCACGATCCGCACGTTCGGGTGCGAACCGACGGTCTCCTCGACGCAGGCCGAGAACACGTCGCGGTCGACGGCAAGCGCCGATCCGCCGGGGACTCGCGCGCGATCGGCGGCTCGCAGGATGACTGAGCCGAGGCAGCGCATCTCGGCCTTGAGCAGTCCGTGGGCGTTGGAAGTCTCGGTGCTCTTGAAGGTGTTGGAGCAGACGAGTTCCGCGAGTCGGCCGGTCCTGTGTGCGGGAGTCTCTCGCACGGGCCGCATCTCGTGGATCACGACGCGGTGCCCGCGTTCGGCGAGCTGCCACGCCGCTTCGGAGCCGGCGAGGCCGCCTCCTGCTACGTGGATCTCGGGAGCCATGCTCCAAGATAGCGCGGAGCGGGGCGGGCGGGGCTATCGCGGGGGCGAGCGGGCTACGCCGCTCCGGCTTCCTCTTCCTTCGGCGCCACGTCCCACTCATTCGCACACTTGAGGCACTTGCGGTAGTCGCCGCGGATCTTCGTGAGCTTCGCCTCCGCGCCGTCGTAGCCGCACTCGGGGCACTTCTCGGCCACAGGGCGGTCCCAGATCACGAAGTCGCACTTCGGATAGTTGGAGCAGCCGTAGAACTTCTTGCCGCGCTTCTTCGAGCGGCGCTCGGCCAGCTCGCCGCCGTCCCTGGGACACTTCACCCCCGTTGGCATCGGGCGCGTGCCGCGACACCGGGGGAAGGTGCTGCAGCCCAGGAACTGGCCCGTGCGACTGTGCCTGATGACCATCGGCGAGCCGCATTCATGGCAGATCTCGTCCGTGGGGATCGCTTCCTTGCGGCCGATGCCCAGCTTCTTCGTGTACTTGCACTCCTTCGGATGCCTGGCGCACGCGATGTACGGACCGAAGAACCCCGCCTTCGCGACGAGATCGCTCCCGCAGTCAGGACACTTCTCCCCCTTGAGGGCGGAGAGATCGTAGGCAACTCCGATCAGTGCGTCGGCATCCACGCGGTCGAGCGACTTCGCGAAGGGGGTGTAGAAGTCCTGCAGCACCCGGCGCCATCCCAGCTCGCCGTCCTCGATCCTGTCCAGCTCCCCTTCCATGGAAGACGTGAAGCTGACGTCGAAGATGTCGGGGAACTGCTTGACCATGACCCGCTCCACCGTCTCGCCCAGCTCCGTTGGCGTGAAACGGCGCTGTTCGAGCAGCACATAGTGCCGGTCCACGAGCACCGAGATGATCGAGGCATACGTAGACGGGCGGCCGATGCCCAGCTTCTCCAACTCCTTCACCAGACTCGCCTCGGAGAAGCGCGGCGGCGGCTCGGTGAAGTGCTGGCTCGGCGTCACCGATTCCACCGGGATGAACTCGCCCCGGTCGACGACGGGCAGCGCCTGCTCATCCTCGAGCGCGCGGCCCTCGCCCTCCTCGCGCGCCTCGCGATAGAGAGCGAGGAAGCCCTGGAACTTGATGACGCTGCCGGTGGAGCGAAACAGGAAGCGACCGCCCGCCAGTTCGAAGTCGACGGTGGTCGTATCGAAGATTGCCGGCGCCATCTGCGACGCCATGAAGCGCTGCCAGATGAGCTGGTACAGCCGGAACTGATCCTCCCTGAGATGGCGGCGCACTTCATCGGGTCGGAGCCGCGGATCGGTGGGGCGTACACCCTCGTGCGCGTCCTGCGTGTTCTGCCGCGCCTTCGCTCCCGCCGTCGCCGCCGCTCCCGCTCCCGCCGCCCC
>JBOHTO010000018.1:0-2205 GCA_050733695.1 Gemmatimonadaceae bacterium | reverse complement strand
CCTTCAGGCCGATCACGTGCGTGCCCGCGTTCAGCCCGAAGGTCGCCGTCGCACCCGTGCGGGTCACCGTGCCGTTGCTCGACCACTCGTAGCTCGTGATCGAACCCGTCTCAGCAGTGCTGCGCGTGCCGTCCAACGTGAAGGTGACCACGTCTCCCGGGTTGATGGTCAGGTTCAGCGTCCCGCCCTCCTGCACGCTCTGACCGTTACCGCTCACCGTCAGCCGCGCCACCGGGGCCGTCGCAGGCTCTTCACTTAGGGCTGACTCAAAAATAACTACCGAGGTTTTGGCGTAACTCTGTCAAAGGCGCCGGGCGCAACGCAGCGGCGTAAGCGTCTAGCTCTGCTCGTCCGTAACCTACGTGTTTGTCTCTCGTTGCGAATGGCCGCCGGGTGATTTCCATGCCCCTGGACGGGGGGCCTCCGGGATGTTAGAGTTACGCTTAACAAGGCGTAACTCTAACATGGAGGGCCGGTGGACGCCGAACGGATCCGGCGACTGCTGCAGCGGCAGAAGATCGCCACCATGCCGGAGCTGAAGGATGCGCTGGGCACGGACGTCGATGTGACGGTGTTCCGGAAACTGCGCGAGCTCGCTCATCGGACCAGCTATTCGCATCGTGGCAAGTACTACACGTTGGACGAGATCGCACGGTTCGATGCGCTCGGGCTGTGGTCGTTTCGTTCGGTGTGGTTCTCGAAGCATGGGACACTCGTGCGCACCTGTGAGGTGCTGGTGGCGGAGTCGGAAGCGGGGTACTTCACGGAGGAGCTCGAAGCCACGCTGCACGTGGGCGTCAAGGACGCGCTGCGCAAGTTGGCGAGCGAGGACCGGATCGCGCGCGAGAAGGTCGCCAGCCGGTTCCTGCACACCTCGGCGGACCGGACGACCCGGCGCACGCAGTTGCGGGCGCGCCAGGTGCGCATGGCCCATCCTGGCGAGTTGGTGGCGTTCGGGGCGGGCACGCGGGTGCTTCCCGATGAGCTGAAGGCCGCGATCGTGCTGTTCTTCGCGCTGCTGGACGAGAGGCAGCGACGCCTCTATGCCGGACTGGAATCGCTCAAGCTCGGTCATGGCGGAGACCAGCGCATCGCCGAGCTCCTCGGTCTGGACGCAGGCACGGTGGCCCGGGGCCGGCGCGAACTGCTGGCCCAGGATGTGGAGGCCGAACGGGTGCGTCGCAAGGGCGCAGGCCGGCCACGCACGGAAAAAAAACGCCCGAAGTGATCACGACCATCGAGGCCCTGCTCGAATACGATCAAGCGGGCGATCCCATGACGGGGCTTCGCTGGACTCGGCGCACCACCGTGAAGATCGCACACGAGTTGAAGCGTCTGGGCATCGATGTCTGTCCCAACACCGTCGCGAACCTCCTCAAGCAACTCCGCTTCTCGCTGCGCGTCAATCACAAGAAGCTATCTCGGCGTTCCGATCCGGACCGCGACGAGCAGTTCCGCTACATCGCCGAGCAGCGTGAGCGTTTCGCTCGTGACGGGCAGCCCATCGTCTCCATCGATACGAAGAAGAAGGAGCTGATCGGCAACTTCAAGAATCCAGGCCGGGTCTGGAGCAAGGAAGCGATCCCCGTGAATACGCACGACTTTCCCTCTGATGCCGACGGTCGCGCCGTGCCGTACGGCATCTACGATGTCCTCGCCAACCGCGGAGCCCTCTACGTCGGCACCTCTCATGACACGCCCGAGTTCGCCGCCGACAGCCTCGCGCGTTGGTGGCGCGACGAGGGTGAGGTCCGCTATCCAGAAGCCCTCGAATTGCTCGTCCTCGCAGACGGCGGAGGGAGCAACGGCCACAGAAATCGCGGCTTCAGGTACTGGCTTCAGCATCGCCTATGCGACCCTCACAGCCTCACCGTGACCGTCTGCCACTATCCCACAGGAGCATCGAAGTGGAATCCCATCGATCACCGGCTCTTCAGCCAGATCTCCAAGAACTGGGCTGGCCGACCGCTGGACAGCTTCGCAACCCTCATCGCGTATGCCGCGTCGACTCGAACCGAGACCGGTCTCAGCGTGAACGCCCACCTCGTCGATCGGCCGTACGCCGCAGGCGCCCGGATCTCAAAGGCCCAAATGAACGCGCTCGACATCGAACATCACACCGTCCAGCCCAAACGCAACTATACGATCTACCCAAGGGTCTGACGGCCTCGAAAATGGGAAGTTATTCTTGAGTGAATCCTAAGG
>JBOHTO010000017.1:0-17061 GCA_050733695.1 Gemmatimonadaceae bacterium | reverse complement strand
GTGCGATCCTCGTGTCCACGTCGGCCGCACGCTAATTCGGTATCAGTGGCCCGCGTGCGGCCGGCATCCGGAATCGTGCACTTGACCCGCGCCGCGCACCTGTCTATCTAGAAGGGGCAGAAACAAGCAGGAGCAGGAAGGGCGCCGCATGCTTTCGAGGCGGGGTAATCGGCAGGATTCCGGTTGCCGGCAGCTCGATAGCAGGGCGATCCACCATTCTGCCGAAACCCCGGCGCGGGTCTACAGGCGCCGGTAGTCGCGGTCTCCGGACCGTGGCAATTGCGAATCGGGCTCGCCCCGACTCGCACCTTCCGGCCAGGCGCTGTGCAGCCGGTGACTACATCACCCACGCGTGAGTGTGCGCGCCGTTCCCAGCGGAACCGGTGCCTGCGTTCGCGTTTTCAGCGACACGAGCGAGTGCCGCGTTTCTCCATCACTGCGTTTTCCGCAGGAGGATCCATGAGTAGAGCAGGTCGTTCGAGTCGCTGGATTGCTGCCGCTATGGCGCTTCTGGTGCTGCCAGCAGGCGTCGCTGCGCAGGAGGCGACGACGATTACAGGACGCGTGACGGTCCAGGGCGGAGAACCCCTCTCCGACGCGAGTGTGGCCATCGCCGACATGGGCCTCGGTGACCAGACCGGACCTGATGGCGAGTACTCGTTCATCGTTCCGGGTGCGAGCGTTCAGGGCCAGCAGGTGACACTCACCGCTCGGCGCCTGGGGTTTCTTCCGTCGACGGTCACGCTCACGCTCACCGCCGGGACCATCACGCAGAACTTCACGCTGGAGACAGCTCCCATCGAGCTGGCAGGCGTGGTCGTGACGGCGCTCGGCATCGAGAGGCAGGAGCGCTCGATCGGGACCTCCGTGCAGGAAGTCGAGGGCGATGAGCTCGCGGCCGTGCCCGAGGTGAACCTCGTCAATTCACTCAACGGCAAGATCTCCGGCGTAAGCATCACCAACGCCGGCCCGCAGGGAGGATCGGCGCGCATCGTGATTCGCGGCGCCAACTCCATCGCCGGGAACAACCAGCCGCTGTTCGTCGTGGACGGCGTACCCGTCGACAACAGGGCACCATCGGCCACCCGCCCGGGATACGGCGGGATCGACTACGGCAACGCCGTGCAGGACATCAACGTCAACGACATCGCATCGGTCAGTGTCCTCAAGGGCCCCAACGCCGCCGCGCTGTACGGTTCGCGCGCCGCGAACGGTGCGATCATCATCACGACCAAGTCGGGCCGCGGAACCACGCCTGGGCTCGGCGTGACGGTGAGCCAGACGCTCACCTTCGAGAACCCGCTGCGCCTCCCGGACTACCAGAACTCCTTCGGGCAGGGATCCGGCGGCGAGTTCGTGTACGTCGACGGCGCGGGCGGGGGTGTGAACGACGGCACGGATGAGAGCTGGGGACCGCCGCTCGACGGCACGATTCGCAACCAGTTCTTCGGCCAGGGGCCGTGGGTCGCTCACCCGGACAACGTCGAGAACTTCTTCGAGACGGGTAGGACATCCACCACCAACGTCGCGGTGTCGGCGTCTTCGGAGCGCGCAAATGTGCGCTTCTCGGTTACCAATCTGGACCTGCAGGGCATGTTCCCCGGCAACGAGCTCCAGCGGTTGACAACGTCCGTGAATGGCGGCGCACGGCTCACGGATCGACTCAGTACCAATGCGTCGGTGCACTACACGAACGCCGACGGTGAGAACCGGCCCGGCACGGGCTACGATGGTGCCAACCCGATGCTGCAGTTCGTCTGGTTCGGCCGCCAGGTAAGTATGGACCGGCTCCGGGACTACAAGGACGAGAACGGCAATCAGCTCAACTGGAACCACAACTATCACAACAATCCGTACTGGATCATGCTGAACAACGGGAACTCGGATTCACGTGATCGCGTTGTGGGCAGCGGATCGCTGAATTACGAGTTTGCCGAAGGGCTGAGCGCCCAGGTTCGCGCGGGCACCGACTGGTATCGCGATGGTCGCAAACGCACCTACGACAAGGGAACGATCGGCGGCATGGACGGCTACGACGTCGAGCGCGGCGCATTCTTCGAGCAACTGTACTACAACCAGGAAAGCATAGGCGAGCTGCTCCTTACGGGCACGCGCGACATCCTTCCCGAGCTGAACCTCACGGTCAACGCGGGCGCCAGCCGGCGGCTGTCGACCTTCCGCTACAACAGCGAAGGCACGAACGCGCTCGTTGTTCGCGACGTGTACAACATCAACAACTCGGCAGTCACTCCCATCGTCGACGCGTACGCCGAGGAGGAGCAGGTCAACAGCCTCCTGGGGTCCGCGCAGTTTGCCTACAACAACTTCCTCTTCGTCGACGTAACGGGAAGGAACGACTGGTCGTCGACGCTGCCGGATGACAACAATTCCTATTTCTACCCGTCGGTGTCGAGCAGCTTCATATTCACCGACGTCATGCCGGTGCTCGAAGGCGTGCTCTCCTACGGCAAGCTGCGGGCAAGCTGGGCCCGTGTGGGCAACGACGCAGCGCCATACCAGCTTCAGGCCGTTTACAGCCCGAACACCCCGTTCGGTGGCATCCCGCGGTACGCAGTGCCGAACGTCCTGCCCAACTTCGAGCTGGAGCCGGAACAGACCACGGCCTACGAAATAGGAACCGAGCTCCGTTTCCTCGATGAACGCGCTCTGGTGGACCTCACCTATTACCACAAGGAGACGGACAGCCAGATCCTGGCCACCCCCATCTCCGCCGCGACGGGTTTCACGAACGCCGTTGTCAACGCCGGACTCATTCGCAACCAGGGCGTGGAAGCGCTCGTCAACGTCACCCCGGTCAGCCTCGACAACGGGTTCGAGTGGGACATGACGGCGACGTGGGCGAAGAACGAGAACGAGGTCGTCGAGCTCTATGGCGATATCGCAACCGTCTCGCTCAATGGAACGGGGTACTGGGGAATGACCGTGGAGGCGCGCGAGGGTGAGCCGTACGGAACGTTCTACGGCAGCGAGATGTTGCGCGATGATCAGGGCCGACTGGTCCTGGATGGCGGTCTCCCTGTGCGGTCTGCCAAGAAGATACTCGGCGGATACGCCCCGGATTGGAACGCGGGGCTCAACAACACGTTCCGCTACAAGAACCTGGATTTCAGCTTCCTCTTCGACTACAAGAAGGGCGGCGATCTCTTCTCTGTGACCAACATGTTCGGTCTGTACACGGGCGTTCTGCTCGAGACGGTCACACCGTGCAGCCACTTCGATTTCATCACGCAGTGCGACGGGCGGTCCAGCATGCTGGTCGAGGGTGTGAACGAGGACGGCAGCCCGAACACGACCGAGGTATCACCGGAGAGCTTCTACAAGTCACTCTACGGCATTCACTCGGCGCACATCTTCGATGCCAGCTACCTCAAGCTGCGCGAGATGAAGCTCGGGTATAACGTCCCCGAGTCGATTGCAGGCCGGGTAGGCGCCTCTTCGCTGTACGTGTCACTGATCGGCCGGAACCTGTGGCTCAGCACCGATGTGCCGCACCTCGACCCCGAAACAGCGTTCACCAACGGGAACGCACAGGGTCTCGAGTTCGGGCAGCTACCCTCCGCGCGCAGCATCGGATTCAACATCGTCGTCACGCCGTGAACCGGCCTCATAGGGGATATGGAATGAGACTCTCAACGAAACTGTACTCGCTGGCCGGGGGCGTGGCACTGGCACTGGCAGCCGGTGCCTGCGATTCCGGTCTGACCGATATCAACGACAACCCGAACGCACCGGTCGACGTCGATCCGGAGTTCATCTTCCCGCAGGGCGTGGTAGCATCCGTGTCGCTCGTCCGCGGCGCGGGATTCGACCTCACCATGACGTCGCTGTGGACTCAGCACATCGCCAAGATCCAGTACATCGATGAGGACTGGTACGAGATCAGGCCGCAGACCATCAATGCGTGGTGGTCAGCGTTCTACTCCGGCCCGCTGCAGGACTTCACCCAGGTCATTCGTCAGGCGAGTGGCGGGGGGGACGAAGCGGGCACGGCGCCGCAGCCGCTGATCGCCGGCCCGGCGATCGTCATGAAGCAGTGGACCTTTGGCGCAATGACCGACATCTGGGGCGATATCCCCTACTCCGAGGCCAACCAGGGTGACATGCCCGAGGCCGACTATACCCCGGCGTATGACACGCAGCAGGAGATCTACAGCGGAATGCTGGCGGCACTTACCGACGCCTCGACGCTCATGTCGACCGGATCAGGCATCGAGTATGGTGGCGCCGATCCGATCTACGGCGGCGATCCGGCGGCCTGGCAGACGTTCGCGAACTCACTCCGCCTGCGCTACGCCATCCGCCTGGCAGACGTCGATCCAACCAGGGCGCAGTCGGAGATCACCGCCGCGCTGGCGGCGCCTGGCGGAGTGTTCGAGAACAACGCGGATAACGCTACGCTGGTATTCCCCGGCGACGGCACCAATGACAATCCGTGGTACACCAACTTCCGGAGCCGCGAGGACCACAGGGTCAGCGAGACGCTCATCGACACGCTCATCGGGCTCGATGACCCGCGGCTTGCCGTTTACGCCCAGCCTTTCACGGATGCGGACGAGCCCGACTATCGGGGGACTCGCTACCGGGGCATTCCGAACGGACTCAGCAACACCGTGGCGACATCGGTCTACGGGCTGGCCGGCACGTCTCGTCCGGGCGCGATCTTCATCGAGGATCCCGCGGCCCCGCTCCACCTCATGACATACGCCGAGGTCGAGTTCATTCTCGCCGAGGCAGCGGAGCGCGGCTGGATCAGCGGCAGCGCGGCCGAGCACTACGAGGCGGGGATTCGCGCCTCCATGAACATGCCCAATTATGGAATCAGCAGCGGCGAGATCGATGCGTACATCGTTCAGCCGGAGATCGCTTACACTGCGGGCTCCGCACGGCTCGACCAGATCGCATTCCAGAAGTGGCTCGCGCTGTACGGTCAGGGTGCGGAGGCGTTTGCCGAATACCGGCGTACTAACGTCCCGGTCCTCGAGCCCGGTCCGGAGGCGATTCTGGATGAGGTGGCATCACGCCTCTTCTATCCCAGCACCGAGCAGTCCTTCAACGCCGAGAACCTGCAGGCTGCCATAACGAGCATCGGCGGCGATGAGCTGACCACGCACGTGTGGTGGGACGTGGATTAGTATTCCCCGCTCCTGATCCGAAAACAGGAAGGCCCCCGGTGACGGGGGCCTTCTCGTTTCATGCATCAACTGAGGCGGTCGAGCCGGCTACTCCAGATATCCCCGCCCTTCGTAACCATTCATGACGAGCTTCGCGTACCCGTTGGCTGGATCAAGCCCAGACCGGAGGCTCCTGTTGACCGCTACAGGGCCCCTGTTGTAGACCAGCAGGGCGAGTCGGACGTCGCCGTCGTACTCGCCGATTAGCCCGCGCAAGTAACGAAAACCGATCCGCAGATTCGTCTCGCGGTCGTACAACTGCTCCCGCGTTACCCCCTTCTGAAACCAGGCAGCGGTGGCCGGCATGAGCTGGGTGAGCCCCACGGCGCCCACAGGGCTGCGCGCCTGCTCGTTGAACTCGCTTTCCACCCGGACAAGCCTGAAGGCAAGCCCGGGCTCGATCCCCTCGGCAAGCGCTATGTCGTAGATGTCACGTGCCAGATCGGCCCCTATCCCCCACTCCGAAGAAAAGCCGATGATCGCGTTTGCCCTGGCGAGCTGGGCAGTGGCGAGCGCGAGCTCACCCTCGGCCGTGCTCAGCTCCTCCATGATCCGACGCTTGTCACCCGACAGGTAGAACGGGATATCCCTCTCGGCGTCCGTACCCTCGGCGTTGGCTTCATCGAGGTGGCCGGTCGCCGCGGCGGCGCCAAGGGACGCCACGAAGCCGGCCAGCAGAAGAGCTCGCTGGACCTGGCTGCGCCTCCTGATGGAGTCACCACGATGTACGTAGCTTCCACGAAATTTTGTCATATGTCGTTTGATGTCAAGGTCTTATGATGCGACGAACGGGGCTGGTGCCCCGCCTGCAAGGATTCATAAAGCAACGGCTGTGCCACTACTCACGAGCCCATCTCCCGGCCTTTCCGCCCACCTTCTCGAGCACCCGAATATCCCCGATCAGCATACACCTATCTAGTGCCTTGACCATGTCATACAGAGTGATCAAGGTCACAGACACGCCCGTGATGGCCTCCATCTCCACCCCCGTCCGGGCGGCGGTCCGTACACTACACTCCGCTCTGAGCCCGGGCAGGTCATCATCAAACTCGATGTTGATCGCGACCTCCGTGAGCGGCAACGGATGACAGAGCGGGATCAGTTCCGCAGTACGCTTCGCGGCCATTATTCCCGCCACGCGTGCTACTGTCAACACGTCTCCCTTCGGGAGGTTCCCTTGTCGCACTGCGGCGAGGGCCGCCGAGCTCATCCTTATGGAACCGGCGGCCCGGGCGAGCCGCTCGGATTCGGGTTTCGCCGCGACGTTGACCATCTTCGCCTCGCCGCGTTGGCCAATGTGGCTCAGCTCGCTCACCGCAGCTCCCGGTCGATGCTTCGCAGGAGGGAGGCGGCCAGGAGCTGTGGACTCACATTCCCGTAAGCCAGCTCCTTCGCGCGTTCCACGGCCTGCATCGCTTTCGCAGCGCCGGTCGCCCGGCGGTGGTCGGCATTCCGAACCGCCTTCCGGGCGCGCTCATGGAGGAGGACTGTCATGGCGTCGAGCATGTCGCTGAATGCTCCGCGCGCCTTCGCGGCTCCCTGGCCCATTGCGGCCCGGGAGATCGCCGATGCGTCTCCGGACGTGGCCGCATCGAGGAGCTGGCGCGCCGAGCGCATCGCAGCATTGCGGCCGGCCGCTCCGAGCAGGGAACCGGGAGCACCGCTGGCAAGCGCGACGAGATCGTCGGCCGGGGTGCGAGCAGTCCCGGACGCCTTCTCGAGGGCCGCCGCAACCGTCGGGTCCTCGATGAACCGGCGAACCTCCCCGTCGGTGAGCGGAGGAACGCGAACGGCCACGACGCGCGAGCGAATGGTGGGGAGCAGGGCTCCCGGTTCGCTCGACGTCATGATCACGCGCGTATTGTCAGGGGGTTCCTCGAGCAGTTTGAGGAACGCATTGGCCGCCTGTTCGGATCCTTCCTGCGACGCCATGCGTTCGGCATCGCCAATGATGAAAACCTTGAATCGGCCGAGCGCGGGCGCGAGCGCGGCGCTGCGGACGATCTCCCTCACCGTCGCGACGTGGATCCCGTCGCTTCCCGAGGGCGGCGGATAGAGGCCATTCGTCTTCAGGCGTTCGCCGATCGCCTCCACGTGATCGGCGCGGACGTCTTCGGAGCCGGCGTCCGCATTGCTGAGGCGAGAGCGGGGAAAGAACCAGTGGATGTCCGGGTTGGCCAACTCCACTGCGTAACGGCAGGATTGGCACCTGCCGCACGGGTGCTCTTCGCCCGCCCCGGAGCAGAGCAGGAGCTGGCCGAGCCAGAGTGCGAGCCGCTGCTTGCCCGTGCCGTGCGGGCCGTGAAACAGCAGACTGGATGGCAGACGGCCGGCAAGAACGGCATCCTTCAGCCGTTCCTTCAACGCACCATGCCCGTACAGCGGAATGATGGCCACGGTCAGGATTCTACGTTCGGGCGGGCCGGAGCGCCATGCCGGTAAGACGAGCGTCTCGAGCCCTGTGGCCGCGGAGACCGGAACATCGGCTCCGCGAGCTGCAACTGCTCGTAGCTGCCCAGAAGCAGCAGCACATCCCCCTCGAAGATGACATCCGTGCCGAGCGGGTTGACAACCGTCTCACCCGAGACTTTTTGCATGGCCGCAACCGTGGCGCCGCTCGTCACGCGAATCTGCGACTCTTCGAGTGAGCGCCCGATCAGCGGGCTCCCGCCCTCGGTTCGGTAGACCGAGAGCGACAGATCGCCGAGAAAGCTGTCCAGCCCGGTCGCGGAGCTGTGTGTTCCGGCCATCGTCCGGAACATCTGATAGCTGTCGCGGCGCACATCGGAGATGCAGCGCTCGATGACGTCGCGAGGTATGAGATAGCGCTGGAGTACGCGCGAGAAGATCTCCACGGAGGTCTCGAACTCCTCCGGTACGACCTCGTTGGTTCCGAGCGCGATGAGGGCCTGCATCTCCTTCACGTAGCGCGTGCGCACGATGATGTGCGTCGATGGGTTGATCCTGCGCACGGCGTCGACCGTGGAGCGCGTGGCGCCCGGGTCGGATATCGCGACCACGACCACGCGGGCTTCCCCGATGCCGGCGTGCGCGAGGATCTCTCGCCGCGACGAGTCGCCGTATAGAATCGGGATGCCCGCCGCGCGTTCGTTGCGAACTGTCTCCGGGTTCATCTCGATGGCGACGAAGGGTACGCCGAGATGCGTGAGCACGCGCGCCAGATTCTTCCCGTTCATGCCGAAGCCGACTATGATGACGTGGTCCTCGAAATGCGCCAGCTTCTCGTCGGGCTCGGTGCCGGGAAGCGAGCGCCCCGCCGCCAGTCCCGACGGAACCAGGCGCTCGACCGCGTCGGCGATGCGTGGTGCCGCCGCGATGAGCAGTGGCGTGAGCGCCATCGAGCCGACGGCGACCGCGAGAAAGAGCTGGTAGAGGCGTGCGTCCAGCAGGCCGGCGCCAAGTCCCGCCGCAGAGAGCACGAAGGCGAACTCTCCGATCTGCGCGATCGCCAGACCCGCCACGAGCGCTACCCGGAGCGACATCCCGAGCGTCCATGCGACGCCGGTCGTGATGAGCGCCTTGAGCAGGATGGCTGCGACGAGCGCTCCCGCCACGAGCAGAGGGTCGCTCAGAACGGTGCGCACGTCGAACAACATCCCGATGGCCACGAAGAAGAGCGAGTTGAACACCTCGCGCAGCGGGAGTATCTCGCCCAGTGCCTGATGGTTGTACTCCGACTCCGAGAGAATGAGGCCGGCTATGAATGCGCCCAGTGCCAGCGAGAGCCCAACGGCCGAGGACGCCCAGGCCATCCCGAGACAGATCAGCAGGATCGTGAGGAGAAACACCTCCCGCTTGCGCGTGTGCACAACCTGCGAAAGGAGCCAGGGGATCAGGAACCGCGCGGCGATGACGGCCATCAGCACGAAGCCGAGCGCCTTGGCCGCGACCATGCCTATGACGGCCAGATCATCGCCCGCGCCGCCGAGGAACGGCGTCACGAGCACCATCGGCACGATGCACAGATCCTGGAAGATGAGGATGCTGAGTACCACGCGACCGGCCGGGGCGTCGACCTCCCCGCGTTCGATGAAGAGGCGGAGGACGATGGCCGTGCTGCTCAGCGTGACGAGCATCCCCAGGAAAGTGGCGATCCGCCACGGCACGCCGAACGCGTGGGCGATCAGGAGAGTGGCGACGAGCGTGAGCCCGACCTGCAGGCTGCCGCCCACGAGCAGCAGGGTGCGGAGCCGTATCAGATGCTGGACCGAGAACTCTATCCCGACGGTGAAGAGCAGCAGAACGACGCCGAGCTCGGCGAGCTGCTCCACCTCGTGGACTCCCTGGATGAGTCCGAAGCCGTACGGGCCGCACAGCACGCCCGTGATGAGAAAGCCGACGATCGGCGGAACGCCGAAGCGGTGGAAGGCGACGACGACGGCAACGCTGAGCCCGAAGAGGACGAGGATGTCGCGGAGAAAACTCAGCTCTGGCATCGTGCGGGGAAGGTAACGCGGTCGGCTGGGCGTGGCACGGTCGCCTGTCGGGCACGGATCCTGAGGGTATGCCAGTCACACCCTCAGGAGGGCAGCATGGCTGGCAAGCGAACGGACGAGTCCGGGATCGATCACGGCGAGGCCGTGGTAGCGAGCAGGAGGAGAACCGGTGGTGGCGAGGGTGTGACACGGGGAGAGAACGAGAAGTTCAGGACGAATGAGTACGACAAACCGCTCATCCCCGAGAGACACGAGAACCCGGCCCGGAAGGCGATGCGCAGCAGAAGGGATCGGGCGAAGAGCCTCGGCGCGGAGGAGCAGGCCGATCTGACGGTTGAGTCGAGCTTTCCGGCGAGCGACGCTCCTCCCGGTCCGCGCGCTCCGTTGCGATCCGGGGCGAGACGGGAGGGGAAGCAGGGAGCGTAGGTCGCACTTGGCGGGACAAAGTACTTGACAAGCGGTAGCGCGCAGGCGAGATTGAGTCGTGATGCCGGTCCCGCCCGCCTCCTCCCCCGCACGCCGCGCCGCAGCCTCCGAACAGCCGGAGCTGCACGCGCGCGCAATGGACAACCTCCTCTTCATCCGGAAAACGATGGAGAGCGCCGGAGCGTTCACCGCAGTGCCCGGGAAGGGGATGGTCGCTGTGGGCATCATCGCGCTCGCGGGCGCGGCCGCGGCGCAGTGGCGCGTTGCCTACTCGCCCAGCGTCGCGCAACAGATCGGCATCTGGCTCGCCGTCGCGGCGGTGGCGTTGATCGTGTCTGCCGTCGCGATCGTGCTCAAGGCGCGCGACGCGCAGGTGCCGCTGCTCACGGGACCGGGTCGCAAGTTCGTGCTCAGCTTCTCACCGCCCATGCTCGTCGGCGCGCTGCTCACGTTGGTACTCCTGCGCAACGGCGCCATCGGCGTGCTCCCGGGCATGTGGCTGCTGCTCTACGGGACGGCCGTCGTCACGGGCGGGGCATTCTCGGTACGTCCCGTACCCCTGATGGGACTGTGCTTCATGATCCTGGGCGCGGCGGCGCTGTTCACTCCGGCCGGATCGGGTCCTCTGATGATGGCGGCCGGCTTCGGCTTCCTGCACATCGCCTTCGGCGTGCTGATCGCGCGGCGCTACGGTGGCTAGGGCGCGTGCGGTGCGGGACGACCGCCGGAACAGAGGAGCGGGCGCGGAGCCCGACGCGGAGCAGAGGCGGCCTGCGCTCAGCAGCGTTCGCGGCCACTCGCGCGAGCGCGTGCCGCTGGATCTCGACCGGCTCATCCACGAGCGAATCCGCCTCGGAATAGTGAGCGCCCTGGCGGTGAACGATGCGCTCAGCTTCGGCGATCTCAAGCGACTGATGAAGACGAGCGACGGGAACCTCAGCGTGCACGCGCGCAAGCTGGAGGAGGCGGACTACATCGCCTGCACCAAGTCGTTCGAGGGGCGCGTCCCCCGCACGGAGTACCGGCTCACCGCGCCTGGCCGGCGTGCGCTCGAGAAGTATCTGTCCCACATGGAAGCGCTGATCCGTGCCACGCGTGCGGGCTGAGCACGCGCCCTTTTTTTGCCTGGAGACTCTATGAAACAAAGAGCTTTGTGCACCGCGAGTCTGTCCACCACGGATGCCGGCATCCACGTCGCTGCCATCATGGACGGCAACGGACGCTGGGCCTCAGCGCGGGGACTGGCCCGCTCAGCCGGTCATGCGGCGGGCGCACAGGCGGCGAGAAGGGTCATCGAGGCCGCACCCTCACTGGGAATCCGCACCCTCACGCTCTATGCCTTCTCCTCCGACAACTGGAAGAGGCCACGTCCCGAAGTCGAAGGACTCATGACACTCTTCCGCCGCCGACTGACGGACGAGCGAGAGCGCTGCATCGCCAACGGCGTGCGCCTCACGGTCATCGGCCGGCGCGATCGGCTGCGCCCGGCACTCCTCCGCGCCGTAGCGGTCGCCGAGCGCGACACGGCTGGCGGCCGCACGCTGCATCTGCGCATCGCGCTCGACTACTCAGCGCGCGACGCCATCCACCGCGCGGCCCGCCGCCTCGCGCTCTCACGTGATCGATCGCGCGAAGACCTTGCGCGACTCATCGCCGGTGAACCGCACGATTCCCGGACGCGAGATGTGGACCTTCTCATCCGCACCGGCGGCGAGCAGCGGCTCAGCGACTTCCTCCTCTGGGAGGCGGCGTACGCCGAGCTCCACTTCACACCGTGCCTCTGGCCCGACTTCTCCGCCGCCAACCTGCAGGCGGCGGTGGCCGACTTTCATTCGCGAGAGCGCCGGTACGGAGCCCTTCCGCGCGCGGCGGCCGTATGAGCGCGCGCACCCGGATCATGGCCCGCACGCTTGCCGCAGCACTCGCGCTCGGCGTCCTGGGGGACGCGCTCATGCCCGACGGCCCACGCGGCGCCGGCTTCGCCCTGTGGCTCGTCGTGGTCGCTGCGCAGACGCTATGGCTCGCGCGCGATTCCAGTGAACGCACCCCGGCGATCAGCGGCTGGCTGTGCGCCGTCGCAGTCTGCTTTGCGTTGCTGGTTCCGCTGCGGGACTCCCCTCTCCTGGGCGTGCTCAACATGTTCGCGCTCGTCGTCACGTTCACGCTGCTCTCGCTCTCGCTGCGCGCCCGACGCCCAGCCATGCTGGTGCGCTCAGGCTTCGGCGAGTACATCGGCGCGGCCGGCCGCGTGGGCGGTAGCGTCGCGATCGGACTCGCTCCGCTCCTCGGCGCAGAAGTCCGAGCCGCGGCTGTGCCGGAAGAGCGATACAAGCAGCGCGTGGCGCTCGTCGGACGAGGAGCGCTGCTCGCTCTGCCGGCGCTGCTCGTTTTCGGTGGCCTGTTCATGTCGGCAGATCCCGTGTTCGCCGACATCGCGCAGCGCGCCCTGGGGTTCGATACCGACGTGCTGGCGCGGCACGTGGTCTTCACGACCGTGCTCGCGTGGGGGGTCGCCGGTTACCTGCGGTCGGCTCTGCTCGATCCCGTTCACCGGCGGCGCATCGCGGGGTGGGCCCGTCCCGAGATCGGAATGGTGGAGGCGGGCGTCATCCTCGGACTGCTGAACGCGCTGTTCCTCGTATTCGTTCTCGTGCAGCTCCGTTATCTGTTTGGCGGCAGCGCTGTCGTGAGCGAGACGGCGGGCCTGACATACGCGGAATACGCGCGCACGGGATTCTTCCAGTTGGTGGCCGTGTCGGTGCTCCTGTTTCCCGTTCTGGTCGGCGTTCACGCCATGCTTCGTGGAGCACGCGGAGTGAACCGGCGCGCATATATGTGCCTCGCGGGATCTCTGCTGCTACTGCTGAGCGTGATCATGCTGTCCGCGCTCCAGAGGATGCGCCTGTATACCGGCGAGTACGGGCTCACTGAAATGCGCCTGTACGCGACGGCGTTCATGTTCTGGGTGGCTGTCGTGTTCGTGATATTCATCGCGACCGTACTCCGCGGCCGCCCACGCGGACTCGCTTTCGGGTCGGTCGTCTCCGGGTGGGCGTTTGTGGCCGGGCTGAACGTCCTGAACCCGGACGCGTTCATCGCGCGCTGGAATCTCGAACACGCACTGCCCCCGGCGATGAACGCTGCCGCAGACGACAACGCCCATGCGGACAGTGTAGACACGGCGCCGCGCGCTGTCGACGTGGCGTACCTGACCGGTCTCAGCGCCGACGCGATCCCTGCCCTTGTAGCGGCTTTCCCGCGCCTCACGGCGGCGGAGCAGTGCGCCGTTGCCCGGCGCGTGCGCCGCGCTGCCGAGCGCCGCGCCGCGGATGACTGGCGCAGTTGGAACCTGGGCTACAGCCGCACCGGCGCGCTGGTCCAGCCCCAGGTTCGCCGCCGGCAGTGTGATCCCGCCGCATCATCGTCGCAGTGACATGAGTCGCGACTCTGGCGACTCTGGCGACTCTGGCGACGCGGGCGACGCGGGCGACGCGGGTGCCGCGGGTGCCGCGGGTGCCGCGACCGGGCGAACTGTTTCACCCGCTCGCGAGGCGGCGGTGAGCAGCCTGGCACTCTCGATCCCCGGGACCATCACGTCGCCGTCGTTGTAGACAGCGCCCGCAACCCGCGAACGCCCCCTCCTTGCCCCGCGCCCGCGCGGCGTGAACCCGAGCATCGAGCGTGATGTCATATCGCCCGTCCCTTGCCCCGCGCCCGCGCGGCGTGAACCTTTGCGACTGTTTGCGGGCAGGCCCTGCCAGGGAGGGGTGCGTGACGCCATGACTACGCCGCTGCTGCACCTTCCACTGGTAGGCCGAGGGCGCGACATGTCCGCGCTCGGCGCCATGCTGGACAACGCGGAGGGCGGGCGCGGCGGGACTGTCTTTCTCGCAGGCGAGGGCGGGATCGGGAAGACGCGCCTCGCCAGGACGATCGCCGACAGGTGCGCGCAATCTGGCTGGACAGTTGCCCTCGGCAGCGCATACCCGGTGGAGACCGGTGTTCCCTACGCGCTCTTCTCCGATGCGCTGCTGCCGATACTCGCGAAGTTCGATTCCGCGAAGCTGGCGCTGCTCACGCGCGGTGGGAACGCGGAGCTCGCCGTCCTCTTCCCCGCGCTCGCGCCAGCCGCCGGTGACCACTCCGCTGTCGGCGACAGAGGCGATCCCGCGGAGTTCAAGGCGCGACTGCTCTGGAACTTCACGCAGTTCCTCGCACGGTTCGCGGCGCAGCAGCCGTTGCTCCTCATCCTGGAGAACCTGCAGTGGGCGGACTCGTCGTCACTCGAATTGCTGCACTTCGTAGCGCGGCAACTGGCGACGCAGCATGTCGTCATCCTGTGCACCTACAACGACGCCGAGCGCGACCAGAACGCCGCGCTCCGTTCGACGGAGCGTTCACTGGTAGGACTCGGTGCGGCTCGCGTACATCCGCTCGAGCCGCTGACGCGTGAGGAGACGAGCGAGCTGGTAGGAAAGACATTCGGCGTGGAGGAAACGGTTACGCGCGAGTTCACCGCACTGCTGTACGATTGGACGCGCGGCAATCCGTTCTTCATGGAGGAGACTCTCAAGGCGCTGGTGGAGGCGGGCCGTCTCCACGAGCATGAGGGCACATGGCTGGGTTGGGAATTACGGGAGCTGGATCTCCCGCGCTCCATCCGCGAGGCGATCCTCGCACGCGTTGACCGGCTGCCCGAAGCCGCGCGATCCGTGGCGAATCTCGCCGCCGTCATCGGAACAAGAACGTCGTTCGATCTGGTGCATTCGGTCACGGCGATGCCCCGAACGGAGCTGCTGACAGCGCTCGATGTACTCCGTCGGGAGCGGGTTCTCATTGAGAGCACCGAGGGCGGCAGCATCGTTTACGACTTCGCGCATCCTCTCATCCAGCAAACGCTGTATGGCGATCTCGGGCTGGCGCGCGGTCAGTTGCTGCATGCAACGGTCGCCGAAGCGATGGAAGCCCACTACGGCGAGCATGCGCACGGCCACGCGGGAGAACTCGCGTTCCACTTCGCTCGGTCGAAGGCGGTCGATCTCGCGCCCAAGGCGGTGAAGTATCTATGGACTGCCGGGAAAGATGCACTCGCGACGTACGCGAATCGCGAGGCAGCGGACTATCTCGGGGCGGCGCTCGACCAGATTGATCGCGCCACGGTCGCAGGCAACGCAGACGCCGAGGCAAGCGCCCTGGCACTGGTCCTGGACCTCGCGCGCGCGCGTCTGCGGCTGGGGGAGTACGATGCCGCACACGCACTGTTGCAACGTGCGCGGATCGTCGGCAGAGCGACCGCTGACCATGCGATGGTTGCCTCGATCGAGCGGCGCATGGGCCTCGCCTGCTACTGGAGCGGCCGCTACGACGAGGCGCTCGAGCTCTACGAGGCGGCACTTGCGTCCGCCGAGGCGGCCGGTGACGACGTACTGCTCGCGCGCGTGGCGCTCGCGAAGGGGAGCTGCCTGCAGGAGCTGGGGCGACCAGTCGATGCGCAGCGCGACGTTGAACGCGCGCTGTCGATCGCCGAGCGGCTCGGCGACAGGTCCCTGCTCGCGCGTGTGCATCGCGCGCTGCTCCTGCTGCACGCCTGGACGGGGCCGGCCGAGCTCGCGCGCGAGCACGGCGTGCGCGCGATCGCACTCGCCGGGGAGGCGCGTGATCTCGGCGTAGCGTGCACCGTGCACTGGGCACTCGCGATGGTCGCGGGCCTAACCGGGAACGCGACGGCGATCGAGCGCCATCTCGCCGAGAGTGAACGGATCGCAGATGAGCTGCGATCGCCCCTGCTGCGGTTGTGGACAGCGGAGATCGCCATCGAATACGCGTCGGGGCGCGGGGACTGGGAGTCCGGGATCGCACTCGCGGAGCAAACCATCGCGCTCGCGCGCACTCTTGGTCAGCGGACGCTGCTACCGCGGCTGCTGGTGTGGTCGGCGCTCATCTATCTCGGACGCGGCGACGTGGTTCGGGCGAAGGCGTACATCGACGAGAGCTGGCGATTGGCGGAGTGCGACGGCGCGCTTGCGAGCGACGCGGCGGCGGCCGGAGAGGGCGCCAGGCGGCCGGTGGATGTGCATGCGGTTGTTCCGGCGCATACCGGGCTGGCGGCCTACTACCTGGCGATCGGGGACCACGCGAGCGCAATCAGGATCGGCGAGCAGGGGCTCGCCATCGCCGACCGTACAGGGTACGTGGTCTGGGCGATCCACCGGCTCGTCCCGATCATGGCCGAAGCCGCGCTCTGGTCCAACGACACCGCGCTCGCGGAGCGGCTCGGCGAGAGGCTGCGGCGTGACTCGGTGCGGCTCGAGCAGAAACTCGGACTCGCATGGGCCGATGCATGTGACGCGCTCGTCGCGATGCAGCGCGGCGAGAGCGATCGCGCGATGGTTCTCCTCCGGGCGGCAATCGATGCTCTGGAGGCCATACCATTTGTTGCCGATGCAGCCCGTCTCCGCCGCCGGCTGGCGCTTGCGCTTGCCGAGACGGGCGACCGCGACGGAGCGATGCGCGAGCTGCGGCGCGCACACGACGTGTTCGTGCGGCTCGGGGCGATGACGGAACTCGACGGAACCCGTGGTCAGCTCCGCGAGCTGGGCGCCCGGCCTCCCGTGCGATCGCTCGTGACCGGTGCCGCGGGTCTCACGGGCCGCGAGGTGGAGATCGCGCGGCTCGTCGTGGCGCGGAGATCCAACAAGGAGATCGCGCAGGAACTCGGGATATCGCCGCGAACCGTCAGCACTCATCTCTCCAACATCTTCGGCAAGCTCGGCGTCGGCTCGCGCGGCGAGCTGGCCGAGTTCACCCGGCGCTCGGAGATCAGCGTGAGCTGACCTGGCGGGACGGGCGGTGTCTGCGAGTGCGGACCCGTACGCGCTCGCAATCCCGGTCGAGCCGGCCCCCCCCCCCGCCCCCCCGAGCACCGTCATGCCCCGTTGCCGTCCGGCGCTCGGATCCGCCGCCCCTCCCCCCCCACCCCCCCCCCC
>JBOHTO010000016.1:0-34910 GCA_050733695.1 Gemmatimonadaceae bacterium | reverse complement strand
AACGAGGGGCGGAGCGATCGGCTCCCGCGCTCCTGGTCCAGCCGGGCGACGGCACGCCTCCCCTTGATCGATTTGCCCGTAAGTCCGGTCACGACGGCGGCCACGGCCGGTGCTGCCACCTCAACGGTCGTGTGACTCTCGCGTACGTCGATCTTGCCTATCTGCCCGCGCGCGATCCCGGCCTCGCCCAGGATCGCTCCCGTCACATCGCCGGCGCCGATGCCGTCGCGCGATCCCACGTTCACGAAGACGCGCGCCCAGGGCGCTCCGGCTCCGACTGCCGCCGTGTGTTGCACTGTTCCAGCGCCCGCCGGAGCGGATTCGGCACGGGGCCGCGACCGCTCGCGCTCGAGCAGACGGAGTGCGGCGGCCGCGATCTCGGCGCCGTCGAAATCCGCCAGCAGCGGCTCGATCGCAAGCAGCTCACGGGCGGGCGGTCCCGACACCAGCGCCTGGCGCAACTCCGCGCGGATTCGTTCCTCCCTGGCGCGCGCCGCCGCAAGAGGAGCGGAGGGCACAAGTGGCGAGAGCTGGCCGCCTCCGGCGATCGAGCGGAGGGCGCGAAGCTGCCGTGGCTGGACAAGCGCAACGAGAACGGGATCAGCGAGCTGATCATCGCCCAGAATGCCGACGAGCTCGCCCTGCGTGGCGGGGCAATCATACAGAATCACGAGCGATGGGCCGTTGTACGCCGGCGCTTCCGTCTGCGTGGCCATCGCAGAACCGTCCGGCCGCCGGATGCGTATCATGTCACTGTCCGGCGCATATCCCAGTAACGCGAGTACGGAGCGGATGGCATCCTCCGATTCATCCGAACGCGCGAAGACGACAGTGCGCTCGGGATCCAGCTCGTCGAGCAGACGGTGTAGCACGGCCGGGCGTGCCGCCGGGGCGATCGTGGCGTATCGTATCGCGATATCGCGCAGCGCTTCCCCGGATTCCACGTGCGATGTCTCGCCGAGGCGATGCGCGCGGCGCAGGTAGCGTTCCGCGATCTCCTCGACCGGTGGCGTGACAACACTGGTCACAAGAGTTCGCGCGGCATCCTTCGGCACTTCCCCCATCACCGACTCCAGCGCCGCCATGACGGTCGCGTCGCCCAGCTCCTCCGGCCACGCAAGGATCACGAGTCGCAGGCCATCGAGTTTGAGAGCGGAGCTCTGCATCGCGGCGAGCAGTTGGGCGGGCGCTGCGAGCACCGCGCTCGCAGGCCGGCGGCGGAGCATCCGGAGCCCGCGCGCCGGGCTCGTCAGGGGCAGGATCACCAGATCACGTGCACCCTGGAGACGGCGCGCCGCTGCGGCCATGGCCATGGCTGTCTCCGCGTCGGGAGTGATGACGAGGAGCTGAACTGCTCCGGCAAGCCCGTCGATGAGTGCGAGGGCGGGGGCGAGGACCTCCGCCATGGATGACGCGTCGTACGGAAGGGTGTGGACGATGTTCCGGCTTCGCGTAACCCCGGTTGCTTCCTGCTCTGCCTTGTCCACGTGTCCTCGCCCGCTCGGTGATTCGTGGCGTCGCGACCTTCTCGGCTGTATCGTTCCCGTCGGATGAATTATAGCCAGGCGCCGCGAATCACTCCAAACCGGACCGTATGCATGCCACGACGCACATGATCGCGCGCGTCTTCAGCCCGTCCATGAACGTCGCCAGAATCCGGGAATCGGCGACCATGGCCGTGGCGGCGCGGGCGCGGTCCCTGCGGGCAGCGGGACAGGACATCATCGATCTCGGCGCGGGTGAGCCTGACTTCGCGACGCCCGCCTTCATCTGCCGTGCGGCCGAAGCGGCGATCGCGGCGGGTGCCACGCATTACACGGCCGTCGGCGGCATCACGGAGCTGCGCGAAGCGATCTCGGAGCACGCGAACCGTCTGGTCACGGACGAGATGCCGGTCGACCCGGCCGATGTAGTAGTCTCGTGCGGGTCCAAGCAGTCACTGTTCAACGCCTGCTTCACCCTGTTCGGCGAAGGCGATGGCGTGCTCGTCCCCACGCCCGGCTGGACGAGCTACTATGACATGGTAGCGCTGGCGCGGGCCACTCCCGTGCCAGTATTCGCAGATCGCGCGAACGGACTCAAGGTGACCCGCGACGAGCTGGAGGAGGCCGCCACCGGGCAAACGCGCGGCCTCATCCTCAACTCGCCCTGCAACCCCACGGGCGCCGTCTACAGCCACGACGAACTCGGGGCGATTCTGGATCTCGCGGGCGAACGGGACTGGTGGGTGCTGAGCGATGAAATCTACGCGCGCATCACGTATGACGAGCCCGCACCGTCAGCGCTCGAGTTCGCAGGCACGCGCGACCGGCTCGTCGTCTGCAACGGCGTGGCCAAGGCGTACGCGATGACAGGATGGCGCATCGGTTGGGCGATCGCTCCGCGCGACGTTGCCAGGGCGATGACGGCGCTCCAGTCGCACACCACGTCGAATGCGGCATCGGTGTCGCAGCACGCAGCGCTCGCCGCGCTCACCGACGAGGACGCTGCGAATGCAGCCATCGGTTCGATGGTCGCGAGCTTCCGGGAACGCCGCGATGCCGCGCTCGCAGTGGTGCGGGATGAGGGCGGACTGCACGTGGTCGAGCCCGAGGGTGCCTTCTACCTCTTCATCGATGTTGCCGGCTACCGGCGCGGGACTCGCACCGCCGATACGGGGAGCGCCTTCGCGGAGAGTCTCCTGGCCGAGCAGTGTGTGGCCGTCGTGCCGGGCGCGGCGTTTCTGGCGCCGAACTGGATTCGCGTCTCGTATGCCGCTCCCATGGGCCAGGTTCTGGAGGGCGTTCGGCGTGTCGTAGCGACGTACTGCGCAGGGAGCTGAGCCGGCGTCGCAGGAACTGGCTTTGCGGCGCAACGAATGGTGCTCGCGTCCGGCCGGCGGCAGGTGCAGATTCCCTCTCGCCAACCCCGAAGGCAGGAGCCGTGAAGATCGCGATCCAGATGGAGCCGCCCGACGACGCACCCCCGGCCGTGGAGTATCGCTGGGACGAGGACACCGACATACTCTCGGCGACACTTCGGCGAGAACGCCCCGGCGAGGCAGGCCGCAACGAGATGCCGGCGCATGGTGGGCTCTCCGGTACAGTGGAGCTGCAGGGCAGCGATGGTTCCTGGCTCAACCTCGATGTCGCTGCTGGTCGCATTCACGCCGTGGAAGTCGCCGTCTGGCCGCCGGTGAGGCGGCTCGCGTCGCTCGCCCCCCCGCCTTCCGTCGACAGCGTCGCTGTCGCGGTTCCGGCACGCGGCTCTCGGGCGACCGTCGACGCGGTGGAAGTCGACACGGCACTCATCGCCGATGCCAATACATCCGAGAGTATCTTTCATTTTCGGCTCGGTCGCGCCGCTGGCGCGCGCACCGTCCGGCTGGCCTCGGACATCCTGATCGACGTGAGTCCCGGGGGCCAGTTGACCGGATTGTGGCTGCTGAACGTTCCTCCATTTCCTGCCAACAACGCCCAGTGATCACGACGATCGTTCTCATCAAGGTGGACCCTAAGCTGATTCCGCAGGCGGCTACCCGCCTCGCCGGAATCGACGGTGTCACCGAGGTCTACTCTGTCGCGGGCGAGTGGGACCTCGTCGCGATCGTGAAGGTAGCGGAATACGACACGATCGCCGAAGTGATCACGTCCACATTTCCCACCGTCCCGGGTGTTCTCAGAACGCAGACGCTCACCGCGTTCCGTGCGTATTCCAGAGGTGATCTGGAGCAGGCCTGGGACATCGGTATCGAGTAAGGGGACACGCCCGGGTCATGAGCGACGAGCCATGAGCGACGATGTGAGCGACTACCTGTCCGCTCTGTTCGCCAGGGAGGATGCCACCCTCGTCGCGTTGCGCGAGGAGGCAGACCGAAGCGGGCTCCCGCCAATAGCAATCTCACCCGACACGGGGCGCCTGCTGCAGGTGCTGCTCGTCGCCATCCGCGCGCGCCGCGTGCTGGAGGTTGGAACGCTGGGCGGGTACTCGGCGATCTGGATGGCGCGCGCCCTGCCGGCCGATGGGCGACTGCTGTCGCTCGAGATCGACGCTGCACATGCGGAGTTCGCGCTCCGCTACATTGCGCGCGCGGGTGAATCGCAGAAGGTGGAAGTCCGCACCGGACGCGCGCTGGACCTCCTGCCCGCCCTCGACGGCGAGCTGTTCGATGCGATCTTCATCGACGCCGACAAGGAACCGCTGCCGACGTATCTCGACTGGGGGCTGCGCCTGGTGCGTCCGGGCGGCCTGATCATGGCCGACAACGCTCTCTGGGGCGGGCGTGTGATGGACGCGAAGGTGGACGACGAACCGACGCGCTCGGTGCGCGAGTTCAATCGGCGCTTCGCGACCGATCCGCGCATCACGGGCATCGTGGTGCCGACGCACGACGGCGTGGCTATCGGCGTGGTGAACGAGGGTGTTCCGACCGTATGAGGCCAAGTTGTGCAGTCGCTGCACACCGGCCATGCCGTGTGGCCGCTTTGCTCCTACCCTCTATCCAGGCACCAGCTCTCGCGCGACCGGAATATCTCACTCCACTTGCCGTTCGCGAAGCCGAGGATCGAGATCATCGGATTGCGATCGTATTGCGAGACCTCGAGAATGATCTCGTCCGTGCCGTCGCGCGTCAGATCGAGGTGGTCGATGTAGCGGCGCTGCTCGGCGTCCGCGGCATCGCCGCTCACCTTGTGCACGAAGGTGGGCTCGTAGACGCCGCCAGCGCCCCTGTCGGCGATCACGAAGAGATGGGTAGTCTCCTCCCCCGCCGCCGCGCGCTCGCTCGCTCTCGGGTCAGTGAAGCTCGCGACGACCGTCTGCGACGAAGTCGCTCCGGCCGCTATGGACGTCGAGGCAAGCTCGAGCGCGTTGATCGCAGCGCCAGCCAGCCCCGCGCCGGTCGCGGCTGCGCTTCCCACGGAACGCGCGATGCGCTCGGCCTCGCCGGCGTCCATGTTCGTGCGGGAACCCTTGTCAGCGGCGGACCGGCCATGACCGGCTGCGGTGGCGATGAACTCCACCACGTAGCCGAGCTCGCCGCTCGCGTCCATGTTGACCGATGCCATCGGCGTCATCAGCAAGCAGTTCGGCAGGGTGTACAACTGCTCCATTCGATCTTCCCACATCCCGCGCTCCACGGCGACCGTTCCGATCGCCCGACCGCTGCGATAGAGCGTGTAGGTCGCGCCGGGCCGCAGGTACAACGCGTCCAGCTGACGCCATCCGTTCGACGCGAGCACGATGGGCTTCAGAACGCCGTCGACGAGAGCGGCCAGCGGCATCATCCTGGGTTCATCGCGCTCGCCGAACAACTGGAACACGATCTCGGGTTTCGCGCTGAGGTCGAGGCGATCAGAAAGCGGCGGCTCCGCCGCCGGCGCTCCGCTGCTGCCTCCGGCCAGTTCCCTCGCCTTGTCGCAACCGGCGACGACGAATAGGATGACCGCGATGCGTGCCAGGCGCACGAGCGCGTGCGAACGGCGCAGCATCGGCCAACCGGCGCGCGCGGGGTGGGGCGCACGGGCAGTCACGGTGGCGAGCCGGCGTGCTCCGTAATGCTCGCAGGAGTTTGGAAGCAGGCAGTGACTCACGTCGACGGGGTTGATCGACAGGGAATTGAATCGTACAGCAATAGCCGGCAGGCCGGCAGGGAGCTCGAATGCTGACGCGTGAGGCAGCCGTTCCGTGACGCAGGCATCTGCCGATCAGGGCGGAAGTGTGAACGACGTTCTGCGATTCATGAGAGACCGACTGCCGGACGCCCGGCCAGTCGGTGGCGGCGCCACACCGATGGATCGGCCGGCGGCGCGAGTGGAAATGCCACGAACGTCCGTGGCCGAACCCATTGAGGGGACGATTCTTCGTCCTCATCGGATACCGGGCGAGCCTGAGACCGGCTTCGCCGCCTTTCTCGACGGTGTCCAGCGGAGCCGGGTGCTGCACTACCTGGGCGGCATCCCCTTCGTCCACGGAACGGTGGGCGCAGTCGTTCGGGTTCGGCGTGACCGCCGGCTGTCCACCTGGCGACACCTCGTCGAACGCCGCCTGTACCTACCGTTTGCGCGGCTTCCGGCCGGCTTCGCCGAGGACGCTCGCACGCATATCCCGCTCGTGGATAGCTGTGCCGCGGACGTGCTGGACGGCGAAGCTGTGCCGTCGGACCATCCCATCGAGTTGCTGGAACGCGCGGTCCACGCCGTCCAGCGCGACCGGGAGCGGGCCGAGCAATCGCTGGCGGAGGCCTGGTGCCACGGGCCCCTCCTCATCGACGGCGGTATAGCCGGAAGCGAGCGCGTAGCGCGCGATCACGACAGCGTGGGGGTCGTCAAGAGCCATCGGACTCTGTACGCGGAAGGGCCTGCGCTGCGCGCCGTGCTGGGCCTCACGGTCGGCGAGCGATCCACCGTTTTCCGGGTCAGCTTCGCCCGCCGCACGCCGGTGGCGAGCTGGTATCTGCGGCTCCGGGATCATGCCGGCCACGATCCGCTGTGGGGGCTTGTCCGCGTCGAGGTCGCCGAGGCCGGCAACGCTCGGGAGCTCGGGGAGCGCGCCGACCGGGTGTCGCGCTGGCTGCTGGCCGAGGTGACTCCGCTGGCGCTGCCGGATGCCCGCTGGGATCGGCTGGTGTACGGCGTTCACGACTGCGAGGAGTTTCTCCACGCGATATGTTGAGTGCGGGGAGAACGTTCACCCGTGTTCACGCACTCCATGCACGTCATACCAGGTGAGATGCCGGAATCCCTTGGACGCGTCGTCGCCACCGAGCGGCGACCCAACACGCCGCACGAGTTCCATTTCTGGACGGCGCTCGATTCTCCGGTCGGGATCGGCACGATCGTCCGGGTGGACGGTGAGCGTCCGGTGGAGGGACGGATACCGCAGATCTACGGGATCGTCGTCGAGGGCTTCAGCTATACGGATCTGCAGTCACCGCTGCACGACGTCATGGGCCACGACGGCCAGCCGTCGTCCGCATCGTTCGCGGCGACCGAGCGCGCCGAGATACGGTTGTACACGGCGGCCGTCCTCAGACAGGTGCCCGATGAGCCGCTCCAGCCGGTTCCAATGGGTAGTGTGGCGCTCGCGACGCCGGATGATGTTGCCGTCGCACTCCGGATGGATGGCTATCTCGCAGCGGGGGCCAGTACGGGAATTCCGGTCGGCGTCTACCGCGCTGGCGGAACCGATGCGCCGATCTATCTCGACGCCGACTTTCTCGTAGGCCCCGAGGCAGCGCATGTCAATATCACCGGCATGTCCGGCCTCGCGACCAAGACGAGCGCGGTCGAATGGCTGCTTTCATCCCTCTTCACGCACTTTCCGGAACAGAAGGGATCGGTCGCAGCCGTCTGCTTCAACGTGAAAGGGCCGGACCTGTGCTTTCTCGATCAGCCTGGGGAGATCACCGACAGGGATCGCGAGCTGTATGCGCAGATGAACGTAGAGCCGGGGCCGTTCCCCAACGTCCGGTACTTCGCTCCGTTCAAGGCTGACGGTTTCTCCCTCAACACGCTCAGGTCCAACGACGCGCTGCTGCACAACGTCCAGCCGCTCACGTGGGGGTTGCGCGAGGTGCTACAGTTCGCCGAGGTGCTGCTCAACCGCGACGACGTGGATGCCAAGGCGGATGCACTCATCGATTTCATCAAGGAGCGTGTTCTCGACAGGGAATTCGCGGACCCGCCCGTGCTCAGCGAGCGACATGCTGTGAGCTCGTTCGCTGATCTCGAGCGCTGGTTCCGTGACGTGTTGCGCGGTATGGAGCAGCAGCGTGGACAATCCGGCGAGTACTGGCGCACGCACCACGTGGCGACGATCCGCAAGGTCCGCAACAGACTCTCGAACATCTCCACCCGCTGCGCCGGCCTGGTCACCGATGACGGACATGTGAGCGACCTTCCGTTCGGGAGCTTTGCGGACCGGATGGTGTACGTTGTGGACGTCGCATCGCTGGAGGAGGACGCGCAGGATCTCATCTTTGCGCGCATCGTGTCCAAGCTTCGCGAGCACCTCGAGCGGCGTGACCTCGGCGTGAACCACGTCGTGGTCTTCGTTGACGAGTTGAACCGATATGCTCCCGCCGATGGTCAGGATACGTACGTCCGGAAGATGCTGCTGGACATCGCGGAGCGCGGGCGCTACCTCGGCCTCGTCCTTTTCAGCGCGCAGCAGTTCCGGTCGCAGGTGCACCGCCGGGTGGTCGGCAACTCCGGCACGGCACTGTACGGCCGCATGGACCCCGACGAGCTGGCGACGCCGGGCTACTCCATTCTCAGTCCGGCCACGCGAACAAAGCTGGCAACGCTGGACAAGGGGCAACTGATGGTGCGCCACCCCCACTTCACGCAGCCGATATTCCTGCGCTTCCCGCGCCCGGCGATCCTGTCCGGACGCGACGGCGCCGAGCGCTTCCCGCAGGCAGCCGACATGTCGCTGGAAACAGCGGTCCTGCGGTCGCTCCGGGCGCTGGATCCCGGCATCACGCTCGGCTGGGTGCAGGATGCAACTGCTCCGTATTCGCCGGAGGATGTGCTGCAGGCGAGAAACGTCACGGTTCAGCGACGGCCGCCGCGCGTGCGGGAGTTCTTTCTGGCTCAACTCCGGCCGATCATTCGCGCGGAGCGGCCGGAGCGCGCGCCGGTCACGCCCGTCCGATCAGCACCGGGCGACGATCCATACGGCATCTGAGGAATCCGGTGCGGTCTCGTAGCACGACCACGATGCTCGGAGTCCTGACGCTCCTGCCGTTCGCGATCGGGTCTGCGCAGGAGATCACGCTGCGGATCCGTCCGAGGGCGGGGGACACTCTTCACACGGTGCTCGAGCAGCGCGTCGAGCTCGCCGGGAGCGCCGAGGGCGAGGATCGCGACACCACAATGGCGGTGGTGACGACGATGCGCGTGCTCGCGCGCACGATCGTGCTTTCCAGCGACACCGGTGCGACGACCGTGCTCTCGATCACCGACTCCGTGACCATGACAACGACGGCGAGCGACTCCGCATCGCTCGGCGCGCAGGCGCGCGAGATGCTGCAGGGCAAGCGTGTCCGGCTGCGCGTCGCGCCCGACGGGTCGGCCCGCACCCTGTCCGAGACGGGTGGCGGGGGAATCCGTGCCGGTCCGTTCATCGAGCGAATGCCGGCAACTCTCCCGGCCGAACCCGTCCCTGTTGGCGGGACGTGGCAGCGCGCGATGGAGGTGCCGCTCGCCGGGCAGCCGGGCGGCGCCTCGGTTGGCGGTGCCGGCATCAGCACCCTGCGCGCGACGTTTCGCCTCGATTCGCTCTCGCAGGGTGGCCGGCTGGCGTACATCTCGATGCGCGGTGATGTGGCGCGGTCCGACACGCTGACGCGCGCGCCCGACGAGTTCCGGCTGTCCATGCGGGGTGTCATCACGGGCGACATGATCGTCGATCGCCGCCGCGGATGGCTGACCTTCTCGCAGACACACATGACCGTGCAGTCGAGGCTCGTACCGCCGGAGACGAGCGGCGGTGCGCCGATGCTCTTCGAGATGCGAATGACGCAGCGCATGCGCACCATGGACAAGCGCTGACGTAGCTTTCAGCTTTAGACAATCGAAGACAGATCACGGCGGCACAGCGACTTGCGCTGCTCCGGCGCGGTCCCGATCACGCAGCATCACGTCGCAATGCGCATCGTCCACATATCCGACCTGCATCTCGGCTTTCGCCAGTTCCAGCGGCTTACCGAAGCCGGGATGAACCAGCGGGAAGTCGACGTGGCGCGCGCCTTCCGTCTCGCGATCGATCGCATCATCGACCTTCGGCCCGAAGTCATCGTCATCGGTGGCGATGTGTTCCACAATGTTCGCCCCACGAATCCCGCGATCCTTCACGCCTTCAACGAGCTGTCGCGCCTCACGCGCGAGCTTGCGGATAGCATCGTCGTGATGATCGCAGGCAATCATGACACCCCACGGGTCGCGGAAACTGGCTGCATCCTCCGCCTTTTCGCCCCGCTCGGCGTCCATGTCGTCGATCGCGAGCCACGACGTCTCGCCTTTCCCGAGCTCGGGCTGGCGATACTCGCGGTACCGGATACAATGGGACGGCGACCGCTGCTAGTGCCTGATCCTGCGGCGCGATACAACCTCCTGCTCCTGCACGGCGAGGTGGGGGGCGTTCTGCCGCGCCACGCAGGGATGGCCGACCGCGCTGCGCTCGAGATATCGCGGGAGGAACTGGGCCCGGCGCGGTGGAGCTATGTGGCGCTGGGCCACTACCACGTGCACCGCGAGATCGCGCCCAATGCGTTCTACTCCGGGTCGATCGAATATGCGAGCGCCGATCCCTGGCGCGAGCTCGAGGAGGAACGCGGCGCCGGGATTCCCGGCAAGGGTTTCGTCGAGCACGACCTGGCATCCGGAGCGCACACCTTCCATCACCTCCCGGGAGCGCGCCGGCTGATCGATCTTCCGGCGTTTTCTGCGAGGGGGATGACGTCGGCCGAGCTCGATGCGGCGATCAGCGACGCGTGTGCAACGCCGGGCGGCGGGAGCGGACTCGAAGGACTGGAGGACAACATCGTTCGCCTCGTCGTGCGCGACGTCCCGCGCCATATTGCACGGGGTCTGGACCACAGGGCACTGCGCGAGATCAGGCGCATGGCACTGCATTTCCATCTGGACACGCGCCGTCCGGATCTTCTCCGCGCGCACGGACAGGGTGTCCCCGGCCGGAGGCCGAGCATCACCGATGTCGTACGCGACAGTCTCGCGAGCCGCGTGATCGAGAACGACATCGATCGTGAGGCGCTCATCGACCTCGGGTTGAGTTATCTCGACGCGGCCGATGCAGAGGAGAACGTCGCGAGCATGACGCCGGAGATTTCGTAGTGCGGCTGAACCGGCTCGAGCTCGTCAACTTCCGCCAGCACGCCGACACCCGTATCGAGTTCGACCTCGGTCTCACGGGCGTCATCGGCCCCAACGGTTCGGGCAAGTCCACGATCCTCGAGGCGATTGCCTGGGCGCTCTATGGCAATTCCGCCGCTCGTGGAAAGCGCGAGTCGATTCGCTTCAACCGGGCAGACCCCCGAGCAGCGGTACTCGTCGAGCTGGATTTTGACCTGGCGGGTCACCGGTATCAGGTGCGTCGATCGCTGACGAGCGCTGAACTCTATCTCGACGGTGCCGACGAGCCGATAGCGAACTCGATCATGGGAGTCACGGAACTGCTGCGACGGCGCCTCGGGATGAGCCGGGAAGAGTTCTTCAACACGTACTTCACGGGGCAGAAGGAGCTGAGCGTCATGGCGGCCATGGGGCCGGTCGACCGAGGGCGCTTTCTCTCACGTGTGCTTGGTTACGAGAAGCTCCGGGGCGCACAGGAGAGGGTGCGCGACCGGCGCCGGCTCATCACGGCGGAGATATCCGGGCTGCGCTCCGGGATGCCTGATCGCGAGTCGGTGACGCACATGCTCTCCGAGGCCGGTCAGCGGCTGGCGGTGGCCGTGGAACGCCTTGGCGGGGCAGGAAGCCGGCGCGCGGAGATCGAGAAGGTGCACGCCGCGATAGTGCCGCGCTGGGCGAGCGCGCAGGCAGGGCGCGAGCGGCTTCAGGAAATCCTCTCGGAACTGCGCGTCGCGGAGAGCGAAGCGGCGTCCGCCGAGCGCGAGCTCGACCGCCTCGACCGCGAACTGGCCGGCACCGCGCATGCCCGGGCCGAGCTCGAGCGCCTCGCCGAGGAACTCGCGCCGCTGGACAGCATCATGGGCGAATTCCAGAAGATGGAGGAATTGCTGCGCGAGGAAGGGCGGCGGCAGGCGTTGGTCGACTCCATCCGCTCGCTCGACGAGGAACTCTCGCGGCTCGCCGATCGTCGCACGAGAATCGATACGGCCCCGCAGCTCGAGGAGGAAGTCACCGAAGCCCTGGAACAGCGGCGCCGCGAGCTGGAAGAGGCGGAGGGCGCGCTGGAGGCACGCCGCACAGAATGGGTGCGCGACCGCCAGGAGGCGGAGACCAGGCGGCAGGCGTTGAGGGTGCAGTATGCCGAGCTTCGCGAGCAGCGTGAACGCATAGTCGCGGCCGGAGAGGAAGGCATCTGCCCGACGTGCGCACGACCGCTGGGCGACCAGTTCCGCTCGGTGCTCGATCTGCTCGACGGACAGGTGGAGACGGTGCGCGTGGACGGTAATTACTACAAGTCGCGTCTCGAACAGCTCGAGGAGATGCCGGCCGATGTGCGCGCGCTCGACGAGCGTCGGCGCACGCTCTTCGGCGACGTGGGGACACTGGAGCGCAGGCTCGCGAAGGTGCAGCTCGCGGTGCAGGAACGTGCCCAGCTCGCTCGCGACATCGCCTCCAAGGAACAGCGTATCGGCTCCGTGCGCGCGGACGTGACGGCCATTCCGGGCGGTTATGATCGCGCGCGCCACGATGAGTTGCGCCACGCAATTGAACGTCTCACTCCCCTGGACGCTCGCGCGGGACGGCTCGGTGCGCAGATCGATCGCGAGCCGCAACTCGCACACGACAGGGAGCAGGCACTGTTGCAGGCCACCCGGAATCGGTCACGTCTGGAGGAGCTGGCCGCTGCGCGAGCGTCGATCGACTTCTCCGAATCGGAGTACGCGGCGATCCGTGCAGACCACGAGCGTTCCCAGGCCGACATCCGCTCGGCCGAAGTTGCGGTCGTCGCCGCGCAGGGCGAAGAGGCCAGCGCGCGTGCTGCGCGTGAGTCGGCGGAGAAGTCGCAGCGCGAGCTGGAGCAGGTCGAGGCGAGGCTCGCCGCCCTGATGCGCGACAGGCGACTGCATGAGGAGCTCGATCGCGCTTTCACGGACATCCGGACGGACCTGAATCAGGCTCTGCGCCCGGAGATTTCCGAACTGGCCAGCGCCTTCCTCACCGAGCTGACGGATGCCCGCTACTCGGAGTTCGAGCTCGATGATGAATACAGGATCCTCGTGCTCGAAGAAGGGGTTCCAAAGCCGGTGATCTCGGGCGGAGAGGAGGACCTCGCCAATCTCGTCCTCCGGCTGGCGATCTCGCAGATGATCGCGGAGCGCGCCGGTCAGGCCTTTTCGCTTCTCATTCTCGACGAGGTGTTCGGCTCGCTCGATGAATCGCGCCGGCGAAATGTCATCGAGTTGCTGCGGCGCCTGCAGGATCGTTTCGAGCAGGTGATACTGATCACGCACATCGAGTCGGTCCGGGAGGGCCTCGATCGCGTGATAGAGGTTCGCTACGATGACGAGAGCGGATCGTCTCGCGTGCGGACGGCCGACCGCGGTGTGTCTGCCGGGGAGGAAGCTGGCGGCGCGGGCGGCGATGGGCGGGAGCTCGAGAGCATGGGCGTGCGCGACCCCGGCGCCGCCCGCCCTGATTCCAGCCGCCGCGTCATGGCGGGCCGAGAGCGCGGTTCCGGCACCGAAGGCGGCGATTGATGGCCATCGCCAGGAGCTGGCACCATGCGCACGAAGTGAGCGGTCCCGAGCCGGCTCTCTTCGAGGACATCGAAGCGCTCAACCATGTCTTCAGTGAAGCCTTCACGGAGCGCTATCGGCGCGATGGCCTCGTCGGAGTCCGCGTACCGCCACTCAATCCGGCAGTCTGGCGCTACGCCATCGAAGACGCGGCCGGCGGAGCGATGCTCTGGCGCGACGAGACGGGCGATGTCGCGGCCTTCAACGTCGCACATTGCTCCGGCACCGAGGGCTGGATGGGGCCGCTCGCGGTGCATCCGGATCATCAGGACGCCGGCCTCGGCAAGTCGATAGTAGTTGCCGGCGTCGACTGGCTGAGGCAGCACGGAGCGCGCGTGATCGGACTGGAGACGATGCCACGCACGATGGACAACATCGGCTTCTACTCGGCGCTGGGATTCGTGCCCGGCCGTCTGACGGTCACCGTCACGCTCGACTCCGCTGCGGGTGAGCACCGCGCATTGCTGCTCGGTCGCCTCCCCCTCGGCGAGCGGGATGTGGCGGTGGAGGAGTGCCGGGCGCTCGTCACGGCTGAACGGCCCGGGTACGATTTCACGCGCGAGATCCGGCTGACCAACGAACTCGCGCTCGGCGAAACGGTGCTGCTGCGGGAGCGCGGTCGCCTGATCGGGTTCGCCGTCTGCCACACTGCTCCACTGGTGGAGGGTCGCGTGCGGGAGGAGCTGCGCGTGCTCAAGCTCGTTCTCGGGCGCGCGGACAGGCTCGACTCAATGCTCGCGGTCCTGCGCGATTTTGCGCGCCGCTCCGGCACGCGCAGGGTTGCGCTGCGCATCCAGGGGGAGTACGAGAACGTGTATTCGCGCCTGATCGCGCTCGGCGCGCGCGTGCGCTGGACCGACCTGCGCATGACGCTGGCAGGTGCGGCCGAGCCGGCGGCCGAGCTGGCGGACGAGGGAGAACGACGTGGGGGCGGGAGCGGGCTCGTCCTGTCCAACTGGGAGGTGTAGCGGTGCCATCCTGGTTCGGTCTGGAGTGAGCGTCCCCGCGGCGTGGGCCAGGTCCCGCTTTGTTGGATCGCTGGTTGGACTGGCTGTGGGTGACGCACTCGGTACCACGCTCGAGTTCACAGCTCCCGGATCCTTCAGCCCGATCAGCGATATGGTCGGTGGAGGACCGTTTGGTCTGGAACCCGGAGAGTGGACCGATGACACGTCGATGGCGCTCTGCCTCGGAGAAAGCCTGCTGGCGTCGCACGGGTTCGACGCCGCCGACCAGATGCACCGCTACGTCAGATGGATCGACGACGGGCACTGGTCGAGTATCGGCAGGTGCTTCGATGTGGGTACAGTCGTCTCGCGCGCGGTCGCGCGCTTCCGGCGAACCGGTGAGGGTTTCAGTGGTCCCACGGCGGAAGACACCGCCGGGAACGGTTCGCTGATGCGTCTTGCGCCGGTGCCGCTCTATTTCGCAGCAGATGCGGCGCTTGCGATCGACCGCGCGGCCGATAGCTCTCGTACAACACACGGGACCGCCGCCGCGGTCGACGCGTGCCGCTACTATGCCGGGCTCATCGTCGGGGCGGTGAACGGCGTGGACAAGGAGACCTTGCTCGGGCTCGGGCCGGCCTACACGCCCGTCGACAACCTGTGGCAACGCGAGCTGCTGCATCCGGCTGTTGCTGTCGTGGCCGAAGGTTCCTTCCGAACGAAGGTGCCGCCCGCGATCCGCGGCGGTCGCGGGTATGTCGTGGACACGCTCGAGGCAGCGTTGTGGGCGTTCGCAACCACGCATGACTTCGCGAGCGGTGCACTCGCTGCCGTCAACCTCGGTGGCGATGCCGATACCACCGGGGCGGTCTACGGCCAGTTGGCCGGGGCCTGCTACGGGCTCGAGGGGATCCCCGCTGTGTGGAGAGAGCGAATCGCGCGCGGGGAGGAAATCACCGCGATGGCGGTGGCGTTGCATGAGGCAGCCAAAGCGTCGCGAAGAAACCGCGTTCGAGGTCCGGCCTGAGCGGCAGCGGCGCCAGAGTCCACTGCGCGCCGGGAGGTCAACACCGTCCTGGGATGCTACAGCCCCGGCCCTCCCTGTTGCGTGTCTCGGCGTTGGCGCGGGTCCTCGTCAGTCTCGTGTGCGTGCACGGGGTGCGCGGCGAGCGCGAGCTCCACGAGCTGGCCCGGCAGGTAGCGACGCCAATCGTCCGGATACTGCGCGAGTTCTCGCGTCACTCCCTCCGATGAGAAACGGAGAATCATGTTCTTGTCCGAGCTCGCTTCGGACCCCGGGGGAGCGGCACACTCCTCGACAATCCAGACGCGGTTGTCCGGCGTCGTGAACGTTCGCGGTTCGTCGGACGCGAGGTCGGCCGGCTCGAACATCTCGTCCTGCCGTCGGGCGAACTCGGCCGTTGTTTCGCTCGACTGACGGACGGGCGTCCCATGCGCCCGGGCGCAGAGCTGCTCGAGCTCTGCGTCCGGCAGCGTGTTCCAGTCTTCCGGGAAGTCGATCAGCCGGCGCTTCTCCTTGTCCGACTCGAAACACAGCCAGCCGTCCGCGCAGTCGGCGAGGAAATCCTCCGCCCGGGTCGAAGCACTGATGTCATCCAGCGCCACGTTCCAGACCTTCCACGCCTTGCCGGCGCTGTCGGTGAACTCACGGAGTGCCACGGAACACCTCGTGCTGAATGTCGGTCATGACCATCGGCGTCGTCGCGCCGCTGCAAGCGCATACGGGCAAGTACCGCGCCCGCGGGGAGATCGCAGCTTGGGGTCCCCGCAGCTTGGGGCAGCTTGGGGTCCCCTGAAGTCGCTCAGCCGCGCGGGCGTTTCCCGCGGTCGGAGCCGGGCGTACCGCGCACCACGATCCTGTACATGAGGAGGAACATGCCAAGCGTGAGCAGCAGATGAATCCACCCGGGCGCCTCGAGCAGCGTTCCGACGGCCCAGAGTACGAGCATCGCGATTGCGGCGATGATGCCTACGTCCATGATTGACCCGCCTCCTGCCGGTCTTTATATTCTTCGCCGGAACAAGGGAACGAAGAGCTCAGTTTTTGAGCCAACAAGTCCACCGAGTGGGCACGGAAATCTATGTCGACGTCATGCCCCCAGTGCGGGGGAAGACGGAAGCGTGGTGACGGCCTCATATTTCGACTGGGCTTCATAAAACCCTCTTCGTTCCGTCCCTCCGGCGACCCCTGCCAACGCGGGGGTTCGTCGTCTCCGGACTCCCCCGCCTGCCAGCGGCCGACGCTGTCATTGAGGCGCCCGCCCGGCCGGCTGGACACTGGCCACCGCCATCAGGAATGAACCAGCAGGTGATGATGCCGCAAGTTACCGTCACACGCAGGATGACCTTCAACGCCGCCCATCGGGTGCACAACCCGCGCCTCTCTGACGAGGAGAACGACGCGATCTTCGGCAAGTGCAACAATCCGAACTGGCACGGCCACAATTACGTGCTCGAGATCTCCGTCACGGGGGAGGTCGACAAGCGTACGGGGTACGTGGTCGATCTCGGCGCTCTGAAACAGCGCGTCCAGGCGGCGGTGATCGACAAGGTCGATCACCGCAACCTGAACGTGGAAGTGGAATTCATGAGCGGCATCATCCCTACGACGGAGAACGTTGTTGTCGCCTGCTGGCGTGTTCTCGAGCCCGCGGTGGCACCCAACCGACTATCGCGGCTGCGCCTGTGGGAGACCGAGAACAATTATGTCGAATATGAAGGACGCTGACGGAAAGCGGGCTCGCGACGCTGACGGGAAGCGGGCTCGCGACGCCGACGGAAAGCGCGATGGTCACGCTGAGGGCAAGCGCGCTCGCGCGGCCGAGGCGGTTCCCGTCAGGGACGAAGGCTCGACGCGCGTTTTCGGCGTCCGCCTTGGCGCGTCGGCGGGCGGGGCGGGCGGAGCGGGCGGGGAGGGGCAGGACGCTGCAGCGGAGCTGGAGGGCATGGTGCGCCGACAGCTCGAGCTGCTGGGCGAGGATCCGTGGCGCCCGGGACTGGCGCGCACGCCAGCCCGCGTGGCCCGATCGCTTCAGTGGTTGACGCGCGGTTACGACATGGACATTGCGTCGGTTGTCGGGGCCGCCGTATTCTCGGAGCCGCACGAGAGCATGATCATGGTGCGCGACATCGAGGTCTACTCCCTCTGCGAACACCATCTCCTGCCGTTCTTCGGCAAGGCGCATATCGCGTACATCCCCGATGGACGGATCATCGGACTGTCGAAGCTGCCCCGTGTGGTCGACGTGTTCGCCCGCCGTCTTCAGGTGCAGGAGCGCCTCACCGAGCAGATAGCCGGCGCGGTCGAGGAAGTTCTGGCACCCCGCGGAGTCGGCGTCGTCATCGAGGCAGCGCACCTGTGCATGATGATGCGCGGCGTCGAGAAGCAGAACTCGAAGACGATCACCTCCGCCGTGCGCGGCGCGTTCCGCGACGATGCCAAGACGCGCGACGAGTTCCTGCGCCTCGCGCACTACTCGGGCTCAGCCGCGGGGTGAACCGCGGGGTGAACGAAGAATCGCTCGGCGCGCGCGCGGCAATAGACGCCGCGGCCGTCGTCGGCGTGTTGGCCTTTGCACTCACGCAACCGCAGGCGGTCGACGTCGACGAACCGGGTCTGTCGAGACGCTGAGGGGGCGACATGTTCATCGAGCTGATCGATGTGCTGCGGTGCGTGCATCCCCACGAGGACAGTTGGCTGGTCGGGTCGTTCCGGCGAATGCAGGGGCGCGACGTCGTGGAGGGCTCCCTGGGATGCCCCATATGCGCGGCGCGCTATCCGATCAGCGGCGGCGCGGTGTACTTCGACTCCGAAGTCGCTGCCGCGACGGCGCCTTCGGCGGATGCCGACAGCGCGCCCGCGGCCGAGCTGACGGCCGGTGACGCGCCGAACGCAGCACCGCGCGAAGAGGACGTGCTGCGCATCGCGGCCCTGTTGGCGCTTGCGGACCCCGGGGGCATCGTTGTGCTCGGCGGCGCGTGGGGGACCCTGTCGCAGCCGCTCGCCGCGCTGGCCGATGTCCTTGTGTTGCTCCTCAACCCGACGGCAGCGATCCTGGAAGCACCGCCGACGTCCGCTGTCATTTCGCCGCGCGTCGTTCCGCTAGCGGCGGGATCATGCCGCGGCGTTGTACTCGGCGGGGGACCCGCTGACGCTTTCGGCAGTGGCGCTGGTGAGCAGCGCGTCGAGCAATCGCTGGTCGAGTCGGCGGTCACCGTGCTCCGCCGGCCGAATCATCACGGCGCTGAGGGATCAGGCGGCCGTCTGATCGCGCCTCCTTGTGCGACGGTGCCCGCGGGTGTGGTGGAGCTCGCTCGGGACGAGCGCTGCTGGGTGGGTGAACGAGTGGCAGTCCACGACCCGGTCGTGAGTCTCGGCAGGGCGCGGCGGTGATGGGCGTGCAACCCGGCCCTGGGTAGGGGGTTGCGGGGGGGGGGCGGTCGCAGGAGTGCCCGATGAGCGCGCAGATGCTGTGTGCGCATTGCCCGCGAAGCAGGGGCCGGGTTAACTTGGACCGCGAGAAGGGGAGTAGTCTACCGGGATTGTAACCCGGTGGCCGGGCCGTCAAGACTGCGCAGCGGGGGTGGGGGGGTACGATCACCTTGCCGCTGCGCACGGTTCGGTCGGGACGATCCGTAGCCAGGCAGGCCGGCCCGTCATGACGAGACCTTCGCATCGGAGAGCCACTCCGGGGCGAGGGTCTTTTCTTGTTCCGGTCCGTGTCGCCTTCGTTCACCTGCAACGTGTGACAGATGAATCAGACCTGGCTCTGGGTGGCCTTCAACGTCTTTGTCCTCGGCATGCTCGCCGTCGATCTGGGCGTCTTCAACCGCAAGGCGCACGTGGTCTCCCTGAAGGAGGCATCGCGCTGGACGGTCGTCGTCGTTGCGCTCGCAGCGCTTTTCAATCTCGGGATCTTCCTGTTCCGCGGCAGCGAAGCAGGTCTGGAGTTCCTCACCGGCTACCTGATCGAGCTCGCGTTATCGGTCGACAACATCTTCGTTTTCATTCTGATCTTCTCCTATTTCCGGGTGCCGCCGCGGTACCAGCACCGGGTGCTCTTCTGGGGGATCTTCGGAGCGCTGATCATGCGCGGCGCGATGATCTGGGCGGGAGCGCTGCTAATCCAGCGCTTCGACTGGGTCATCTACGTCTTCGGTGCATTCCTCGTTTTCACCGGTATACGGATGGCGACGCAGGACGAAACGAGGATCGAGCCGGAGTCGAATCCGGTTCTGAAGCTGGTCCGGCGCATGGTACCCGTGAGCCCCGCCTACGACGGCCAGAAGTTCTTCACCATGAGCGACCGGAACGGCGTGGCCCGTCGCATGGCGACGCCGCTCTTCGTTGTCCTCATCCTCGTCGAGACGACAGATCTCATTTTCGCCGTGGACTCGATTCCGGCGATCTTTGCCGTCACGACCGACACGTTCCTGGTTTACACGTCGAACGTGTTCGCCATCCTCGGGCTACGGAGCATGTACTTCTTGCTCGCCGGGATCATTCACAGGTTCCATTTCCTCAAGCTTGGTCTCTCGGCGGTGCTCGTCTTGGTGGGGGTGAAGATGCTGGTCACCTACATCGAAGTGCACATCCCGATCGCACTCTCGCTCGCAGTCATCGCGGGTGTCCTGCTGGCGTCCGTGGTCGCATCGCTCGCGTTCCCGCTCAGAGCGAAGGAGGAAGTATCCAGCCCGCCGGTTCCTCCCGACGGCGATTGATTCTCCCGCCTTGTGCGGATCCGAGCTACTGCTGGCTCGTCGTATCCGGAACCCGCCCGGCCTCCGCTGCCTGTGCCCTGCGATTCCACACCGAGCTCGGGACGAACGTCGAGGCGTCAGGTGCGAAGACGAGCGTGCCGCCGGCCGCACTGGCCAGCATTGTCAAGGGCTCACCGGGCACGAACGCCAGAGCCGCTCCGCGCATTCCGCTCGCGGCGGTCGTACGGGCAGGAATGAAAGTGAGGCGTCCCGTCTCGGTGAGCGTCACCTGGCCGCTCACCACGGCCGGCTCGCGCGCAGGATAGGTGGCCCTGATGAGAAAGGCCGACGGCGTGAGCGTCATCTCCACCATGGAGGCCCCGACGAAAGCCGTGGAATCGGGCGCCGTCGCGAGCACCCAGTCTCCCCAGAAACTCGTGCTAGCTGGTTCGACGTGCGCCGGCCCCTCGTCGGTGACCGCAACGGACTTGCAGGCGACCGCGAGCGCGGCCATGAGGATCAGAACTCCGGTCCTGCGCATTGGCACTCCTTTACGGTATTCACGACCGAGCGTCCGCCCCGGGCGGGCTCGCAAGGGCTCGATTCATCAGATACCCCCGGCGTGCAGGAGATGTGCCGTCAGACCGCCGTGCCCTCCCGCGCCGCCCTCGAATCCGCGTACAACCTGTCAATGACGCCCTTGTAGTTACGGTCCACCGCTCTCCGCTTGACCTTGAGCGTGGGCGTCAGCTCGCCTCGCTCGAGCGTGAACTCGTTCTCGATCAGCGCGATCTTCTTGGGCATCTCGAAGCTCGCGAGGCCCTCCAGGGCGCCGAGCACCTCCTTTTCCATCTTCGCCTGAATCGTGGGCATCGCGAGAAGCTGCGCTCGTGACGTCCATATGAGGTTGCGCCGCTTTGCCCACTTCTCGAGCTGATCGTAGTTGGGAACGACGAGCATCGCCGGGAACCTGCGCGTGTCCCCGATCATCACCACCTGTGTCACGTACTTGTTCGTCTTGACGCGGTTCTCGATGGGTTGTGGGGCGATGTTCTTGCCCGCAGCGGTCACGATGATGTCCTTCTTCCGGTCGGTGATCGCGAGAAAGCCATCGCGCAGCTCGCCGATGTCGCCGGTGCGCAGCCAGCCCTCGCCGTCGATCGCCTCGCGCGTCGCCTCGGGATTGTTGAAGTAACCCTTCATCACGTGCGGCCCACGTGTCAGGATCTCGCCGTCATCGGCGATTCGAACCTCCACGCCCGGTACAGGCTTCCCGACTGTTCCGATCCTGAACGCCTCGGGCGAGTTGACCGCGATGACCGGTGACGTCTCGCTGAGCCCGTAACCTTCCAGGATCACGAGGCCCGCGGCGTAGAAGAACTTGTTGATCTCGGGCGCCAGCGGAGCGCCACCCGACACGAAGTAACGCAGCCGGCCCCCGGTGCGCGCCTTCAGTTTGGAGAACACCAGCTTCTGCGCGATTCCGTACCTGATCGCCAGCAGGCCGTGCGGCTCCTTCCCGGCAAGCTTGACATCGGCCCACCTGTCGGCGACGCGCCGCGCCCAGAAGAAGATGTTCTTCTTGATGGCGCTCCCCGCGAGCGCGTTCTCGAGCACGCGGGCGTACATCTTCTCGTACAGCCGTGGCACCGAGCACACGAGAGTCGGCCGAACCTCCTGCATGTTGACCGGCACGGTATCCACCGACTCCGCATACGCTATCGAGGTCCCGGTCGCCATCATGAGATAGTGTCCCGCCATTCGCTCGAACACGTGCGACAGCGGAAGGAAGCTGAGGGCCACATCGTTGCCGGCGGAGGGAACGATCTCTCGCGCTGCCATCACGTTGGAGTACAGATTGTCGTGCGTGAGCATGACGCCCTTGGGCGCCCCGGTCGTCCCCGACGTGTAGATCAGCGTGGCCACGTCGTCGGGCTCGACGTCGGCGGCGTCGGCCTCGTACCGCGCGATCGTCTCGGGTGACTCCCGCTTCGCGCCCCTCAGTTCGAGTTCGGCCAGAGTCAGATCGCTGCCGGCGATCCGCGCGTCCGTGAATGCGATCACGTTTTTCAGCGTGGGTACTTTGTCGCGGATCTCCGCGATCTTCTCCGCCTGCTCACCTGTGGATACGAAAACGGCGACGCTGCCGGAATCGCGCAGGATGTACGCGATCTGGTCCGCAGGCAGAGTGGGGTAGATCGGCACGTCCGTCAGGCCGGCAGCGAGACAGCCGTAGTCGGCGATCGCCCATTCGGGACGGTTCTCCGACAGAATCGCTACGCGGTCGCCTGGCCTGGCGCCCATCTCGCGGAGACCGAGCGCCGTTCGCCGCACCCGTTCGGCCAGCGCGCGGTGCGAGATAGGTCGGAAGCTGCCGCCCTGCTTGAACTGCAGTGCGTCCGGCTTGTCGTACGCCGCCACTGCATCGAAGAAAAGGCGGATGAGTGTCCCGGGCTTGTCGGGGCGAGGGCCCCCAGTGGCGATCATGACGGCCTCCAGAGAGACGTGCGGACCCTACTATTCACCCCGATGGCCTGATGAGCAAGGTGAACTCGACCGGGCTCCCCGCGATGGGCGCACCGCGATATCGGACGGTCGCATGGATCACCACCGTGTCGACCCCCGTGGGCGGCAGCCGTGGCGGGTCCACGCGGAAGCGGCGGCTCGCCTGTCCGCTCTCATCGGTCGTGTCGCTCGCCGATTGGGCGTTGATACTGGCGACGATGGCACCGGGTACGTCGGCCGGATCGGCTGGCGTGACGACCTCGTAGTGTACGATCCACCCTCGCACCAGCGAATCGGCCGGCGAACTCCGCAGGGTCACTGTCAGCGGATCGGATTGCACCGGCTCGATCAGATCGTGCTCGACGGTATCCGCAACGGCGCCAGCGGCCTCCACCAACGCCGGCTCGTTGGTCACGCGGAGCGACAGGGGCAGCGTCTGCAATCCACCCACCCCCGCAACGATCCGAACCTGGCCCGTGCCGGTCTCGTCGGAGGTCACGATTCCCGCCGGCGATATCGTCACGAATCCCTCGTCCAGCGCGAGAAAGCTGATCTCCGCTCCGGTCACGGTGTCGCCCTGCGCGTTGAGGGCGACGGCGAAGAGAGGCGCCGGGACGCCGTTCTCGTCGCGCAGGGTGTCGCCGCGCACCACGGCCGGGTAGGGGAGCGAATCGAACTCGATGGAGAGCACGTCGGTTGGACCGAGACCGATCTCATCGCACCCGAACGCAACGACCCCGGATGCGAGCACGATCGCCGGGAGCAGAGCCGTGCGCACGCGACTCATGCGTACCGCTCGGCGAGCTCCGACGCAAGCGCCGTGTAGGCCGCGGCGGCCGCGTCGTCTGGCGAGCGCAGTACCACCGGCTGGCCCGCTGCAAACGCATCGTTCGATGCGCTCGTGCGCGGAACCACCATGTCGAAGAGAAGGCCCGCTGGAAAGTTCGAGCGGAGATAACCCGCCACGCGCTCGCACACGGGATCGTTCTCATCGTGCATGGTCAGGAGAATCCCGTCGAGCGTAAGCGTATCATTGAGCGCGATGATGTCCTGCAGGGCGCGAAGCATCTGCGGCGTCGTCTGCAGCGCGAGCGGCTCGCACTGGAGCGGGATGATGACGTGTTGGCTTGCCTCCAGCACGCGCCTCACGATGGGGCCCAGCCCGGGCGGCGTGTCGACGATGACGAGCTGGCTCCCATGGCTGAGCGTCATCAGCAGATCGCGCATCGAATTGCCGGCTGCCACCTGATGCTGGTAGCCGTCGTGCTGCACGGCCTCGCTCACGGAGCCGGCGAGCACGACGCCGAGCAGCGGAAGGGCGGTCCGAAGTACCACGTCACCGACTGATCGCTCCCCGTTCAGATAGTCCGCGACACCCGCCGTCGAATGCCCGGGTGCGAGTCCGATGCCGTGGCGGACAGCGCCCTGCGGGTCGACATCGACAAGTATCGTTCGGGTTCCGCGGCGCGCGGACGCCGCGGCGAGGTTTATCGCCGTCGTGGTCTTCCCCACGCCTCCCTTCTGGCTTACGACGGCGAGAACTCTCCCCACTTCAGCTCTCTGGTTCCGGAATGGGCGAGCCCTCGTCGCGCCGCAGTATCTCCAACGTCGTCCGCGCGTGACGAACCCAGCGCTCTGCTTCCACGCTGCCCGGTGGTTTCGCCAGGAATGCTTCGAGATGTCGCTCTGCCGCCACTGTGTCGCCGCGTTTGAGGAGCAGGAAGGCGAGTCCATAGTGCGCGCCAGACAGCCGGGGATCGAGCTCGAGCGCCCGTCGATAGCAGCGAATCGCTTCCTCCAGCCGCCCGGTCCGGGAAAAGGCGATGGCCATGTTCTCCAGGATCCGCGGATCGTTTGGCTGGTCCCGGAGTGCCAGCCGGTACGACGTCAGCGCGGCGTCGTAGTCACCCTGACGCTCGAGCGTCAACGCCTCGTTCATGTAATCGAGGCGCTGCGGCTTGAGTTCGCGGCCGGACTTGCCGCCTACGAGGCGGCTCCACCAGGACATGCGGGATGCGGTCGGGTGAGGGGAAGGGGAAGAAGCAGAGGGAGGGGGAGGGGGAGGGGGAGGGGGAGGGAGGGAACGGACGAGGCCGAGCCGGGAGGCGATTCGTTCCGGCCCGGCGAAATACGGTGCTTCCCGTCGGGCGGAACAGCGCAAAGGTATTGCCTCGCCTGTCGCGTATCAACCGAGCGGCGTTCGCGCGGACATGGCTCGTTCGTGCGATCCGTGCAGGATGCGTGCGCCAGTCAGTGTGATTGGGGCCGGCGACAGCGCGGCGACGCTACCGCCAGCGGCACCCCGGTCATAGCTTTCGCCAGCGCGCGCAGATCAACCTCGAGTGACCGGAGCAGTGATGTCGCCACGACGGTATGCAGTCGACCCGAGCAAGGGCGTGTTCGAGGTCGAGTGGCCCCTCTTCGGAGAGCTCTCCCGTGCGCTGGCACTCAAGGTGGCCCGGAGTTACGTACCGGAGATGGTCGTGGGTGTCGCCAATGCCGGAGTCATCCCCGGTGCCGTGATCGCGGCCATACTCGATCTCGAGTTCCATTCCCTCCTGGTCAGCCGAAAGCATCAGTCGCGGGCCATTCGCGAGACGCCGGCCGTGATGGGGCAGGCGCCGCACCAGGTCCGCGGTCGCCGTGTGCTCCTCGTCGATGAGACATGTGACTCCGGCGCGACCATGCGGCTCGCCGTGAGCGCAATCGTCAACGCCGGAGCTACAGAGGTGCGCACCGCGGTGGGATTCCGGACGGGCAGCTACGAGCCGGACTACCACGCGCTCGCAACGGAGAGCACCATCGTGCTTCCATGGGATCGCGAAGTGCTTGTGGACGGCGAGCTGGTCCAGAACCCGCTATACGCCGGGGCGCTCGATGTGGCGGCTGTCGAACGAGATCGCGGCCCGTACGGCGACGAGTCCGACTAGAACAGGCGGCCCGGCGCCTGGCTAGCCTTGGCTAGGGCTAGGCCACAGCCTCCACGGCGTCGTCGTAGCTGGAACCCTCTCCCATTCCGTCGTAGACGTGCTCCATGACCGCGGCGCTTCCGAGCAGAAAGCGGCAGCGCGGGGCACCCATGGAGCGGCACTCCACCTCGAGCACGGCGAGCGGCGCTTCCGCCAGACGTCCGAAGAAATCGGCAAACATGCCCGTCGTCAGATGGCAGCCAGGGTACTCCAGTGCGCTCGTGGGGTCGGCCTCACCCCAGTCCTCGGAGTCGAGCGTCGCGACGGTATCGCGCAGCGATCCGATGTGCAGCGTGCCCCATCCCGCATCGTGGAAGTACGCCGACGCGTGCCGCTCGAACTCCTCGATGTCCAGATCCTCCGGCTCACCGGCATCGCGGCCGCCGAGCCAGCTCCGGAACGATTCAAAGAGGGTTGCGCCCCCGGCGAAGCCCGCTTCCTGGAGGTACGAGGCGGCGGCGGGGCCGGCGTCGCGCATGAGCGCCGCTCGCAGCGCCGCGAGCGACGCCTGTGTCAGTGCGAGCATCCTGTGACTCGCTAGATCGATGGTCTCTGGCATGGGTTGCCCGGTTCATGTTTCCAGACGGGCGAGCAACTTCGCCTCGTCCATGATCTCGACGCCGAGCGCCTTCGCGCGCTCCAGCTTGCCCCCGGCCTCAGTGCCCGCGACGACGAAGCTGGTGGCCCGGGATACGGAGTTCGTCACACGGCCGCCATGCGCTTCGACTAGCGCGGTGACATCGGCGCGCGAGAGAGTGGGGAGTGTTCCTGTGATGACGACCGTGAGTCCTCGCAGGGCACCGCCGCTCGCGACGTGGCGCGGCTCGCTGAAGTTGACACCGTGCGATCGCAGCTTCTCGATGAGGCGCCTGGTCGAGGGATCGGAAAAGAATGCAATCACCGTGCTGGCGATCCGCGGGCCGATACCGTGGAGCTGGCTGAGTTCCTCCTCGGAAGCAGCGACCAGGGCGTCCAGCGTGCCGAAGTGGCGAGCGAGCAGCTCGGCCGCGCTGTCGCCCACATGAAGGATGCCGAGCCCCTTCAGCAGCCGCGAGAGCGGACGCTCGCGCGCGGCCGCAATCGCCGCTATCAGATTCTCCGCGCTTCGCTCGGCGAATCGGTCGAGGCCGGTCAGGTCCGCGACCGTGAGCCGGAATATGTCCGCGACGTCCTCGATGAGCCCCGCCAGCACGAGCTGACCGATCCGCGCGTACGAGAGACCGCGGATGTCCATCGCGCGGCGTGAGGCGAAGTACACCATCCCCTCGAGACGGCGCCCGGGACAGGCCACGTTGGGACAGTAGACCGCCGCCTCACCCTCGGACCGCTCGACAGGCGTGCTGCAGGCGGGGCAGCGTTCCGGCATCGCCCACTCGTGCTGTGCCCCGTCGCGACGGTCCGGGAGCGGACCAATCACCTGCGGGATCACCTCGCCTGCGCGCTTCACCTGCACCCAGTCCCCGACGCGAAGGTCCTTGGCGCTGATATAGTCCTCGTTGTGCAGCGTGGCCAGCTTGACAGTCGCACCGCCGATGTCGACCGGCTCCAGCTCGGCGAACGGTGTCAGGGCGCCCGTTCTGCCCACGTTCACCGCGATCGCCAGGAGCCGCGTGACGGCGATGTCCGGTGCGAACTTGCGCGCTATGGCCCAGCGCGGCTCGCGCCGCCCGACGACGCCCAGCTCCTGCTGCAGCGCCAAAGGATCAACCTTCACCACGACACCGTCTATCGCGAAGTTGAGAGATGCGCGCGCCGCGTGCTCTATCTCGTGAACCCAGGTGAATACCGCCTTGAGCGAACGGTGCCGCACGCGGTGCGGCGCAACAGGAACACCCCATCGCTCCAGCGCATCCAGCAGTTCCCACTGCGTTGCGAACGGCAGTGGCGCCGTGCCCACCGTCGCGGGGACGGCCGCGCCGTAGCCGTAGAAGCGCAGCGGACGTGATGCGGTTACTGACGGGTCGAGCTGCCTGAGCGACCCCGCCGCCGCGTTGCGGGGATTGGCGAAAACCGATGCACCCGCGCTCACGCGTTCCTCGTTCATTCGCTCGAATCCATCGAACGGCAGATAGACCTCACCCCGGATCTCGATGACGGGAGGCGGTGCATGCGCGCCTTCCCTGAGGCGGAGCGGGATCCCGCGTATGGTGCGCAGATTCGCAGTGACGTTCTCACCCACCCTGCCGTTGCCACGCGTGGTGCCGGTGACGAGCACGCCCGCTTCGTATGTGAGGCTGACTGCGACGCCGTCGATCTTGAGTTCGGCCGCGTAGCCGCCCCTGCGGACATCGTCGCCAACAATGCGGGCCAGCCGTTCTTCCCAGGCCGCGAGCTCGGCATCGTCGAACGCGTTGGCGAGCGAGAGCATGGGGACGACGTGCGTGTGCCGCTGGAGCTGGCTCTGCGGCGCAGCACCCACGCGCTGCGTGGGAGAGTCCGGCGAGCGCAGTTCCGGGTGTTCACCCTCGATCTCGAGCAACTCACGGAAGAGCCGGTCGTACTCCAGGTCGGAGAAGGTCGGCTCGTCGAGCGCGTAGTACTCGTGGTTGGCACGCTCGATCGTCTCGCGCAGCGACGCGGCCCGAGCGGCGGTCTCCCTCTGCGTGTCCGCCATGCGCGTACGCCCGAATCACTCCGATGGGCTGGTTTCCGCTTCCAGCTTCGGCCCGCTGCTCCCCTGTGAGAGGTAGTTCTCCACGAACATGAGTCCCTGCTCCCCGGCACGGCGCACCATGCGCAGCAGCGTGTCCATCGTCGCGATCTCCTCGAGCTGCTCCTCCATGAACCATTGCAGGAAGTTGCGCGAGATGTGGTCGTTCTCGCCGATCGCCTGGTCCATGAGACCGTTGATCTGTCTGGTGACGCTCATCTCCCAGTCGACCGAGAGCTTGACCGCCTCCTCCGCAGAGGAGAACGTCGGCCTGGGGGCGGGAATGCCGGGGATCGCGACCGCGGCGCCGGCATCGACGACGAACTTCACGAAGCGCATCGCATGGTCGCGCTCCTCTGTCGCCTGGCGGTAGAAATGCCGCGCCAGCGCCGGCAACCCCTCGGCATCGAAGTACGTCGCGATGGCGACGTACTGAAGCGATGCGCCGAACTCGTGGCCGATCTGTTCATTCAGTGCAGCGTTCATCTTCCTGCTTATCAGCACGGCGTCCCCCTCGTGTCAGCCCTTGGATTCCTCGTCGAGCACCTGTATCGCGACCCCCACAAGCCGCTCCAGCTCCTCGTCCGACGCCTTCGGAAGCAGTGTCTCGGCCCACATGTGATCTTCCGTATTCGTGTAGCGGTCGAGCAGCCGCCTGATGAACGCGATCAGCGAAATTCGCTGGAGCTCGGCGCGCCGCTGGGCGTGACTGACGTCCTGGGTCGCCCGGACCATCGCCTCGAACCTGTGCGCGTTGCGAAGGGACTTGGCCGTGAGCGAGGCAATCACCTGGCAGAAGCGCACATCGCTGTCGGAGAAGGCGACCGCGTCGCGTTCCGTGCGGAGAAATATCGTCCCGATGACTGTCTGCCGCCATCGTATCGGCACCACGATTATCGAGCGCACGTTGCGCAGGTCGAGCTGGTGTTTCACGCTCTGCAACATCGGCTCGTTGGCAGCGTCCGGGATGAATACGGTTTCCCCTGATTCGAAGGCGCGCTTGAGTTCGGGATAGCGGTTGAGGTCGACCACCAGGTTCCTGATGCGCGGATCCTCGTAACTCGCTACCAGCCGCACTTCCTCGCGCTCACCGGCCAGAAATATGGAGCACCGGTCGAGGCCGAACGTCTCGCCCAGCTTGCGGGCGATCGTCTGCAGGATGTCGACGAAGTGCAGGGAGGCGGAGATCTCCTGGAGGATGTCGACGACGGCGACGAGGTGGTCGCGCTCACGCTGCAGCTCGGCTAGGCGCGACTCGAGCCGCTCGATATCCTCAGCCCGCTCTGCGGACCGTGTTGCGTTCTGCGGCGCCTCCGTCCGATCCATCGTCCGCTTCCCCTCCCCCTGCTCCGGTGTGCGCGTTGAACTCTTCGCTGTCGAAGCGGACCACCCTGTTGCGCCCCGTCTCCTTCGCAACGTAGAGCGCGTCGTCCGCCGCCTTGACGAGGGATTCGGCTCCCGTCACTCGCGGGTGCGGCCATCCCGCGACGCCGAAGCTGGCCGAACGCTTCACCGTGCCGCCGGCGAAGGTGAATGTATGCTCGTCCAGGTCTTTGCGCACCCTTTCCGCGAACGTGACAGCCGCGTCCAGTACCGTGCCGGGCAACAGAACCGTGAACTCCTCGCCGCCGTAGCGGCCCACGCGGTCGATCTCGCGCGCGGAGTCCTGGAGGATCCGGGCGAACTGGCGCAGCACAGCATCGCCGGCCTGATGTCCGTACGTGTCGTTCACCGCCTTGAACCTGTCCAGATCGCACATCACGGCGGAGAGTGGCTCGTTGAGTCGCTGCGAATGCTCGAACATCTCGTGCAATCGCTCCTCGATGTGGCGCCGGTTGTCCACCTTCGTCAGCGCGTCGGTTCTGGACACGAGCTCCAATTCATCCTGCAGCCGCTTGATCCGCAACATCGATTTGACGCGTGCCTCGAGTTCGGCGAAGTCGATCGGCTTTGTAACGTAGTCGTCCGCGCCGGCCTCGAGTCCCTCGACTTTCTGGTCGGTGGAATCGAGTGCGGTCTGCATGATGATCGGAATGAACGGGAGATCGCGATCGCCCTTGATCCGGCGCGCGACTTCGCAGCCATCGACCCTGGGCATCATGACGTCGAGCAGGATCAGGTCGGGCGGACCCTTCTTCACCAGCGCGATCGCGCTCTCACCGTCCCGCGCGCTTGTCGTCGCGTATCCCCAGGCCTGGAGCCGCGCCTCCAGCAGGATGATGTTGTCTTCGTGGTCGTCGACTATGAGGATCCGCGGACTACGGACGCCATCACCTCCCATTGTCACGCCCCAGAAAGCGCTCGACTTCCGCCACCACCGCACGTGGCTCGCATGGCTTGGCGAGATATCCGTCGCATCCGATCTCCATGGCCTTTTCCCGGTCCGACGCCAGGGCATGAGCCGTGAGCGCGATGATCGGAATGCGGTTCGTCTCGGGGTCGTGCTTGAGCACCTGGGTGGCTTCCCAGCCGTCGATGATCGGGATCGAGATGTCCATGAGGATCAGATCCGGCCGCTCCGATCGGGCCTTCGCAATCCCATCTTCCCCGTTCAGTGCTTCGGTCACACGGTAGCCGTAATGCCGGAGGATCGTGGAATAAACGATGCGGTTGTCCTCGTTGTCCTCGACCAGCAGGACTGTCTTTCCGTTGGGCGTCATGCGATTTCCCGAACCTTGGTGCAACTGGGCTGGTCCCGCAGGCTCGTGGCCCGAGGGGGGACCGAATATCCCGAGCGCCTTCCGGAACCGGGCGGTCGGGAACGATGCCTGTTGAGATTCCGATGCAGGGCAAGTGAATCACCCGCTGCTGCTGTCTGGCCTCGATCGCCGCACAGTCGCAAGTTCCTTACCAGAACACGAGGAGGCCTCTGAACATGCAAGACGTCCACGAAACAACGGGCACACGCACGCGCTCGCGGCAGAACTCCGGCGGCGCGGCTCGCAGGCGCCCCGCAATGCACGATCACGAGGTGGAACAAGAGTTCGTCTCGGAGGCCTCGGGGACGCCGTACGGCGAGGACCGTCTGTGGGGCAGGATCGCCCTCATCGCTTCGGCGCTCGCCGTGGGCCTGGCCATAGGGGCGGGCGTGGCGTTGCTCGTGGCGCCGCAGAGCGGAGAGGGGACGCGGACCGACATCGCGCGAGGCGCCCGGCGCGCGGGCTCGCGGGCACGCGACGCGTGGGAGGATCTGCGCGATGAGCTGGCGTGGGCTCGTCGGCGCGGTCCACGCCACCTCGGCCGTAGTGCGCGTCGCGGCCGCTGGGAAGCCGAGGACGCCCTCGCGGCCGGACGCCGAACGGTGGGGCGGTAGGTGGGGAGTGGGGGAAGGGCTCGGCGGCGTCGCGTGCCGTGTGCCGCGCCCCCTTGCACCCCGCCGCCACTTCAGTCGAGAGCGCTCAGCTCCTTCGCGGCCGCCGTCTTGTAGTGCGGATCGTTGTAGCTTGTGCTCTCGGCCCTGATCACGAATTCGTACTCGGCACGCGCCTTCTCCTTCTCGTCGACATCGGCGTAGATCCTTGCGAGATCCAGATGATGCGTCAGACGGTCAGGGTCCGCCGCGACCGAACGCTCCATGTAGCTCACAGCGTCAGACCAGTTCGCCGTTCCGAAAACCTTACCGCCGAGGAGATTGCGCGCGAAGAATCGTTCGAAGCCGCTGAGACGCATCACCTCGGCGTTCCACACGCCCATCACGTGCAGTGCGCCGGCGTGGTTGGGCTCGAGCCTGAGCGCAGTGAGCGCGTGATCGCGAACCTCCGTGGCGTACTTCACGCGATCGCGCACACCGAGCGTGAGGGCGGTGCGTCCGAGGGCCCTCGCCAGCGAGAAATGTCCCTCGGCGCCGTCGGGATTCGCCTCCACAGCCTGTCGGGCAAGGCGCTCACCCTTCGCGAACAGGGCCGTGCGCTTCGCCTCATCGGATTCGAATTCGCCCAGGTCCACGGCCTCGCGCGAGGCCTTCCAGAGCGCCTCGTAGTTCGCGGACTCGGCGGCCAGCGCAGCCTCGTAGTGACCGAGAGCGACGGCCGGGTTCAGGCTCTCGCTCGCTCCATCACCAAGCGAGACGTGCGCTGCCGCAGATTGAGCGCCCGCGAGTCGGGCGAAAACGACCAGTGCGGCAATCGCCGCCGTCCGAACAAGCATATCGCCTCCCGAGAGGGGGGATGAGTCACCGGTCGGGCGCGCTGGAGCGCTCGTGCAGCGACGCGAACCGCGAACCACAGACCTGAATCTACCCCACGGACGGATGAATGTTGGCACGCCGGCTGATCGAGCGGAAGCGCGACGGGGGTCGGATCCTGCCGGAGGAGTGGCGCACGCTCACGCGGGCATACGCGTCCGGCGAGATACCCGACTATCAGATGGCCGCCCTTCTGATGGCTGCGTACATCAGGGGACTCGACCCCGACGAGACCGCGGCTCTCACCGAAGGAATGCTCACGAGTGGTGCCTCGCTCGATCTGTCGGGACTGGTGGCTCCGTGCGCAGACAAGCATTCCACCGGCGGGGTTGGCGACAAGGTGTCGATCGTTCTGGCACCGCTCGTCGCCTCCGTGGGCGTCGCCGTGCCGATGATGTCGGGTCGAGGGCTGGGGCACACCGGCGGAACGCTCGACAAGCTGGAATCGATACCGGGCTTCCGCACAGCGCTCTCGCTTGCGGAGGTGCGCGCACAGGTTGAACGCATCGGCTGCGCTCTCATCGGCCAGAGCGACGAGATTGCGCCGGCGGACCGGAAGATGTACGCGCTGCGCGATGCCACGGCGACGGTAACGTCGGTGCCGCTCATCGCCGCCAGCATCATGAGCAAGAAGCTCGCGGAAGGGTTGAGCGCGCTCGTCCTCGATGTCAAGCAGGGAGCAGGTGCGTTCACGCCGGCGCTGGACGCCGGTCTCGCGCTCGCAAGGGCGATGATCGAGCTCGGGGCCAGGCACGGTTGCCCCGTTGTCGCCCTGCTCACGGCAATGGACCGCCCGCTGGGGCGCGCGTGCGGCAACGCGCTCGAGGTGGAGGAGGCGATTCTCGCCCTGAAAGGGGAAGGGCCGCCCGATCTCATGGAAGTCACCTATGCGCTGGGCGCCGAGATGCTGCTGCTGGCCGGTCACACGGGATCGCGCCAGGCGGCACGCCGCGCGCTGGAGCAGGCGATAGGGACCGGCCGGGCGGCCGAGCGCTTCCAGATGATCATCGAGGCGCAGGGCGGGAATCCGGGCGTTGTGGATGACCCGGCCGCGCTGCCGCAGGCGGCGGCGTGCGAGGTTTACAATGCCCCGCGCGCGGGTTTCGTGGCGGGTGTGGCGCCGCGCATCGTCGGTGAGGCGATAACCGCGCTCGGTGGTGGGCGGTCGAGAATGGACGATGAGGTCGACCCGGCGGTGGGCTTTGTCATCACGGTCAAGCCGGGCGATATCGTCGAGGCCGGCGAACCGATCGCTACCGTGTTTGCCCGTGACGAGGATGGGGCAGGGAAAGGGATCGCCGCGCTCGGCATGGCGATCGAGATTGCGGATGAAGCCGAGCCACCCCTGCCACTCGTGTCCCACAGGGTCACCGCGGCGGGCGTCGAGCGCTACACGGCCGATTGAATCAGGGGCGACCCGTCGCCCGTATCGAATCAGGACGACGCGTCGCGCGTAGAGGCTGCTGCCCGGAGAGGAGTCTTGCGAAGCTGCCGGGCCGATGCTAGATATCTAGCAGCATGCTGGTTTTTCAGCATGTCGCCCGCTCCGCGGACGCGGACTTTCGGGCAACGGCACAGCGAAGGAGGAAGACAGCAATGCCCGTGTCGCACGAGCCCCAGCTCAGCCGCAGGGAGCGGCAGATAATGGCGATAGTCTACCGGAACGGGCGCGTGACGGCGGCCGCTGTCCGCGGCGAGCTGCCCGATGCCCCGTCCTACTCCGCGGTGCGCGCGATGCTCAGGGTGCTCGAGGAAAAGGGGCACGTGCGCCACGTGCAGGACGGACCCCGCTACGTCTACTCCGCCACCGTGAACCGCGCTCGTGCGCGAAGGTCGGCGCTGCGGCAGTTGCTCGCGACGTATTTTGATGGGTCCGCGGAACAGGCGGTGGCGGCACTGCTGGGCGGCGCGGACGGATCGCTCTCGGAGGCGGAGCTGGATCGCCTCGCGCTGATGATCGAGCAGGCAAGAGCCGATGACGAAGGCGGCAGCAGGAAGGAGGGAGAAGCATGATCATCGACACGCTCATCCTGTCGCTTCAGTCCAGCAGGTTGTCGCTCGAGTCCGGCGGAACGATCGTGGCCGAGCTTCTCATGAAGGGCACGGTGATTCTGGTGGCGGCCGCACTGGTCTCGCTCGCGCTTCGCAGACGCTCCGCTGCTGCGCGGCATCTGGCGTGGGTCATCGCCCTCGTCTCCGTGCTCGTCCTTCCGCTCCTGGCCTTGGTCCTGCCAGTCTGGAGCCATCCTGCTCTCGCTGTCCTGCCGCGTGTTCTTCCGCGGAACGGCGGCAGCCCCGAGGCTGTCGCGACGGGTGGGTGGCCGGCTGACGCCTTGCCGGCAGCATCGACGCGTGCTGTCGACGGGGTTGACGCCCGGATCGGCGATGCTGTCGGCGATGCTGTCGGCGATTCCAGGTCGATTCACGGTCGAGCCGCGGTGGGAGCGCCCGGTTCCGAAGCGCTGATCACATCGCCGAATTCAGAGAGCGCCGCTGGATCGCTTCA